>JBFWWQ010000192.1:0-6810 GCA_050246095.1 Pseudorhodoplanes sp.
GTGCTCGTGGCGGTCGCCATCGCCGAGATCGCGACGGCGAAGCGGCCGCTCGCCTATCTGCGCACGCGCCTGCCGGTTCTCGCCGTGTCGGGCATCGTCTGCCTCGCGCTGATCGCGCTGCCGATGCTGCTCACGCTGCAATTCGCCGCCCTGTCGAACCGGCCGGCCGTCACGCTGGCCGACGCCGTGCAGGGCTCGCTGCATCCGGCCAATCTCGGCACGCTCGCCTTCGCCAATATCCTGGGCTCGCATGCGCCCGACTATTGGGGACCGAACTGGCGGATGCCGGAACTCGCGTTCACCGACCAGTCGTTCAATTATCTGTTCGTGGGCGCGCTGCCTCTCGTGCTGCTGTTGTGGTTCGGCTTTGCCGGCGGCGCGATTTTCCGGCGCGGCCGGCGGCTGCTCGCGGGCATGCTCGCCTGTGCCGTCCTGTTCATGCTCGGCCGCTATACGCCCGTCTTCGCGGTCCTGTTCGAGTGGGTTCCGGGCATGACCTTCTTCCGCCGTCCGGTCGATGGCAGCTTTGTCGCGGTGGTCGCGCTGGCCTTGCTGAGCGGGCATCTGCTCGCCGATTTCGTGCGGCGGGGCATTCCGCGCGTGAACCCCGTGGCGCTCGTTGCCGCAAGCGCGCTCGCGCTTGCCGCCGTCGCAGCGTCGCTCCTGTTCGCCGCGCGCTACGGCAAGGCCTTCGCGGCCGGCATCGAGGTGCTGAAAATCCTGCCTTTCGTCGCGGCAATCGTCCTCGTCATCGTCGTGTCGAACACGCGCGGATTGCGGCGCCACGCGGCGATGCTGCTGACCGCGGTCGCGGTCGCCGAGCTCCTGTGGTGGAACGCCGCGTCGCGGCTGAATGCCGAGCCGAGGCAGCTCTATGCCGTGCTCGAGCGGCCGGCCGCGGAGGACGCCAGGGCCATCGCGATTCTCGACGAAGCGCTGGCGGCGCATCATCGCGAGGGCGATCATCCGCGCGTCGAGATCATCGGCGTCGGTTCGGAATGGCAGAATCTCGCCATGGTCCGCGGCTGGGAGGCGACCAACGGCTACAATCCGCTGCGCATCGGCTTCTACGATCGCCTGGTGTCGCCGGGGGAGGCGACCTATGCGGCGCCGCTGCGCCAGTTTCCCGGCTCGTTCGACGGCTACGATTGCGCGCTCGCGCGCGCGCTCGGTCTCGAATATCTCGTGCTCGGGCGGCCGATCGCGGAGATTCCGCGCCTGCGCAAGAAGCCGGTTGCCGAAGTCCTGCTGGACGGACCGAAAATCTGGATCTACCGGCTCTCGCACCGCGCGCCGCGCGTCAAGTTCACCGCGCGCGTGCAGGTCGCCGACGCGGATGCCACCGTGACCGGCGGCCAGCTTGCGGCCAGCCCTTCCAGCGACCGCGCGCTGATCGACGACGACACGCCGCCGGTGAAGAGCTACGCGGCCGGCGCATCCTTTGCCGGCTCGGCGCAGTTCGTGTCCTGGGCGCCGGGGCGCAGCGTCGTCGAGGTCGAATCCGCGCTCGGCGGCGTTCTCGTGCTCAACGCGACCTATTATCCCGGCTGGATCGCCGAGATCGACGGCGAATCCGTGCCGCTGATGCGTGCGGACGTGCTGTTCCGCGGTGTCGAGGTGCCGCCCGGACGGCATCGCGTGGAATTCCGCTTCGCGCCGTTCACGCTGTCGAACCTCGCGCAGGCCTGGGCCTCGCTCGGGGAGCCCGCGAAGTAACGCAAAAAATCCGGGTGCCGGTGCAACCCGAAGCGGGGGCTGTGCGTTGCTTTGGGCTCGCACGGCCGTCGCCGGTGCGACCGGGAGCGCATGCAGAACAGCGCATGCAGAACATTGCCGTCATTCTCAACGCCCGTGCCGGCTCGCTGATCGGGCAGGAGCCGGCCGCGATGGCGCAGCGCGTGCGCGCGGCGCTGCGTGCGCGGGGGCGTGAAATCGCCATCGTCTTCGCCAAGGGCGCGCGCATCGAGCGCGCGATCGCGCAGGCCTGCGGCGGCGATGCCGATACCGTGATCGTCGGCGGCGGCGACGGCAGCGTCAATGGCGCGGCGGGGCGGCTCGCTTTCACCGGCAAGACTTTGGGCGTGCTGCCGCTCGGCACCCTCAATCTGCTGGCGCGCGACCTCGGCATGCCGCAGGACCTGGAGCAGGCGCTGGAAGCGCTCGCGCGCAGCACCCCGCGCGCGATCGACCTCGCGACGTTGAACGGGAGCTATTTCCATTCCATCTCGGGGCTCGGCTTTTTCAGCCAGATGGCGCGCGCGCGCGAGGAATCGCGCGACCTGCCGCATCGCGTGCTGCGGATCGGCGTCGCCGCTTTCCGCGCGCTGACGCGGACCGGCCGCATGACCTTGACGCTGGAAATCGACGGCCGGCTGAGCGAGGTCCGCTCTTATGCCGCGCTCGTGACCTGCAACCGGTTTGCCGGCGCCGACTGGCGCCGCTCCGCGCTCGATGGCGGCACGCTGGAGGTGCATCTGGCGCAGGACGAGGGGGCGCTCGCCCGGCTGAAGGCGGGGGCGGACCTGGTGGCCGGTCAATGGCGGGAGAATGCCGGCATTCACAGCCATGCCGCCCGGCATCTGCGCATGACCGCGCGCCGCAAGCGATTGTGGGTCGCGACCGATGGCGAATTGCGCCGCGAGACGGCGCCGCTCGCCTATGCCGTGGCGCCGGCCGCCCTGCGGGTCCTGGTGCCGCCCGCATGAGCCGACCCGGCCTTGTTTTCTGGGCATGGGGCGGGGCCCGGCTTGCCTGCGGGCAGGGCCGATGGTTAACGGCCGGCCATGCGCCTTGCATGGCTTGTGACCGTCTGGCGCATGCGGCGGCCCCATACCGGTCACAATTGACCCGAACAAGCCCGGCATGATTTGGGGCTATACAGGAGTGACGATGATACGACCCCTCGCCATCGGCTTTTCGATGCTTGCACTGGCTGTGCCGGTGCCGGCTCTGGCGTCCTATGACGGGATGGTGGCCGCGCATGCGGCCGCGAACGGCGTGCCGGAATCGCTCGTGCGCCGCGTGATCAAGCGCGAGAGCGGCGGCAATGCGCGCGCCGTCAGCAAGGGCAATTACGGCCTGATGCAGATCCGCCTCGGCACGGCACGGGCGATGGGCTATTCCGGCTCCGCGGCCGGTCTGCTCGACGCCAACACCAACATGACCTATGCCGTGAAATATCTCGCCGGCGCCTATCGCGCGGCGGGCGGCAATGCCGATCTGGCGGTGCGCTATTATCAGACCGGCTATTATGCCAAGGCCAAGGCGCAGGGCTTCTCGCCCTATAGCGGTGCGCGCATCAGCCGCCGCGCGGCGGCGCGCGAGGCCTATGCGTTCGGCGACACCGGCACGACGCGGGTCACGAGCAAGCGCGGCAAGCGCGAGCGCGCCATGCCGCGGGTCAATATCCAGTAATCCCGACCGCGATCCGACGAAGCGGACGCCCGGCAGCTTCCTGCCGGGCGTTTGTCGTTCTGCCGGGCGTCTGTCGTTTTCGGCCACGGGCCGCGCCGCTGCTGCCGGCGATTGCGGTCCTCGCCCGCGCATTGCTACACAGGATCGGCCCCGCGGCTGCGGGCCCGTAGCTCAATGGTTAGAGCCGGCCGCTCATAACGGTCTGGTTGCAGGTTCAAGTCCTGCCGGGCCCACCACGCACTCTCCTGAATGGCGAGATTTCCCAGGTGGAGTCGAAAACCCCGCGGTTGGCGGGCTTGTTCACGACGGTGTTGTCTCTGAGTGCGTCTCCGGTGCTCGAACAGATCGAATTCGACCCGCAGTCTCTGGCCTCGGAATTCCGTTTCCTGGGAAACGGAGACGCCGGTTGCGGAGACGGGTTCGACTGAGTGCGATGTCAGATGTCGAGCCCGAGAACTCGGTGTTGACGGGACCATTCGACCGGCATGTCGCAGAGGCGGGTGAGGTCCACCATCAGGAGGTTCAGGCTGCCAAGCTCCAGATAGCGCCGGAAGATGGTCCGGACGACCTCGGCCTCCTTCTCGTTGACGGTGATCTGCCGGTCCCGGCTGTCATAGCCGAGAGCGACCATGCCCCCGACCCAAAGACCCTTGCGCTTGGAGGCCGCGATCTTGTCCCGGATACGCTCAGAGGTGACCTCCCGCTCGAACTGGGCAAAGGAAAGGAGCACATTGAGTGTCAGGCGCCCCATTGAGGTCGTGGTGTTGAACTGCTGGGTGACCGAGACAAAGGAGACGCCGTGCTGGTCGAACAGTTCGACCAGTTTGGCAAAGTCGGCAAGGGAGCGGGTCAGCCGGTCGACCTTGTAGACGACGATGACGTCGAGCTTGCCCGAACGGACGTCCTCTAGAAGCTGCTGCAGGGCCGGGCGGTCGGTGTTGCCGCCGGAGAACCCGCCGTCGTCATAGCGGGTCCGAACTTGAGACCAGCCGGCATGGGCCTGGCTGCGGATATAGGCTTTGGAGGCTTCGTACTGGGCATCCAACGAATTGAACTCCTGATCGAGCCCCTGGTCGGTCGAGACGCGGGTATAGATCGCGCAGCGGACTGTCTTGGCCTTTCCCGAGGTCATGCCTTGTCCCCTCCGGCCCCTGCCTGACTGTCCCTCAAGCCAAAAAACCTCGGCCCGCTCCAGCGAGTCCCGGTGATCGCAAAGGCCACCTTGGTGAGGCTCGGATAGGTCTTCCCGTTCCAGGCGAACCCGTCCTCCATGACTGCGATCCGATGCATCTGTCCGTTCCACTCGCGACCCAGCACAGTTCCGGGCCGCAGCGACCGACTGCGCCGATTGACAGCCGCCGCCTGCTTTGACGCAGCCTCAGGCGAGCCTGACCGATCCAGGATGCGCTGGCTCTCGATATCCAGATCGCCCAGCTTCTCGGCCTGAAGCCGATAGGCGAGAATGCGAAACAGCAAATGGCGGGGCAGGTGGGCGGGAGCCGCCTTGCCCACCACAGTCTTCCACCGGGCTCGCAGTCCTTCGACATCGAGGTCGCGCAGCCGCGCGACCTCGTCCTCGACAGACACGGTCTCTCGCGTCTGTCTCTCGATCCTGACGCGGGCCATGGGTCAGGACTTGTCTTGTCGGCTCTGACCTTCGGCGGGCCTCTTCGGCGAGCCCCCGGTCACGCGGTAGACCCTCTGTCCGTCAACAATGCCGGAGTCCAGATTGAGCTTGAGGCGCTTGCGCACGACACCAGCCAGAAAGCCATGGACCGAATGCTGCTGCCACCGAGTCGCCTTCATCAGAGCTTCGACCGTCGTGCCACCCGGTGAGCGCAGCATCTCGATCGCGGTTGCCTGCTTGGTACCGGCGCGAACCACGCCTGGAGCCGCTTTCTTGCTGTTCTGCTTCGAACTGGATTGCTTGCGCGCCTTCGCGGCAGACTTTACCGCGGTCCGCTTCTTCGCTGACTTTGCCATCGGAGTATCCTTCGGTTCGACGCGACCGGCCGGCCGCACCACCGAAGCCCCGCAATGGCATCAAGCCGGCGGGGCGGACACCCCGAGCGCACCAGCGCCCGTGACAGACCCAGTACCGCTCCAATCAGCACAAGAAGCCAGTCCTTTCCGGATCACAATGTTGCTCGTTCAACACGAATGTCAGCGATTTGTGCACTGATGCGCGCCTTCGCCGATGGTGCCTATGAGCACACGCTGACAATCACGCGGGAATTATTCAAGGAAAAGCGGCCGATGAACACCGGTCGGCCGAACACTGGGATCGTGCCAGGCAGGATCGGCCGCAGGACCGGGCGCGACAAGCGGACCGACTCCGCCATGCTCTATCTTGAGCCCTGAAAAGCAAGCGGCGATCAGTTCAGTAGCGTAAGGGCGCGCTCTAAACGGTCGGCTAGAAATCCGCGCAGCGATTCCAGCGGTTGCCTCTGCGCGGTATCGATTTCCGCGGCAAGCATCTCGTCGACTTCCTGGATCGCCCGTTCGCATGTGAGCCATGGCGCCGTATCGTCAGTCGAGGCGGCGCGGCGGGCAAAGTTCATCTCAATTTTGTGCCGCATGGCTTGATCAATGCAGTCAGGCCGCTCGTGCCAGATCAGGCGCTGCCCCAGCTCGATGAGTCTCTCATCCCCCAACCGAGCAACAATAGCTTTTCGTTCTTCCCACGGAGCATCGTGAAAGTCGGCCATAAGGCGTTCGTCAGACTTGGAAATGAAGTCGTCGTAGATCTTCTGCTCGACAAATTCCGAAGGCCCGTAAACCGGACGCGTGGTCTGATAGGCGGCGGCCAAGCGCTGGCAAAGCCGGGCGTCATCCCGCAGCGCATCCGCGCGGCGAATCAGTTCATCAAGACCGATCGCACTCGCCCTTGCGATGTCCGGCGCTTCATCCGCAGGCGTGAGGATGGGCGCGCCGTTACATTTCAGGGTGATGACGGGCCGCGGATTCTGATCGAGTCGTGCGAGCAGTTCCTCCTCCTTCATCACAGCGAGAAGTGCGGGATCAACTGCAAGATTATATACATAATGCTCCGAACCATTGGCCGGGTTCGCGCAGATTGCTGTTACCAGCCAGGAATGAGCACGGCCCGAGAATACGTCGCTCAGTGAAAATACCGGCTCATCGCCGAGGTAATTGATAACGGCCGCTTTCTGGCTGAAGCGCATGAAGGAGGACCAGATATCGGGAGCACGCTCATAAACATAGCGGCTCAGGTGAAGCGCGGCCTCCGTGTCAGCCATAGCATCATGTGCGTTCACATGCGCAAAGCCGTTCGCACGCGCAACATGCTCCAGCTTGAAGATCAGGCCGCCCGTCTGATCTCGAGGGATCGCCAGCGCGTCCGGCGCAAAGATCGAAGTGGCCTTTGCGAGTCGC
>JBFWWQ010000193.1:0-6803 GCA_050246095.1 Pseudorhodoplanes sp.
CGTTTGTCCTCGGCGCAGCGTGTCCCGGGCGCGGTGCAGCACGCAGTGGTGCGCCGCAGACCCGGGACCGTTCCGGATGCAATTCCCGCCGGAGTGCGTAACGGCCCCGGATCGGCAATGCACCGCTGCGCGCTGCATTGCGTCCGGGGCACGCACTTGATCTAGATCGGAATTTCATCGGACAGGTCGCGCCAGTCCGGGTTGAGCTTTTCTATCAGCTCGAATTTCCATGCGCGCCGCCAACGTTTGAGACTTCGTTCGCGTGCCCGGGCCTCGAGAATTGAGGCATATTCTTCAACATAAACAAGATGGACGAGTCCGAAGGTATTCGTGAAACCGGGCACGAGCTTTGCCCTGTGTTCGGCCAGACGGCGGGCAATATCGTTGGTCACGCCGACATACAGGACACCCCGGCGCCGATTGGTGAGAATGTAGACGTAGTAGACCATCCCCCCATTCTCGTGTCCCGGGCGCGGTGCGGCACGCAGTGATGCACCGCAGAACCGGGACCGTTCCGGACTCGCGTGCCGGGGAGGGCGCGACGGCCCCGGACGCAATGCACCGCTGCGCGCTGCATTGCGTCCGGGGCACCGCCACAATACCGCGTGCCGGTCGGTGACGCGCGGCAACCAGCAGCGCGGCGCTAGCCCGGGCCCTCGGCGCGCAGCTTGAAGCGCTGGATTTTTCCGGTCGCGGTCTTCGGCAGCTCGTTGCGGAATTCGATCCAGCGCGGATATTTGAACGGCGCGAGCTTGCTCTTGACGTGGTCCTGCAAGTGGCGCGCGAGCGCGTCGTCGGCCTTGTCCTGCGCCTTCAGCACCACGAAGGCCTTCGGCTTGATCAGGCCGTCGGCGTCGAGCCAGGCCACGACCGCGCATTCCAGCACTTCGGTATGCGTCTGCAGCGCGCCCTCGACCTCGAACGGCGAGACATACAGGCCGGAGACCTTGAGCATGTCGTCGTTGCGCCCGCAATAGACGTAATAGCCTTCCGCATCCTGCATGTACTTGTCGCCGGAGCGCGTCCATTCGCCCATGAAGGTGCGGCGGCTCTGCTCGCGGTTGTTCCAGTACATGATCGCGGCGGTCGGGCCGCGGATGATCAGTTCGCCCATCTCGCCGGGCTTCACCGGCTGGCCTTCCTCGTCGATCAGCTTCAGTTCGTAGCCCGGCACCGGCTTGCCGGTCGTGCCGTAGCGCACGTCGCCCGTCACGTTGGACAGGAAGATGTGCAGCATCTCGGTCGAGCCGATGCCGTCGAGGATGTCGCAGCCATAGGTTTCCGTGAAGCGGCGGCCGACATCCGGCGGCAGCGCCTCGCCGGCGGATATGCAGCGGCGGAACCTGACCTCGCTCTTTTTCGGCGCGTCGGGGCTGGCCAGGAAGGCGGCGTAGAAGGTCGGCACCCCGTAGAAGATCGTCACCGGGTGCCTGCGCAGCAGCGCGGCGACCGATTCCGGCGTCGGGCGTTCGTCCATCAGCACCACGGTCGCGCCGGCCGACATCGGGAAGGTCAGCGCGTTGCCGAGCCCGTAGGCGAAGAACAGCTTGGCGACCGAGTAGCACAGATCGTTCTCGGTGATGCCGATCATCGGCCCGCCATAAAGCTCGTCGGTCAGCCGCATGCTCGCCTGCGCGTGCACCGTGCCCTTCGGCTTGCCGGTCGAACCGGAGGAATACAGCCAGAAGCACATGTCGTCGCGCGTGGTCGGGGCGGTGAAATCCTCCGCCTTGGCGCTGGCGATCAGGTCCTCGAACAATTCGTGTCCGTGCGCGTTCTGGCCGGAGACGATGATGCGCGCCAGGTCCGGACAGTCCTTGACGATCGGCGCGAATTTCGGCCACAGCGCCTCCGACACCACCAATGTGCCGGCGCGGCTGTCGGTCAGCATGAATTTGTAGTCGTCCTCGGTCAGCAGCGTGTTGACCGCGACCGGCACGATGCCGCTCTTGATCGCGCCGAGAAACGCGGTCGGCCAGTCGATCGTGTCCAGCATGCACAGGAACAGGCGCTCCTCGCGCCGCACGCCGCGGGCGCGCAGGGCGGTGCCGAAACGGGCGACGCGGTCGGCGAGCTGGCCGTAGGTCCAGCTGCCGCGCCGGTCGATGAAGGCGGGCTTGCCGGCGCGTCCCGCCTGCAGATTGCGGGCGAGGATGTCGGCGGCGAAATTGTAGATACGCGGAATTTCGCCGCGCCCGCCGTGGGCGGGCCGGTGAACGGCGTCGGACATGCGAATTCCTCCCTGCGGCACGTTGTCGTTGGGACGCTTCTGCTGGCCGTGCCGGTCGATATGCATTATATTGCAGGTTGTCTCCCCGGCGTCAACGGTCCCGGGCCCTCTCCCGCGGGCCCGGAATGGGGCGTTGCCCATGCCAATTCCCATGCCTGTTTGGCGCAACGGCGCCGTGCTACGGCAGCCGTTGCCGTGCCCGAAGAAAAGCCCGGGGAAACCTCATGCTGCTCAGCCGCGACCGCATTCTCACGACCCATGTCGGCAGCCTGCCGCGCAACGAAACGCTGTCCGACCTCTTGGTGCGCGAGGAGGCGGGCGAGAAGGTCGACGCCGCGCGCATGGCCGCCGAGAAGGACCGGGCGGTCGGCCATGTGGTGGAGAAGCAGAACGCGGCCGGCATCGATGTCGGCAATGACGGCGAGCAGCAGCGCGTCGGCTTCCAGACCTATGTGCCGCAGCGCATGTCCGGCTTCGGCGGCGTCTCGACGCGGCGCCGCGGCATGGAATTCGAGATGTTTCCCGAGCTGATGGCCTATCTGAAGCACCGCTTCCCGCACGTCTCCAAGCAGCAGAACGCGCCGGAAGCGCAAGCGGACGTGAAATATCTCGACATCGGGCCGCTGCAGGACGAGATCGCGCGCTTCAGGCGCATCGCGGCCGGGCTTGCGAAATTCTCCGGGCTGTTCATGACCGCGCCGTCGCCCGGCATCATCTCCTCCACCATGATGAACGCGCATTACGACACGCACGACGCCTATCTCGACGCGCTCGCGCGCGAGATGCGCCACGAATACCGGGAAATCCACAGGCAGGGCCTGATCCTGCAGATCGACGCGCCCGACCTCGCGATGGACCGCACCATGCTGCATCGCGACCTCACCGACGCGCAGTTTGCCAGCCAATGCGAGAGGCAGGTCGCCGCGATCAACAAGGGGATCGAGGGCATCCCGCCGGAGCGCGTGCGGCTGCATGTCTGCTACGGCAACTGGGAAGGCCCGCACATCCACGACATCGCGCTGGAGAAGATATTGCCCGCGCTCTACACCGCGAAAGTGGGTGCGCTCTCGATCGAATTCTCCAACCCGCGCCACGCGCACGAATTCGCCGCGTTCGAGAAGCACCCGCTGCCCGAGCGCATGGTGCTGCTCCCGGGCGTGATCGAGACCACGTCGAATTTCGTCGAGCATCCGGAAGTGGTGGCGCGCCGCCTCGAGGAGGCGGTGGCGGCGGTCGGCGACCGCGAGCGCGTGATCGCCTCGACCGATTGCGGCTTCGGCACCTTCACCAACCGCGAATGGGTGGTGGAGCCGGTGGTGTGGCTGAAGCTGAAATCGCTGCGCGAGGGCGCCGACATCGCCAGCGCGCGGCTGTGGGGGAAAAAGAGCGCGGCGTGATCAGGGTCGTGCCCCGGACGCAATGCAGCGCGCAGCGGTGCATTGCCGATCCGGGGCCGCTACGCACTCCGGCGGGAGTTGCATCTGGAACGGTCCCGGTTCTGCGGTGCACCACTTCGTGCTGCGCCGCGCCCGGGACACGGCTATAGTGCGCGGCGAGAACGAGACCAGAAGACGCAAGGGAGCCCCGCCATGGACGACACGGTCCGCAAGATCAGCGCCGAGGACATCAACCCGCGCTACAACTGGGGCCGCGCGCTGCCGGCGCTCGGCAGCATGGGGGTGGATTTCGAGGAGCGGGTCGATTACCGCCGCCTGCACAATTACCGCCTCGCGCGCGCGCGCATGGCGCTCGACAGGTCGGAGCTCGGCGCGCTGCTGGTCTTCGACGTCAACAACATCCGCTATCTCACCTCGACCAAGATCGGCGAATGGGAGCGCGACAAGCTCTGCCGCTGGGCGCTGCTGACGCGCGGCTCGGCCGATCCGATCCTGTGGGATTTCGGCTCCGCCGCCGTGCACCACAAGCTCTACACGCCCTGGCTGAAGCCGGAGAATTGCAAGGCCGGGCTCGTCGGCATGCGCGGCATGGTCGATCCGAAATTCGGATTGATGAAGCGCCATGCGGAAGAGATCGCCTCGCTGCTGAAGGAGGCCGGCGTCGCCGACCTGCCCGTCGGCGTCGACCTGATCGAGCCGCCGATGATGTTCGAGTTGCAGAAGGCGGGGCTCAAGGTCCACGACGGCCAGCAGGTCATGCTGGAGGCGCGCGAGATCAAGTCGAGCGACGAGATCGCGCTGCTCAACCGCGCCGCCGCGATGGTCGACGGCGCCTACCAGCTCATCAACGACACGCTGCGCCCCGGCGTGCGCGAGAACGACATCGTCGCGGAGGTGAACAAGTTCCTCTACACCCACGGCGCCGACGATGTGGAGGCGATCAACGCGATTTCCGGCGAGCGCTGCAACCCGCACCCGCACAACTTCACCGACCGCATGATCCGCCCGGGCGACCAGGCCTTCTTCGACATCCTGCAGAGCTTCATGGGCTATCGCACCTGCTATTACCGCACCTTCAATATCGGGCGCGCGACCGACGCGCAGCGCGACGCCTACAGACGCGCGCGCGAATGGCTGGACAACGCGATGGCGCGCATCAAGCCCGGCGCCACGACCGCGCATATCTGCGCGGCGTTTCCCAAGGCCGACGAGTTCGGCTTCCCGGACGAGCTCTCCGCCTTCGGCCTGCAATTCGCGCACGGCCTGGGACTGGCGCTGCACGAGCGGCCGGTGATCTCGCGCGTGGTCTCGATGGACCACCCGACCGAGATCAAGGAGGGCATGGTGTTCGCGATCGAGACCTATTGCCCGGCGACCGACGGCTATTCCGCCGCGCGCATCGAGGAGGAGGTGGTGGTCACCGACAAGGGCTGCCGCGTGATCTCGCTGTTCCCGGCGGAGGAATTGCCGATCAGCGCGCGGTATTGAGGCGTGCCCCGGACGCGGCGCAGCATGCGCGCAGCGTAATGGTGCGCCGCTGACCGAGGTCGGCGTGCGCGTCTGGGGAGCGAGTGAATCTGTAAGTGCCCCGGACGCCATGCAGCGCGCAGCGGTGCATGGCTGATCCGGGGCCGTTCCACGCGCGGTCTCCGCGACGGTCCCGGTTCTGCCGCGCATCGTTTCACGCTGCGCTGCGCCCGGGACACGGGCTATCCGGCGGTCGCATTGTTGCGCAGCACGAGGCACGCCCCGCCGACCTTGCGCAGCCGCGCGCACAAGGCGTTCGCATCCTCGCGCGTCTCGGTGCCGACGCGCACCCGGTAATAGGTGCGCATGCCGCGCGCGCGCCCGGCGAGCAAGGCGGGGTCGTGGCCGGCGAGCACGCTCTCGTAGCGCCTCAGCGCCCGCGCGTAGCTGGCGAGCGCGATGTCGCGCGAGAAATGTCCGGCGAGCTGTACGCCCCAAGCCTTTGCCTCGCCCAGCACGACACGTTGCGCGAGACTCTCGACGAACGGATTGGGCGCGCGCCGCAGCATGGCCATCAGCGTCGCGCAATCGGCCTGCGCGCGCGGCGCGGCCTTTTCTGCCTGCCCGCGCGCCTTCGCCCACGCATCCACCGTCATGCCGGTGATCGCCGAGACGTAATGGCGCGTCTCGCCCGGCATGTGGCCCGATCCGTCGAGCCATGCGCGCACGCGGCGCGGCCCCGCATTATAGGCCGCGGCGGCAAGCCCGAGATTGCCGAATTCCTCGCGCAATTCCTTCAGGAATTCGGCCGATTTCGGCAGCGCCTGGATCGGATCCATCGGATCGAGCAGGCCGCGCTCCTGCGCGGTGCCGGGCATGAATTGCGCGATGCCCTGCGCGCGCTGTCCGGAGCGGGTGAGGGGCCCGACGGCGCGCGGCTGGAAGCGGCTCTCCTGCCAGATCACGCGCGCGAAGAATTCGACCGGCAGGCCGTGCGAGCGGGCGGCGGATTCGATCATCAGACACATGGCCTGGCCCGGATCGTGTTTCGGGATCGCGGTGATGACCGGCACATCGAAGGCGGAAACCGGCGCGACATGCAGGGCGGCGGCAAAAACGGCGATCCGGACTGCGCGACGCATCATGGCCCGCAACTTCTGCCTCGTGATTCCGAGCCGGCTACAATTCGTTCGCCAGCGCCTTGCGCAATTCGGCGGCGCGTTTCTGGTAGCTTTCCGCATCTCCATAATCGTCGAACATCGCGTAGCGCGGATGGGAGCCGACCACGCGCCGCGCATGCTTGATCGGGCACCAGTATTGCTCGGTGCGCGCGGCGATTTCGCGCACCCACGCGATCAGGCAATTGGCATAGGAGCAATAGGCGCAGTTCAGCTTCTCGACCGCATTGAGATAGGCGAGGTGATGGCGGTCGAATACGAAATAGTCGCCGCGCTTGACTTTGGGAATCCCGTAGATCGGGAAGCAGACTGCCTGATAGACGGTCACGAACAGGTCGAGCAGCGCGAGCGGGACGATCAACGAGTAGATGACCGGCGCCGTCAGGATCACGAGCGGGTTGGCGTTCCAGATATAGCTGGACAGCGCGGTCTTCAGTTCGCGGTGCCGCCGCAGCAATTCCTTCTCGAAAGCCACGCGGCCGCGCTCCAGGCCGACCCGCAATTCGGCCCTGCGCTTGGCCATTTCCGCGT
>JBFWWQ010000194.1:0-6784 GCA_050246095.1 Pseudorhodoplanes sp.
GTCATCGATGATGCAGATCGCAGGATCATCACTACGGTCGCAAGGTGGACTGGATGCCTTGAGTTTGATCAAAGAACTCCTCCCCGATGCGCTGTCGAGAAATCACCTCACGCAATGACGCGCCGGAGAAGGCCGACGGTCACGCCCATAGATTGCAGACAGATAAAAGCCTGGACAAGACAAAACCGAATGTCGCTGTGGAGGTCGACCCCGCAGAGAATGCTTAGTGGACTCCGGCAACGCACCGAAAGCTGGCTCGGTGAATAGGGCCTCGCGGTACGCAAATTTTACATGCCGCATCGCGTTATTTCCATCATCAACCGCAATGACCGAGCACACATTCCCTCCGGATATATAACCGAAAATAATCTGCAGTTGTAAATTTCATGAGCACACCCAAATTGCCCAAGCCAAAGAGCGGTCCACCGAACAGACGATTCGTCACTTCAAACCGGCCACAAGGCTTTTGATCGTGATGGTCCGGTCGATTCCGCCCGTCTTCTCGCTCAGTCCGTCGGCGCGCAGGAAGTCGCGTACATAGCTGTGCGCACCGACAATCCGAAGCGCGATGCCGCGCCGGGCAAGCTGCGCGTGCAGTTCATGCAGCATGTGCGCGCCTGCGAGATCGATAAAGGGTGACGCGGACAGATCGCAGACCAGCATGCGGACGGGTGACGCATCCGCGCACGGCAGCCGCGCCTGAATAGCTTCCCGCACGGCGTCCGCGTTCACGTAGATGAGCGAGGCTTCCGGCCTGACCACGATGGCCTCGCGCAGCGGCTCGTTGTCCGGGTGCCGCTCCATGTCCGAGAAGCTCTGCGTACCCGGAATGCGCCCGAGAACGGCGACATGGGGCCGCGAGACGCGCGCGAGCAGCAGCGCGATGGAGGCCAGCGCAGCCAGCAAGATGCCGTTGAGAATTCCGAGCAGCAGGACGGCGGCGAGCGCAATGGCCGCCGCGAGAAAATCGATCCGGCTCACGCGCCACATGTGCGCAAGCGCGCGGAAATCGAACAGCCCAAGAATCGCCGTCAGCACCACCGCGGACAACACCGCCTTGGGCAGATTCTCGAACAGTTCGGTAAGGTAGAGAAGGCAAAGCGTGAGCGTGAACGAGGCAAAGACCAGCGCGAGGGGTGTTCGCGCGCCGGCCTTGTCGTTGACCGCCGTCTGCGAGAGGCCGCCTGCCACCGGATAGCCCTGCCCTAGCGCGGTCGCGAGATTGGCAGCGCCGATCCCGAGGAATTCCCGCCGCATGTCAAGCGGATAGCCATGCTTTGTCGCGAAGGTCCGGCCGGCGGATACGCCTTCGACATAGGCAAGCAGAAGACACCCGGCGGCGAGCGGAAAGATGCCCTCGACATCGGTCATGCTCAGCGAGGGAACGCCGAGATCTGGCAAGCCGGACGGGATCTCGCCCGTGACGGCGACACCCCGTTCGGCCAGTCCCAGCAATGTCGCGCACAGGATCGCAAGCGCCACCACGGCGAGCGCGACCGGACGTCCCGGCAGCCACTTTTCCCCGAGCAGCAGCAGGGCAATCGCCGTCGCGCCGACGGCGAAGACGAGCGGATCAATCTGGCCGAGCTGGCCGGCAAGCGCGGCAACGCGCTCGAAGAAGCTGTGCCCGCCGCCTGCAATGCCGAAAAGCGCAGGAATTTGCGTCATGGCGATGGTCAGCCCGGCGCCGATCTTGAAGCCCACCAAAATGGAATCGCTGATGAAGAGCGCGATCACGCTCAATCGCAGGAGCCAGGCGAGGACGCACAACAAAGCGACGGTAAGTGCCGCGAGGCTCGCGATCTGTGCATAGCGCTGCATGTCTCCGTCGGCCATGGCGCCGACGCTGGCCGCGATCATCAGCGAGATCGCCGAAGTCGGGCCGACAGCGAGCTGGCGGGACGATCCGAGCAATGCATAGCCAAGGCCGCCGAGCAGATAGCCGTAGAGACCGACCTGCGGCGGCAGCCCCGCGAGCCCGGCATAGGCGAGCGACACCGGAATGGCGTAAGCCGCGAGCGTGACACCGGCGACGGCATCGTGCGACAGCCAGGCCGCGCGGTAGCCGAGCAGCCAGTCGAAAGGCGGAAGGCGCTTCAGCATCGCGGCACCCCGCGACCGGGCGCCATGTTGCCCTTGCAACCCAAATCGGTCACCCTCCCCGTCGATCAGATTACCAACAGATCGCATGTCCGGCCATGAAATTCGTCAACCAGGCTCTGGTGGGAGGTTTGGCGGCGATCTGCAACATCGCGATCCACGCGCTCGTCATGACGGCGGTCATTCGCGCAGCGCAGAACGCGGGGAGCCTGCGTGTCACCCGGCCCTCCGTCTATATCGCAGGCGTGATGATCGCCGTCGTCTCCGTCCTCATGGCCGCACATACGATCGAAGTCTTCGTCTGGTCCCTCGTCTACGCCATTGTCGGGGCTGTGCCCGAGGGAAGCGGCTTCGTCTATTTCGCGTTCGTCAACTACACGACGCTGGGATACGGCGACATCACGCCCGTCGCGCACTGGCAATTGCTCGGACCCATCACGGCGATGAACGGGATTCTCCTCTTCGGATGGTCGACCGCGGTTATATTCGAGGTGCTACGGAGATCGCTGGATCGCGCACCACCGGCGAAATTCTGACGACCTAGTCCGGCTGCCTCCTGCGCAGATAGACAAACCAATAGACGGCGGCGACCATCACCGAGCCGCCGACGATGTTGCCCGCCGTGACCGGGATCAGGTTCGCGAACACGAAATTGTCCCAGGTGAGCGACGCGAAATCCGCCGGCGTCCTGCCGATGGCCGTCCAGAAGGAACCGGGCGCACCGGCCTTGATGAACAGCGCGATGGGGATGAAGTAGATATTGGCGATGCTGTGTTCGAAGCCGGCCGCGACGAAGCCGGAAATCGGCGGGATGACGGTCACGACACGGTCGATCGTGGTGCGCGCACCATAGCACATCCAGACGGCGAGACAGACCAGCGCATTGCAAAGGATTCCCAGCGTGAAGGCGGGCACAAGGGCGAGCGAGGTCTTGCCGTTGGCGATGACGAGCGCGTTGAGACCGACCGAGCCTCCGCCGAACGTGTACTGCGCCGAGACGAAAATGAGCACGGCCGTCGCAAACGCGCCGACGAAATTGCCCGCGAAGGCGATAACCCAATTGGCCAGCACGGCGCGCGCGGTCACCTTGCCGCTGGCCCAGGCCATGACGAGCATGTTGTTGCCGGTGAACAATTCGGCGCCGCCGACGACCACGAGAATGAGGCCCAGGCAGAACACGAGCCCGGTGAGAAGTCGCACGATGCCGTAAGGCATTTCCACGCCTCCGGCTCCGACAGTCGTCGCAAAGACGGCCCCGAACGAGATGAACGCGCCGGCCAGCACGCTCAGCACGAAGACGGCGAGCGGGTCCATCGCGGCGCGCGCGACGCCGCCCGCCTCCGCGCGCTGCGCCATCATGGGCGGCAGGATGGTATCGAAGCTGATGACCTGCGGAGACGGCGCGGACTTCTCGGCCATCGCTCGCCTTTCCCTCCGCCGCGACTAGCCGGGGGCCCCCAGGAGCAGCAGGCCGACCACCTGCACGGCGATGACCTTGAGGATCGTCGCCGAGGGGAAGATCATCGCGTAACCGATGTCGGGGCGTTCGGTCGGCGCCATGCGCGTCGAATAGACGAGAATGGCGGGATTGCCGGTCGCGCCGGAGGCTACGCCGAGGAGATCGTCGAACGGGATCTTCATCAGGTAATACCCAACCAGGAGAACGATGATCATCGTCGTCAGCAGCACGACCGCTCCGATGAACAGCAGCGTCAGGCCGGATTCGGCTACCGTGCGAACGAACGGCTGGCCCGCATTGATGCCGACGGCGGCGAGGAATATCGCAAGCCCGAAATTGCGCAATACGATGTTTGCCGGCAGCGGCATGGTCCACAGGAGCGACCCGGTGCGGCGCAGCTTGCCGAGGATCAACGCGACGATCAGCGGGCCGCCGCCGATACCGAGCGTGACTGTGCCGACGCCGGGAATCGGTATCGGGACAAGGCCGAGCAGGATGCCGAGCACCATACCGAGGCCGAGCGAAACATAGCTGAATTCGGACGTCGATTTCACGCTGTCGCCGAAATGCTTGCGTACCTCGTCCTTGCGTCCCGGCGCCACCAGCACACCAACGCGGTCACCGAATTCCAGCATCAGGTCGGGCGTCGGAACGATGTCGACGTCGTAGCGGCGCACATGCAGGAGCTGTGCGCCGGCGGGAAGCGGCAGTTGCGACAGTGGCACGCCGACCACATTCCCCTTGCCCACGAACACGCGGATGTAATCGAGCGCAGAGCGATCCTTGGCGAGGCGGCCAGGCTCGAGCGTCCCGAGCTTGGCCGAGGCCTCGGAGAGACCCTGTTCGGAATCCGCGACCACCAGCAGGGCGTCGCCCGCCGCGAGCACAAGATCGTCCGCCGGGATCACATTGGCGTGGTTCTTGCGGACCATCGTGACCTGGACGCCCTTCGGCAATTCCATCGTCACGCTGCCGAGCGAGCGGACGGCTGCATTCGCGGCGAGCGTGATCTCGCCCATGTGGAAGCGCTGGGCCTTCGCCGGAAATTTCGGCTTCACATGCCGCGTCATGAAATAGATGCACAGGATCGGCCCGATCACGCCAAACGGATAGGCGATCGAATATCCGATCGAAGGCTCGCTGTTCTTCATCACGTCGAGCGCGGCCTGCAGCGTCGCGGTGCTGGTCATCGATCCGGCGAACATACCGAGCGTATGGCCGACCTTGATGTCGAAGACCTTGCCGAGACCGAGCGCGACCAGAAGGCTTGCGGTCACGGCAATCAGCGCGAGCAGGTTGTATTTCCTGCCCTCGACGCCCGCCATGCCTTCGAAGAACTGCCGGCCGTAAAGAATGCCTATTCCGTACAGGAACATGACGAGGCCGGTGAGTCCGATAGGCCCGACGATGCTGGCTTTCGGAGCGAATGCGCCGATCGCGAGCCCGACGAACAGAACCGCGCCGACGCCGAGCGAGAAGCCGCCGAGATTGATCTGGCCGACGAGATAGCCGACGCCGATGGCGAGAAAGATCGCGAGGATCGGCTGCGTGCCGATGATCTCGCGGACAAGATCGAACATGACGCTGTCTCCGGCTCAAAATGTATGGATGAAGTCAGATCGGCAAGGCTCAGCGAACATTGCACCCGGCCGCGCGAAACTGGCCGAGCACACGATTGATGAGGTCAGGCGTAGGCGATGGCGTTTTTTCGTGCTCGTAGGGCAGGCCCATGGCCTTCCACTTGAAGGCGCCGAGTTGATGGAAAGGCTGCACCTCCACCCACTCGACGTTCTTCATCGGCGCGACGAACTTCGCGATGCCCTCGACATTGTCGGCATCGTCCGTGTGGCCGGGCACAAGCGTGAAGCGGACCCAAACGGGCTTGCCGATCTTCGCCAGGCGTTCCGCGAACCGCAGCGTCGGCGCAAGATCGCGTCCCGTCACCTTCTTGTAGGTTTCCGGATTCGAGCTCTTGATGTCGAGCAGGACGAGATCGAGCGCGTTCAGAAAATCCTCGTCGACACGGTCTCCGAGATAGCCCGATGTCTCGATGGCGGTATGCAGTCCAATCGCCTTCGCGCCGGCGAGAATCTCCTTCGAGAACGCCATCTGCACCATCGCCTCGCCGCCGGACATGGTCAGGCCGCCCTCGAGCGAGCGCAGCGCCGGCGCGAAACCGGCAAGCCGGTCGAGCACCTGCCGGGACGAAACATAGGTACCGTCCTTCAGGTGCCAGGTATCGGGATTATGACAATAGGTGCAGCGCAGGAGGCAGCCGGAGACGAACAGTACTAAGCGCAAACCCGGGCCGTCATAGCGCGACGAGGTTTCGTAAGAATGCACGTAGCCGTAGGTGCCCTCGGTCAGCCCGAGCACATCGTTCTCGTCCGGCGCGCCGGGAGACTTTCCGACGCGCAGGTCGTGGCGGCTGCCGGCCTCGATGGTGCCGAGCTGTGACATGCGCGATCTCCCGGCTCAATCTCACACTTGGCCGTGGAAAGTGCGGCTGATCACGTCCTGCTGCTGTTCTTTCGTCAGGCGGACGAAGTTCACCGCATATCCGGACACGCGGATCGTGAGCTGGGGATACTTGTCCGGATTCTCCATTGCGTCTTCGAGCACGTCCTTGTCGATCACGTTCAGGTTCATGTGGAACCCGCCCTGGCCGAAATACATGTCGAAGGCCTTCACCGCCGCATCGAGTAATTGCGGCTCGGAGAGATGCGCCTTCTGCGGCGCGACTGAAACCGTGTAGCTGATGCCGTCCAGCGAATCCTTGTAAGGGAGTTTTGCAACCGACAGGCACGAGGCGAGCCAGCCGTGGCTGTCGCGTCCGTGCATCGGGTTGGCGCCCGGCCCGAACGGCTCACCCTTGCGGCGGCCGTCCGGCGTATTGCCGGTCGCCTTGCCGTAGACAACGTTCGAGGTGATGGTCAGCACGCTCTGCGTATGCGTGGCGTTGCGATAGGTCGGGTGCTTGCGGATCTTCTGCATGAACCGCGTGACGAGATCGGCCGCGATCGAATCGACCCGGTCGTCGTTATTGCCGAATTGCGGCGGCGTCCCCTTGCTTTCGATCCGGTAGTCGATGGCAAGCCCGGTCGCGTCGCGGATGACGTGGACCTTTGCATACTTGATGGCCGCGAGGCTGTCGGCGACCACCGAAAGCCCGGCGATGCCGAAGGCCATGGTGCGCAGGATGTCGCGGTCGTGCAGCGCCATCTC
>JBFWWQ010000195.1:0-6750 GCA_050246095.1 Pseudorhodoplanes sp.
TCGTGCATTCCAATGTCGGGCTGATGCACGGCACGATGGCGATGTTCAACGCCTGGTGCGACCGCATGCCCATCGTCGTGCTGGGCGCCACCGGTCCGGTCGACGCGCCGAAGCGGCGGCCGTGGATCGACTGGATCCACACCGCCCGCGACCAGGGCGCGCTGGTGCGCGGCTTCACCAAATGGGACGACCAGCCCGCCTCCCCGGCCGCGGCGCGCGAGGCGCTGCTGCGCGCGGCCTGGATCGCGAACACCGCGCCCAAGGGACCGGTCTATGTCAATCTCGATGCGGAAATGCAGGAGGCGAAACTCGCCGAATCGCTGCCGGCGATCGATACGTCCCGCTATACGCCGCCGGTGACGCAGGCGGCGAGCGCCCAGGATATCGCGCAGGCCGTCGCGCTCCTGCGCGGCGCCAGCAACCCGGTCATTCTCGCGGGCCGCGCGACGCGAGACCCTGCCGCCTGGCAGGCGCGCATCCTGCTCGCGGAGGCGCTGCAGGCGCGCGTGCTCACCGACCTCAAGATCGGGGCCTCGTTTCCGACCGACCATCCCCTGCATGCCGGCGCCCCCGGCATGCTGCTGCCGCCTGCGGACGCGCTCGAGGCCGTGCGCGCCGCCGACGTGGTGCTCAGCCTCGACTGGGTCGATCCCGCCGGCACGCTCGCCGCCTCGAAAACCGCAGCGCGCGTCATCCAGGTGTCGCTCGACCAGCACCTGCATAACGGCTGGAGCATGGATTACCAGGCGCTGCCGCCGGTCGACCTGTTCGTCGCCGCGCATCCCGATTCCGTGGCGCGGCAATTGGCGGAGGCGCTCGCCCCGGGGGCCGCGCCGAAGAACGTTCCGCGCGCGCCGGTCCCGCCGCTGCCCACCGCGACCAGTCTCACGGTCGAGTATTTGGCGCTGCAATTGCGCCGCAGCCTCGGCGAACGCCCGGTCTCGCTGACGCATCTGCCGCTGTCGTGGAACGGGGCCTGGTGGCCGTTCCGTCACCCGCTCGACTATCTCGGCTCCGACGGCGGCGGCGGCATCGGCGGCGGCCCCGGCATTTCGGTCGGGGCGGCTTTGGCCTTGAAGGATTCCGGCCGCCTGCCGGTCGCGGTCTGCGGCGACGGCGATTTCCTCATGGGCGTCACCGCACTCTGGACGGCGGCGCATTACCGCATTCCGCTGCTGCTGGTCGTGGCCAACAATCGCTCCTTCTTCAACGACGAACTGCATCAGGAGCGCGTCGCCCGCATGCGCTACCGTCCGGTCGAGAACCGCTGGATCGGCCAGCGCATTTCCGATCCCGACATCGACCTCGGCGGCATGGCGCGCGCGCAGGGCGCGCAGGCTTTCGGCCCGGTCACCGCGGCCTCCGACCTCGCGGCGGTCTATGCGCAGGCGATCGCGGCGGCGGAGAGCGGCGCCGTCGCCGTGGTCGATGTGCGTGTCGATCCCGGCTACGCGCCCGCCATGACGGCGCTGATGTCGCGCAAGCAGGATTGAGAGGCCCGATGTCCGTCGCCCCGCTGCAAGCCGCCCGCGCCGCCGAAGCCTCCGCCCAGCCGCCCATCCTGGTCGTCGACAATATCGTGAAGCGGTTTCCGACCCCCGACGGCGGGCTGACGGCGGTGGACCATGTGTCGCTTGCGGTCCGCCCGGGCGAATTCCTGGCGGTGATCGGCCCCTCGGGCTGCGGCAAATCGACATTGTTCAACATCGTCGGCGGTCTGATCGGCGACTACGAGGGCAGCGTCACGGTGGCGGGCGAGCGCATCCAGGGTCCGCATGCCTCGGTCGGCATGGTGTTCCAGGAAGAGTCGACTTTCCCCTGGCGCAGCGTGATCGAGAATGTCGCCTTCCCGCTCGAGATCGCCGGCATGCCGAAGGCGGCGCGGCTGGACAAGGCACGCCACTTCATCGCGCTGGTCGGCCTCGGCGGCTTCGAGAACCGCTACCCATCCGAACTCTCCGGCGGCATGCGCCAGCGCGTCTCGCTGGCGCGCACGCTCGCCTCCGAGCCGAAAATCCTGCTGATGGACGAGCCGTTCGCGGCGCTGGACGAGCAGACGCGGCTGCTGCTCGGCGACAAGGTGCTGCAAATCCAGCAGCAGCTCAGGCAGACCACCCTGCTCATCACCCACAACATCACGGAAGCGGTGCAGCTTTCCGACCGCATCCTGGTGATGACCTACCGCCCCGGCCGGGTGAAGCGCATGGTCGATATCGATTTGCCGCGCCCGCGCTCCTCGGAAATCGTCGGTTCCGACGCCTTCGGCCATTATGTGGCGCAGATCTGGAACGACCTGCGCGAGGAGGCGAGCCGCGGCCTGGAAGAGGCGGAAGCCCGCGCGCGGGGCCGCGCATGACGATCGCCACGCTCAGCCGCCACCGCTTCGCGCCGGCCGCGACCGGGCTGCTGACCATCCTGCTCTCAATTCTCGCCTTCGAGGTGCTGATCCGCGCCGGAATCATCAACCGCTACATCGTGCCGATGCCCTCGCAGATCGCCGCCGCCTTCGAGCGCATCATCGTGGAAGAGAATATCGTCGGGCGTTTCCTGCTGACCTTCAAGGAATGCCTGTTCGCCGCCGCCTTGCTTGCCGTGTTCGGCATTTCCATCGGCACGCTGCTGTTCCGGCTCGAATTGCTGCGGCGCGCGACCGAAACCTGGATCGCCGCCGCGGCCTCGGCGCCGACCGTGCTGATGTACCCGCTGTTCCTCGTGATATTCGGCCGCTCCGCCACCACCATCGTCATGATGGGCTTCGTCGCCGGCCTCCCCGCCGTGATCCTGAAGACCATCGAGGGACTGACCGGAACGCGACGGGTGCTGCTCGATGTAGGCCGGAGCTTCAACCTCTCGCCGGTTCAGATGTTCAGCAAAATCCTGTTTCCGGCGGCGCTGCCGACCATCTTTGTCGGCTTCAAGCTCGGGCTGATCTTCGCGCTCATCAACGTGGTGGGCGTCGAGTTTCTGATCAATTTCGGCGGCCTCGGCCAGCTCATCAACGATCTGGCGGAGCGCTACGATCTCCCCGGCACCTATGCCGCGATCTGCTTCGTCATTCTGGTCAGCGTCATCTTCTTCATGGTCGTGGAAAGGATCGAGCGATGGCTGACGCGGGCCGCCTGACGCGCACGATCGCGACCTCGCCGCTGCTCGGCACGGTGACGCTGATCCGCATCGCCATCGTGGTCGCGCTGCTGGTCGGCTGGGAGGCGCTGGCGCGCTCGGGCCTGCTCTACCGCGACGTGGTGCCCTCGCTCGGCGCCATCGGCAAGGCGCTTTATGCGCTGCTCTCCAGTCCGGAATATTACTGGCATCTCGGCGTCACCGCGGCCGAAGTGCTGACCGCGCTCGCCATCGGCGGCGGCAGCGGCATCGTGGTCGGGCTGATCCTCGGCGGCAGCCGCTTTCTCAGCCGCGCCTACGAGCCCTATCTCTATTATCTCGCCCCGACGCCCAAGATCATCTTCTTCCCGATCATGATCATGTGGTTCGGGGTCGGGCCGGCCTCCAAGGTCGCGCTCGGCGGGCTGTCCTGCTTCTTCCCGATCGCGCTTTCGGTCGCCGCCGGCATGCGTGCCATCGATCCGGTGCTGATCCGCGTCGGGCAGAGTTTCCGCGCCAATCCGCTGCAGATGGCGTGGAAAATCTACCTGCCGGCCATGCGCCACCCGGTCATCAACGGCGTGCGGCTGGGATTGGGCGTGGCGCTGATCGGCACGCTGCTGGCGGAGACCAAATTGTCCAACCGCGGCATCGGGCATCTCATCATCCAGGCCTACAGCTTGTTCGACATGCCGCGCATGTATGCCATGCTGATCGTGCTGTTCGTGCTGGCGATCGGCGCCAACGCCCTGGTCGGTCGGCTGGGCGGGCTGGATACGGTCAAGCGTTTCTAGAACAAGACCGGGAGGAACAGACATGACCAGCGCCGTCCCCCCGCAAATCGCCATCCCCAAGCAGGTCACCCTGCCCGCGCACCGCGACGCCTATTACGGCGGGCAATGGCATAAGCCGATCGCCGGCGGCTATGCCGACAGCATCAATCCCGGCACCGGCGAAATACTCGGCACGGTGATGGAGGGCAGCGCCGCCGACGTGGGTGCAGCAGTCGCGGCCGCAGGCGCGGCGTTCAGGGAATGGCGGCGCGTGCCACCGCTGGAACGCGCGAAAATGCTGAAGCGCATCGCGCTGGTCCTGCGCGAGAATGCCGGCGAGCTGGCCATGATCGACGCCGCCGATTGCGGCAACCCGGTCGGCGAAATGGTCTCCGACGCCATGATCGCCGCCGCGCAGATGGAATTCTTCGCCGGCCTCGTCACCGAGATGAAGGGCGCCTCCATCCCGATGGGCCCGGACGTGGTCAACTTCTCGGTGCGCGAGCCGCTCGGCGTGGTCGGCCGCATCATTCCGTTCAACCATCCGTTCATGTTCTGCGCCGGAAAATCCGCCGCCCCGCTCGCCGCCGGCAACACCGTCGTGATCAAGCCGCCGGAACAGGCGCCGCTGTCCTCGCTGCGGCTCGCCGAACTGTGCGACGGCCTGCTGCCGCCCGGCGTGTTCAATGTCGTGCCCGGCGGCAGGGAGGTCGGTGCCGCGATCGCCGCGCATCCGGGCATCGGCATGGTGGCGCTGGTCGGCAGCGTGCCCACCGGCCGCGCGGTGATGAGGGCGGCTTCCGACACGATCAAGCCGGTGCTGCTGGAGCTCGGCGGCAAGAACGCGCTGATCGCCTATCCCGATGCCGATCCCGACGATGTCGCCGGCGGCGTCATCGGCGGCATGAACTTCACCTGGTGCGGCCAGAGCTGCGGCTCCACCAGCCGCGCCTTCGTGCACGAGAAAATCTACGACGCGGTGCTGGAGCGCGTGAAGGCGCGCGCGTCGCATTTCAGGCCCGGCCTGCCGACCGATCCGGCGACCACGATGGGCGCCATCGTGTCGAAGGCGCAATACGAGCGCGTGCTCGGCTTCATCGACAGCGCCAAAAAGGAAGGCGCACGGCTCCTGTGCGGCGGCGGACGCCCCACCGACCCCAGACTCGCCAAGGGCTTCTATGTCGAGCCGACGATCTTCGCCGATATGCACGGGGACATGACCATCGCGCGGCAGGAAATCTTCGGACCGGTGCTCGGCATTTTCAAATGGAGCGACGAAGCCGGGATGCTCGCCCAGGTCAACGCGGTGGAATACGGCCTCACCTGCTCGATCTGGACCAACGACATCAGCGTCGCGCACCGCACCGCGATGGATGTGGAAGCGGGATTCATCTGGATCAACGAGGTCGGCAAGCATTTCCTCGGCGCGCCGTTCGGCGGCTACAAGCAGTCCGGCATCGGGCGCGAGGAATGTTTCGCCGAGCTGATGAGCTTCACGCAGGAGAAGAACATCCACGTGCGGCTGCGCCCCGCCAAGGGGTGAGCCGAAACTACTAAAGCTTGAAGCTTTCCAGCGTGCCGGGATGGAACAGCTCCTCCGGCGTCAGCAAGCGCTGCGACAGACCCTGCGCGTGATGATGATGCAGGAACGCTTCCACGGTCTTGCGGTTCGGCGCGAGACCGTAGGACCAGAAATCCGGCCCCATCAGTTCGCGCGCCGCCTTCAGATGCTCCTCGACAAAAGGCAGCGTGACCTTGGTCGCCGACGTGTCGGCGAGCTTTTCCAGCGCCGCCCGCTTGGCCTGCTCGAACGCCTTGAACACAGCCGCCGGCAGCCAGGGATGCCGCTCGGCGAGCGTCCGGCGCACCCCCACGACATGCATGATCGGAAAGATGCCGGTGCGCCGGTAATAGTCGCGCGCCGCCGCTTCCGGATCGGGAAACAGCCAGCCGACATGCGGGGTGTCGGGCGGCAGAGCCGGCGCGCGCGGCGCCATGAAGCCGTCGATCTCGCCGTCCGCCAGCATCGCCGAAATGGTGCGGCCGTCAGGCGCGTTCTCGATCGCGATTTCCTTCGGCAATGCGAGCTTGATCTTCTCGGGGCGTCCCGGCTGTTCGATGCCGCCGCGCACCCAGGTCACATCGGAAGGCTTCACGCCGAAATCGTCCTGCAGGATGGCGCGCGCCCAGACCAGCGCCGAGAGCTGGTATTCGGGCAGGCCGATGCGGCGGCCCTTCAGATCCTGCGGTTGGCGGATGCGGTCGGTGCGCACATAGATGCAGGTGTGGCGGAAGGCGCGCGACAGGAAGACCGGAATCCCGACATAGGGACAGTCGCCCTGCGCCGTCTTCACGGTGAAGCTCGAGAACGACAATTCCGCAATGTCGAACTCGGCGCCGCGGAACGCACGGAAGAATATTTCCTCGACGCTCATCGGCATGAAGACCGGATCGACGCCGTCGATCTGCACGCCGCCGTCGAACAGCGGACGGGTCCGGTCGTAATCGCCGCAGGCGATGGAAAGGGTCAGCTTCGACATGAATCCCGGCCTGGCCAATGCCCTTTGTCTTAGGCGAAAGCCGGGTGCCGCGCAAAGTCAGCGCAGGCCGGACGCAGGGACCACCGGCGCGGCATCGAGCAGGCGAAGCTGCACGCGCTCCGCGCCCTGCCAGCGGTCGATCGAGATCGTGCCGGCGACATGCAGGTTCTGTCCGCGCGCCTCCAGCAGCGCGCGCCCCAGCGGCTTGTCCGCGGCGCGGAAGGCGATGCCGTTGAGCAAGGCGCCGTCGCCGGATTTCAGCCGCACCCGCACATGCCCCTGCCCGACCGGGTCGGCATAGGCGATGCTCGGCGCGGGAATCGCGAAAACCGGCT
>JBFWWQ010000196.1:0-6699 GCA_050246095.1 Pseudorhodoplanes sp.
TCGCCGACACCGACGTGGTGGTGGACGAACTCGAAGCCTTCCTCGACAAGTCGCTGCCCGCGCGCCCCACGGCGCTGGCCGAGATGGTGATCGAGACGGTGGTCGAGCGCGTGACCGTGATCCGCGTGCGCGAGCGCATGCCGGACCGCCGCAAGGGCTATACCCAGAAGGCGGTGGTCGGCGGCCACAAGGTGTATCTGCGCACCGGCGAATACGACGACGGCCGGATCGGCGAGATTTTCATCGACATGCACAAGGAAGGCGCGGCGCTCCGCTCCTTCATCAACAATTTCGCGATCGCGGTCTCGCTCGGCCTGCAATACGGCGTGCCGCTCGACGAATATGTCGATGCGTTCACCTTTACCCGTTTCGAGCCGTCCGGCCCGGTGCAGGGCAACGACTCGATCAAGTTCGCGACCTCGATCCTCGATTACGTGTTCCGCGAGCTGGCGGTGTCGTATCTGTCGCGCTTCGACCTCGCGCATGTCGACCCGACCGAGGGCAATTTCGACGCGCTCGGCAAGGGCGTGGAGGAAGGCAAGGCCCCCGGTGCGGCCGCCAGCAAGTATCTCTCCAGGGGCCTGACCCGCTCGCGCACCGACAAGCTCGGCGTGATCGCGGGCGGCACGGCCTCGGCGGACGGCGCGGCGCGCGGCGCTTCCGGTCCCGCGCAGCAGGCGGCCGGCAACAACGTCACCTCGCTGCATGTCGCCGGCGCGACCGCGCTCAAGGGCGACACCGCGCTCGACAAGCTCGACTGGCAGAAGCTCGAGGAGCGCGTGCGCGCCATGACCGCGCCGGACGCGGCGGCCGACGCCCGCGCGGCCGCAGCCGAGAAGCGCGCCGAGGCCCGCGCCAAGGGCTACGAGGGCGAAGCCTGCGGCGAATGCCAGAACTTCACTTTGGTGCGCAACGGCACCTGCATGAAGTGCGACACCTGCGGCTCGACCACGGGGTGTTCGTAATCACCGCCAAACGGGAGGCCAGGATGCATCGTTCCGGTTTGCGCGCCCTCGCCGTCACGCTGATCGCGCTGCTCGCGGCGGGCTTCGCGTTCGCCGCGCGCGCCGACAGCGGCACGGTGCGCATCTCCTTCATCAAGGCCGGCTGGGTGATCGGCGGCTCGTTCGGCAGCGGCACCCTCACCTTCCGCGGCCGCACCTACCCGCTGGCGATCGGCGGGCTGAGCTACGGCCTCACCTTCGGCGGCTCGCAGACCAATCTGCGCGGCCGCGTCAGCAACATCTTCCACCTCACCGACATCGAGGGCGTCTATGGCGCCGCCGGCGCCGGCGCGACGGTGATCCGCGGGCCGCAGGCGATCGTGCTGGCCAACCAGAAAGGCGCGATCCTGGAGCTCGCCGGCAACCAGACCGGCCTGATGGTCAATCTCGACCTCAGCGGCATGGCGCTGTCGCTGAAGCGGTAGCGGTAGGATGGCCTCGGAAGCGCGCGGTCTGCCGATCGGATGCGCCGGATAGAGGCCGGTTTCGTTTCGCCCAACCCGCCTTTCGTCCCCTACGCCGCTTTCACCGTCGGGATTTTCGCGATCTCCTTCCGCAGCGCGCGTTCGGCATGCCACAGATCGTAGGCCTGCTGCATTGCGAGCCACAGATCGGGACCGTTGCCGCAGAACTTGCCGAGCCGCAGCGCCATGTCCGGCGAGATGGGCGCCTTCCCCGCCAGCACGCGATGCAGATGCTGGCGCGTGACCCCGAGCTTCCTCGCGACACTCATCACCGGTTCCCCGATCGCGGGGAAAACGTCCTCCCGCAGGACCGCGCCGGGATGCGTCGGCGCACGGTCCGGGCGGCCTGCGGCCCATTCGGTCTTCCTGCTCATGTCGTTCCTCTCGCGCGGCCGGACCATTCCAGCCAGACAAAGCTCAATGATACTGCTCGAAATCGACCCGCAGCGCGTCTCCATCCTCGAATTCGAACGTGATGCACCAGGGGCCGTTCACATGCACGGTGTAGCGCTGCGGCTTCCCGTGCAAGGGATGAAAATCGAAGCCCGGCACATTCATGTCGTCCGGGCGTTTGGCCCGATCGAGCGCATCGAGCCGGCGCAAGCAGCGATCGTGAAACGTCTTCTGAATCCGGCCCGTCGCGCCTCTCTCGAACAATTCCTTCAGGCCCTTGTGCCGGAAACTCCGGATCATCCGCGATCTATAATCGATCCGATTACATACGTCAACAAATGGGTTACAGAAGGAAGCGCCCGCACCCCCGGCAGGGGCTCCTTCGAAGCGAGAACACCCGACCCCCGTTCACGCCGCGGCCGCGATCCCGACCCGCGCCTTGTCCACGACCACCGGCGTCTCGAAATAGACGATGCGCGGATCGCTTTGCGCGACGCGCGCGATGCTTTCGCGCCAGGTCCCGTCGTGACAAATCTCGGCCGCCGCGCGGCTCTCCCACAGACAGACCCCGCCGCCGAGCCCGTGGTTGAACAGGAACTGCTTGCGCACCGGTCCCGGGACGTTCTCGTAGCGCGGCGCGGCCGACGCGGCGATCTCGCTCCAGCGCTCGCGCGTGACGGCGGAAGGCAGGACGAAGGTGACGATGGCTGCGATCATCGGTTTCTCCTCGGCTTGCAGTGAAGGAACACGGGCCCCGCCCGCTGCTTGCGGCATGGGTCGCCTGACGCCTCTATGGCATTCGAGGCCGCACCGGCGTTGTCACCGGCGGGACACGGCCGCCCACGGGGCGCCCTATTCCTCCGGCTCGGTCGTGAAGAACAGCGGATAGCCCTGCCGCCGCCCGAGCTCAGTCGCTTCCTTGGCCTTGGTCTCTGCGACGTCCCGCGCATAGACCGCGATCACGCAGGCGCCCTTGCGGTGCGCCGTCATCATCACGTGATAGGCGCGCTCGGCATTCATGCGGAAGACGGCTTTCAGCACCTGCACGACGAATTCGCGCGGCGTGTAGTCGTCGTTCAGCAGGATGACCTTGTAGAGCGGCGGACGCTGCGTGCGGGTTGCGGTCTTGGTACCGGTGCGGTGGCGCGGCTTGACCGGGATGTCGCTCATCGCGCGGCTCCGTGGCGGAGCCCGTATCATAGTCCGCCCGGGCGCGGGCGCCCAGCCGCGTCAATCGCCGGGCGAGAAGCCGAACAGGCCGAGGATGAACGATACCAGCGCGCCGATGGCGGAAAGAATCATCGACCCGATATCGGCGATCCATTCGAACACGGTATCGGCGCCGGAGATGCGGAATTCGGCGAGGAAGGCGGTGACGGCCACGAGACCGCCGCCGAGCAGCAGGCCCTGGCGCCAGCCGAAGCCATCCAGCAGCACGGCCATGCCTCCGATCGCGAGATACCAGAACAGGCCCATCACCCCGAGCGTGACCAGGCCCGCGAAGAGCGGCGCGTGCCGGCCGCGCCGGCGCGGTCCCTGCGGCTTGTCGGATTGCGGCGAAGACATGGTGGCTCCCTAAGCAATGGCGTGTCTTGGTCGCATTCCGCGCAAAAACGGTTCAACGCCGTCGTATCCTGACACCACAGCGGCGTCTCCGCGCCCCGCAAATGCAGCCGATCCGCGGCAATCCCTGCAATTTCAGTAAAAGACCGCGCAAAGATCGCGATCCGGTCACATTGGTCCGGCATGGTGACGACGAGCTTCGCTGCGGGATTGCAACCCAGCGGACGACAGATATCCCCATCGCAAGGCACAAGGTCAGCGCAACTGCTTCAACTTGCGCAGTGAAGCGCTAGGCTGACGGCATTGAGGGGGCTGCCCGGAAGGAGATGTATCCATGCTTGGCACCCGCGACATGATTGCCCGCGCCCGCCCCTCCATTGCATGCGCGCAATGCGGCCAGACGGTGCGCAAGCCGGAATGGTCGGAATATTGCGGCGACCGCGAAGTCCGCCACCTGTGGAACTGCACGGCCTGCGGCTACACGTTCGAAACGCATGTGAAGCTGGCGCCGCCGAAAGCCGCCTGACGCGGCCGGCATCGCGGCGCTGGCCAGACGCGCTTCCGCGGCGTACCGTTCGCGTCCCTCCTTCTGACGCGGCGGTGCCAGCATGCAGACAGTCACCGGCGGATGCCATTGCGGCCAGGTGCGGTTCGAGACGACGGCGGACCTGTCGCAGGTCATCGCCTGCAATTGCTCGATCTGCACGCGCCGCGGATTCCTGTGGAGCTTCGTGCCGCCGGATCGTTTCAAACTGCGCTCGGGCGAAGACTCGCTGACCGAATACCGGTTCAACAAGAAGGTCATCCAGCATCTGTTCTGCGCCGATTGCGGCGTGGAATCGTTCGCGCGCGGAGTCGCCCCGGACGGCAAGCCTATGGTCGCGATCAACGTGCGCTGTCTCGACGGCATCGACCCGGCAACCCTGAAAACCGCGCCCTTCGACGGCCGCTCGCTCTGAGTCGAGAGTCCGATTCAACTGCGCTGAATCGGACTCGTCGTTCATCTTTTTGCTTGGGTGCGATCCTTACCGAAAACCGCTTCCCACTTTTCGGGATCATGCCTTAAAGCACGCTCGTTTTACATGGAATCGGAACGTGCTTTAGATTCCTTTGTTTGATCGCATTTTCTTGACGCGAACCGGTACCCACTTCGCTCGAAAATGCGCTAGCGCGCGAAAATACCGAGAAACCGGTTCGCATGGCTGTCGCTCTCGGACGCGGTGGGTGCCGGCGGCGGCGCCGACGCCCAGTCGCGGCCGTTTGCGCGCAGGCCCTGCTGCGAAACATAGGTCATCGCCATCATGACGATGGCGATCGCACCGACGGCAAAGAGCAGGCGTTCGACGGCTGGCATGATGATGATCCGGCGCATGTGTCCTCCACCGTCCGCGCTTTCGCAAGCGCGGCCTTGCCGGAAAAGCGGGAGCGTTCGACCTGTGGTTATCGACACATGAAACGGATTGTCGAAACGCCGGCGCCGCCACATTGCGAGCGCCATCCGGTTACCGGCCCGCCGCATTTGATCGATGCGCGCAAGCCGGCTCGCAAATTTTATGGTTCGCAGAATTTACTGGATGTCCACGCGCGGCGAGAAGTAGCGCGGACGGCGCGGCGGCTCGTATTCGTCGAGCGGCCGCAGCAGCGGCGTGCCGGCAACCGCGTCGTTCGCGGCAGCCGCATTCGTCGCCTCGCGCGCGGGCGGCGCGACCGGCCCCGCGGCATGGCGCGGATCGAAGTCCGGCGCCTCGGCGGCCGGGCGCACGGTGCGCACCGCGGTCGCGCTGCCGCCGGTCAGGCAGCGGGCATGGATATAGGGCCAGGTCTGCTGCTCGCAGGGCACATCGAGGCTCGGTGTGGAATTGATCATGCGCACTTCGCGCGGCTCGGCTTCGGGCGAGATACCGCTGCCGCCGAACACGGACGGCGCCGGCGACAGCGCATGGGTCAGCATGAGCATGGCAAGCCCGCCGAGCAGCAGGCTGCTGCGCACGCGCGCGGCCCGGTTGCCGAAAGCGGCGGCATGGCTGCGATCGTGCGGCTGCGAAAATCGGGGTTGCATCGGTTCAAATGCGAGCGGCATGGGGCTAATATGGGATCCGAATACGATACATCCTCAACGCTGCGCGGGCGTCAGGGTTCCGGGGTGGGGCATCGCCCAGATTGTGCAGCACGGAGCATGAACGGCCGCTAAATGACCATCAGCCGACGACAATTCGGAGCCGTGGCGCTGGCCGCGGCGCTCCCCTCTCTCCCGGGGCCGGCTAATGCGGAGGATGCCGGGCGCACGCGCGCCACGGCCTATGCCTTCAGTTTCAAGGCGCTCGGCGACGGCGCCGTCCGCCTGGTCGATTATGTCGGCAAGCCGGTGCTGGTCGTGAATACCGCTTCCCTGTGCGGCTTCACGCCGCAATATGCCGGCCTGCAGGAACTCTATTCGCGCTACCGCGCGCGCGGCTTCACCGTCATCGGCGTGCCCTCGAACGATTTCGGCGGGCAGGAACCGGGCGGCGAGGCGGAGATCGACCACACGGCGCACGGCCAGTTCGGGGTTACCTTTCCCATGACCGCCAAGACCGGGGTGAAGGGCCCGGCCGCCCACCCCTTCTATCGCTGGGTATCGGTCGAGCGTCCGTTCGATCCGCCGCGATGGAACTTCCACAAATACCTTGTCGGCAAGGACGGCCACATTGCCGGCTCGTTCCCGGCCCAGATCGAGCCGCTGGACGCGCGCATCACCGGCGCCATCGAACGGGAACTCGGCCCGGCGTCCTGAACCGGCGCGCCGGAAGTGGCGACCGAACCACAGGTAACCATATTCCCGGGCGCCTCCGCCGTCCGCCGGAGCGTTTCGTTGACTCCCGGGGGTATCAGGCGCTTCCATGCGGGCGGATGCGCGGCTCCCGCCCGGGGCCGTCCGGTTTATCAGGGGGAGGTTGTGATGCGTGCGTCTCTCGCGTGCACGGCATTCGTTTCGGCGACGCTTGCGGCAAGCGCCGCTTCGGCCCAGCTCATTCCATCGTCGTCCCGCACCACCGGGGCCTCGTCCGCGACGGCGGCACCGAGCGCGACCGCGCCCGCCGCCGCGCCCGCTCCCCTCGCCCCGCCGCCGACCCGCGCCGCCTGCACCAATCCCGATGCCATCGGTATCGCGCGCACGGTCGAGATCGACACCACGGGCGGGCCCGGCTTCGGCTTCGAGCATTTCCGCCAGCACGATTTCCTGCGCACAAAGGAAGTGGTGCTGACTTTCGACGACGGTCCCTGGCTCGAAACCA
>JBFWWQ010000197.1:0-6698 GCA_050246095.1 Pseudorhodoplanes sp.
GTGGCGGAAGGTATTCAGCTTTCCGTGATTTGATCACCCGCCAGGCCGCTGGACAGGGCGGCGCAACGCCGCGGCCAAAGCCATGAGGATGGCGGCGGCCGACGCCAGGAGGGCGGATGAGTCAGGGCCGCCGCGCCGGCGTGGGCCGGCCGGCCGCATCGCCCGGCGCAGGGGCGGGACATGCACGAACACGACGAGGCGCGGGCGTCCGGCACCGGAGGCTTCCAGCGCCCGCCAATAGGTGTAGTTGCAGACATAGCGCCCGGCGTCGCGCGACGGGCCCGCCGGGATGGCGCAGCTTCGCGCCGCTTGTATGAGGCGCGAGACCGGTGCGCGCCCCGGCCGAACCTGCGGGCCGCCGGCATCGATTTGCCGGCTGCGCGGCACCACCGCGCCCGCATCCGCCCGCGCCATGAGGGCGTTGCGCGCCTGCATCTCGATACGGATCGCCGCGCTGCGCGAAGCCAGCCCGAACATCAAGACGGCGTCGGGGCGATGCGCCTGCAGCAAAGCCGGAAGCTCGCGGTCGACGGCGGCATAGGAGGTCGCAAATACATGCCCCACCAGGCGCATATCCGCGAGCGCGGGGCGCCGCAGCCGCGCCAGGCGCCGCACCAGCGACGCGGTCGGATTGAACGGCGCGCCCGGGAAGGGCCCGAAGCCGGTGATGAGGATGCAGCGCCGCGGCACGATCAGGCTCCGAGGATGCCGGCGATTTCCTCGACCGCCAGCATGGGCGAAAGCTTGCCGGCGGCGACCTCCTTTTCGAGCTTCGGCAGCTTCTGCCGCAGCTCCGGATCGGAGCGCAGACGCGCCTGGAGCCGTTCCTCGAGCATCGACCACATCCATTTGACCTGCTGGCCGCGGCGCTTGTCGGCGAGTTCGCCGGATGCGGTGAGCTTGTCGCGATAGCTTTCGATCGCGGCCCACAGCTCCGCAATGCCGTTGCCGGTGAGCGCGGAATAGGTCGCGACCGGCGGCGTCCAGTTGGGCGAGGGGGGTTTGAGGATATGCAGCGCAGCGCGATATTCGGCGGCGGCCGCGCGCGCGCGGGCGAGGTTGTCGCCGTCCGCCTTGTTGACCGCGATCATGTCGGCGAGCTCGACCACGCCCTTCTTGATGCCCTGCAATTCGTCGCCGGCGCCCGGCAGCATGAGCACGAGGAAGAAATCGGTCATCTCCGCGACCGCGGTCTCCGACTGCCCGATGCCCACGGTCTCGACCAGGATCACGTCGTAGCCCGCGGCCTCGCAGAGCAGCATGGTCTCGCGCGTCTTGGCGGCGACGCCGCCGAGCGTGCCGGAGGAGGGGGACGGGCGGATGAAGGCGTTGGGGTCGCCCGCCAGTTCCGCCATGCGCGTCTTGTCGCCGAGGATGGAGCCGCCGGTACGGTTGGAGGAGGGATCGACCGCCAGCACCGCGACCTTGTGGCCGCGCCCGGTGAGATAGCGGCCGAGCGCCTCGATGCTGGTCGACTTGCCGACGCCCGGCGAGCCGGTGATGCCGATGCGCAAAGCCTTGCCGGTCTGCGGCAGCAGCAGCTGGACCAGCTGATGCGCGCTCTGGCGGTGGTCGGCGCGCTTGCTTTCGATCAGCGTGATGGCGCGCGCGAGCGTGGCGCGGTCGCCGGCGCGGATCGCCTTGGCCAGTTGCTCGATCGAGGGGGCTTTCATGTGCAAGCTTTAAGCGGGAAGCAACGGGATGTTCAATCTTTGCGCCGCGCGACGCATGGCGGTGTCGAGGGTTGCAAGCGGCAATTCACGATTCCGCGCCAGCCGAACATAGAGGGCATCATAAACAGTCAGTTCCAGTTCCGCCGCAAACTTTGCTATCCTGGTAATCTCGGAGACGGCGAGGGGGATATCGATCTCGATACCAAGCGCGTCGAAGCGCGCCTGCAGAATGCCCAGCGCATCGGCAGTGATTCGCTTGCGACGAATGTTGACGTGCAGAGCGCTGCCGATTTCCACCGGCCAGTGGTTTGGCACGACGATGGGAATTTCATCAAGCGCTTCGTAAATGTAACGGACGCTTTCCGCTTCCGGCTCCTCGATCAGCCAACCGATCATGAGCGAGGCGTCGACGACGATCAACGACGGCCTTCCCTGATCCAGGACTTGATCTCTTCCTGTGTCGCCTGGATGTTCAGGCTGCGGCCGAACTCGCGCAACTCCATCAGCGCCTTGCGCCGCTCCGCGATCTGTTCCGGCGTGTAGGGCTTGTCCTTGCGCGCGCGCGTCAGCCGCGCCACCGGCTTGCCGTGGCGCGTGATGACGATCTCGCCGCCCTTCTCGACCTCCTCGATCAGGCTGGAAAGGTTGGTCTTGGCTTCGAAAATGCCGACATGTTTCATGGCGGAGAATCTAGCTAGTCTGGTTAGACTAGTCTAGCTAGATTTTTCTACGGCGTAACCTCTTGAGTCGTATACAAAATCAGGTCGATCCGGCCGTCTCTTCGACTACGACGGGCTTCGACAGCCCGCGCCAGACCATGAAGGTCCAGAGCGCGATCGTCATGACGCCGAGCGTGCCTGCGATCGGGCGTTCGAAAAAGGCGACGAACGAGCCGTCCGACTTGATCATCGAGGTCATGAAAGTCTGCTCCAGCATCTCGCCGAGCACGAGGCCGAGGATGAACGGCGCGATCGGAAAGCCGTTCTCCTCCATGATCCAGGCGAGGATGCCGAGGGCCAGCATGACGACGATGCCGTAGATCGAGTTGGTCATCGCGAACGAGCCGACGACGCAGAACAGCAGGATGATCGGCATCAGGATGTTGCGGGGCACGCGCAGGATCTGCTTGGCCGACTTGATCGCCGCCCAGCCGAGCGGAAGCATGAACAGGTTGGCCAGGATGAAGATGAGAAACACCGCGTAGATAAATTGCGGGTTCTGCAGGAACACGGTGGGGCCGGGATTCATCCCCTTCATGTAGAGCACGCCGATCACGATCGCGGTGATCGAGTCGCCCGGGATGCCGAAGACCAGCGCCGGAATCCAGGCCGCGCCGAGCGCCGAATTGTTCGCGGACGTCGCATCCACGATGCCCTCGACGTGGCCGGTGCCGTATTTCTCCGGTTCCCTGGAGAAGCGCTTCGACACCGCGTACGAAATCCACGCCGCGATATCGGCGCCGGCGCCGGGCAGGGCGCCGATGAGCACGCCGATCGCGGAGCCGCGAAACACGTTCTTCCAGTAGCGCGCGAACACCCCGCATACGCCGACGAAGATGTTGCCGACCTTCTGCGCCAGCACGGCGCCCTGCCGGTCGATCGCCACCGCATTGCGCAGCAATTCCGAGATCGCGAACATCCCGATCATTGCCGGAATGAAGCTGATGCCCTGCATCAGTTCGACGCTGCCGAAAGTGAAGCGCGGAAAGCCGGCCGAGGGATCGATGCCGGCGCAGTTGATCGCAAGCCCGAGCAGCAGCGAGATGAAGCCCTTCAGCGGCGCGTTGGTGGCGATGAACACCGCGCAGGTGAGGCCGAGCAGCGCCAGCCAGAAATATTCGAACGAGGAGAAATGGATCGCGAATTCCGCCAGCAGCGGCGCGCACAGGATCAGCACGACCACGCCGATCAGGCCGCCGACCACGGAGAAGACGAGGTTGACGCCGAGGTTGAGGTCGAGCTGCCCCTTCTTCGACATCGCATAGCTCTCGTCCGTATAGGCGGCCGAGGCCGGGGTCCCGGGAATGCGCAGCATGGCGGCGGGAATGTCGCCGGCGAAAATCGCCATCGCGGTGGCCGTCACGATGGCGCCGAGCGCGGGCACCGGCGGCATGAAGAAGGTGACCGGCACGAGCAACGCGGTCGCCATGGTCGCGGTCAGGCCGGGCATCGCGCCGACGAACATGCCGAAAGCCGCCGAGGCGAGGATCACCCAGATCACATAGGGATCGAAGACGAGGGCGGCGGCGGCGATGAACGCATCCATGACGTCACAGCACGCTGTCGAGCACGCCGCGCGGCAGCGGCACGCGCAGCATGGTCGCGAAGAACCAGTGGATGGCGATCGTGGCGACGACCGCGGTGACCGCCGCGGCCAGCGGCTTGACGCCGTACCAGACGAACAGCGCACCCAGAAACACGATGGCGACCGGGATGAATCCGATCGCGTCGGCGGCCAGGATGTAGAAGACCAGCGCCACCAGCACCAGCGCGAAGCAGGACAGCCGCCAGGGATCGCGGGCCCAGGGCGCGATCTGCAGCCACGGCGCACCGGCGCGCCGCGCCGAGAGTCCGTTCCAGATCAGCAGCATTCCGCCCGCGATCAGCGCCGTCGCCAGAATGCGCGGGAACAGCGCCGGACCGTAGCGCTGGCCCGGGAAATCCGGAAAGCGCAAGGTCAGGGCGATCATCGCCAGCGAAAATACGATGAGCACGAGGCCTGACAGGGCGTCGTTGGCGCGCACGGAATGTAACCTTGCAAGGAGGAAAGGGCCCGGCGCGACCGGCGCGCCGGGCCGAAGGATCAAGCCTTTGCGAGGCCCGCGGCCTTCATGGCCTGGCCCATCTGCTTGTTGCCGTCGTCCATGAACTTGGCAAAGCCCGCGGCATCCGCCCAGACCACGCCGAAGCCGCGCGACGCCATGAAGTCCTTGTACTCTTTCGAGTCATAGGCCTTCTTCAGCGCGGCGGTGAGCTTCTCGGCGATCGGCTGCGGCAGGTTTTTCGGCGCCGCGATGCCACGCCAGGCGCCGGTGTCGTAGTCGATATTCATCGCTTCCTTCAGCGTCGGCACATTGGGGAAGGCGGCATTGCGCGTCTTCGACATGACGGCGAGGCTGCGCGCCTTGCCGGCTTCGATCATGGCGCGCGCTTCCGGCACCGAGCAGGTCACGATATCGATGCCGCCCGCGGCGAGGTCCTGCATGGCGGGCGCGGCGCCGTTCGAGGGCACCCACGGCACCTGGTCCGGCTTCATGCCCATCGCGGACAGCCAGCCGACCAGCGCGAGATGCCAGATGCCGCCCTGGCCGGTGCCCGAGGCCTTGAATTTTCCGGCCGGCGCCGCCTTGATCGCGTCCGCCAGGTCCTTGACCGTCTTGTAGGGCGCATCCGCCTTCACCTGCACGCCGGGAGGGTCCTGGTTGAGCAAAGCGAGCGGCGTGTAGCTCGTCGGGGTGAGGTCGGTGAGGCCCTGCCAGTGCATCATCGAAATCTCGACCGTGATCATGCCCAGCGTGTAGCCGTCGGGCGCCGCGGTCGCGATGGCGGAATGGCCGACCACGCCGGAGCCGCCGGTGCGGTTGACGACGTTGACCGGCTGTCCGAGATCCTTCTCCAGGATCGCCGCGACGATACGGGCGGTGGCGTCGGTGCCGCCGCCGGCACCCCACGGCACGATCATCTGGATCGGACGGCTGGGATAATTCTGCTGGGCGAAGGACGGCTTCAGTCCGAGGCCCGCGCTGGCCGCCACGGCGGCCGTCGACGCCGCAAAGCTGCGGCGGGTGATCCTGGTCATGATTTTCCTCCCGCGGCGGCCGGTTCGCATGACCGCTCGTTGTCAATGTAACATGTTAGGACGGCCGGCGCGCTGCTGGCAACGGGATTGTCGGTCGCATGCCGGCGGTGTTCAGTCTTGCCGCAGGTCAAATTTGTAGGAGGGAACGGCGTGTCGGATGTGCGCAACAATGAGGCAGCGAGCCGCTTCGAGCTTGAGACCGGCGGGCATGTCGCCGTCGCCCATTATGAGCTTTCGGGCAATGTCATCGCCTTCACGCACACCGAGGTTCCGCAGGCGCTGTCGGGGCAGGGGGTGGGTTCAAGGCTCGCCAGGGGTGCGCTCGAACAGGTGCGCGCCCGGCAGCTGAAGGTCGTCGCGCAATGCCCGTTCATCGCGGCCTATATCGGCAAGCACGCGGAGTTTCAGGATCTGATGAAGTGACTCCGCGACCGTCATGGCCGGGCTTGTCCCGGCCATCCACGTGGGACAGCAACACGAAATGAAGACGTGGATGCCCGGCACAAGGCCGGGCATGACGATATCGAGAGTTTGGAAGAAGATTACTCCGCCGCCTTCTGTCCGTGGCCGATCTGGTTTTCTTGCGCCTTTAAGTCCGGGGGGATGAAGCACGACGCCTCGCTGATGACCTCGAAAAGGCGCTCGACGGCCATTCGCAGCATCTTGTCGTTCTTGAAGTCGACGCGAGAGCGACCGGCCAGCAATGCCCGAATATCGTCAATCGCAGTCAGAATGTGGACGAGACGGTCTCCGAGGTTCGGAGGCACGTCAAAAGACCTCGATGATATCGTCGGAGATTCGCTGGGCCATTCTTTCGTCAAGCGAGCGACGCATGATGGCCTGCGCCGGGAGACCAACCGAGTCCTCGATGATGTGCTCCACGCCGATCAGGTCGAGAAGCGAAAAGCTTGAATCGGGGGCGACTTCCACGAGCACATCAAGGTCGCTATCCTCTCGCGCGTCGCCGTGCGAACGCGAGCCGAATACCGCAAGCTTTGTCACGCCCTCGGCCTTCAGGGCCGGTGCGGCGGAACGCAGCTTCGCAAGGATGTCATCCAGGGTCATCGTGCGATTATAGCGAATTCCGGGCCGAATGCGCAGCCTACTCCGCCGCCTTCTGTCCGTGACCGAGCCGCTTGTTGAGCTTGCGGATCAGGTCCTCGGCGGCTTCCGCGATCACCGTGCCGGGCGGGAAGATCGCCTCCGCGCCGGCCTGCGTCACGGCGT
>JBFWWQ010000198.1:0-6663 GCA_050246095.1 Pseudorhodoplanes sp.
TGCGCTACGATCTCGGATACTTCGACCTGGAGCAGAAAACCTTGCAACCCATCGACAACCCGTTCGGCACGAGGTTGTCACCCATGTCTTAGGTACGTTCTGTTACCTATGTGTCCGGGCCGGACAAATGTTAGATGGCGCGCCCGAAGAGATTCGAACTCCTGACCCCCAGATTCGTAGTCTGGTGCTCTATCCAGCTGAGCTACGGGCGCGTGCCACCGCCTTGCGCAATCGGCCGGCGCGTGACGGGCGCATAGCTATCGTCCGACCGCCGGAATGGCAAGGGTTTTGGCCGCGAAGCCCCCGAAACCGGCCTCAGGCGCGCACCCGTTCGCTGCGGCGGCGCTCCAGGTCGACCGCCTGGTCGGGAATGGTGACGCGGAAGGTGGCGCCGATCGTGCCCTCCACCAGCCGGATTTCCCCGCCATGCGCGCGCACGAGTTCCGCGGCAATCGCAAGGCCAAGCCCCGTGCCCCCGGGCCGGGTCGAGGACTGGAAGGCCTCGAACAGCCGCGCGCGCGCCTTTTCCGGCACGCCGGCGCCGGTATCCGACACCTCGACCACGACCACCGCGCCCTCGCGCCGACCGGTGATGCGGATCTGGTCGCGGGCCGGATCGTTGGGCGCGCGCGCCTCCAGCGCCTGCAGGGCATTGCGCGCAAGGTTGAGCAGCACGCGGAACAGCTGGTCGTGGTCGGCTTCGGCGACGAGATCGTGCTCGACCGAGGCGATCCAGCGGATGTCGGCATCGAGCGCGAGCCCGAGCGTGTCGCGCACTTCCTCGATCAGCATTTCGAGCTCGACCATGCGGCGCTCCGGCGCCGGCTCCTGCGCGCGGCCATAGGACAAGGTCGACTGGCAGAAATCGATCGCGCGTTCGAGCGCGCGCATCAGCTTGGGCGCGAAACGCTGCACGCGCGGGTCGGGAAGCACGGCGAGCTGGTCGGAGACGAGCTGGGCGGATGCGAGCAGATTGCGCAGGTCGTGATTGATCTTCGACACCGCGAGCCCGAGCGCCGCAAGCCGGTTCTTCTGCGACAGCATCGACACCAGCTGCCGCTGCATCGTCGACAATTCCTCTTCCGCCAGACCGATCTCGTCGCCGCGCGCGGACGGCACGATGACGTGGGAGACATTTTCCGGATCGCTGCGGAACGCCATCATGTTGGCGGTGATGCGGCGCATCGGGCGCACGAAGAAATAATGCAGCGAGAAATAGACCAGCGTGGCGGTGATCGCGGAGATGACCAGCGACAGCAGCAGGATGTTGCCGGAGAATTTCAGCATCGCGCGCTGCAGCGGGTGGTTGCCGATGACGATTTCGATGAATTCGCCGCCCTTCGGCGCCGGTCCGATCACGCGCAGCATCTGGCGCGGATGCGCCATGCCGTCGAACGCATAGTAGATCGCGCGCCACCAGGGCACCTCGCGCATGTCGAATTCGCGGTCGACCTCCTGCGGCATGTCGGAGACGGCCAGCAGGCGCCGCTGGTTGCCCTTCTTCATGGCGACCGCCTGCGCGCCGATGCTGGAGAGGATTTCGCGCGCGAGTTCTTCCGGCACCATGCCGCTCGGGGCGGCGTCGAGCACGAGCGCCGCGGTATGCGCCGCGGCCAGCCGGTCGTTCAGCCAGTTGACGCGGAAATTGGCGATGGAAGGCACATAGATCAGCACTTCCGCCATCATCACGAACAGGATTGTGAGCAGCAGCAGCTTGCCGGACAGCCCGACCCAGGGCCGTTCGGTGCGGCTCACTTCCGGGTTATGGTCGGTTTCCGTCATGGCGCGTCGCGCGTCCTTCATCCGAACTTGCGCAGGATGGCGATCAGGCGCCGCAGCCGCGGACTGCGCAAAGCCGGCGCGAAGAAATCGATGGCGGCGCGCTTCCCGGCTTCGCTGCGGGTCGGATACGGCAGAACGACACCGGCCATCGCGCGGATATTCATCCCCTGCGACACGGCCAGCGACCAGGGCGCGATCAGATCGCCCGCCGCCGGGCCGACGATGGTCGCCCCCAGGATTTTTCCGCGCGTGCTGGTCACAATCTTCACGTGGCCTCGGCGTTCGCCCTCCGTGGTGGCGCGGTCGTTGTCATGAAACGAGGCGCGCATGACACGGATGGATTGGTGCCGCTCCCTTGCCTGTGTCTCGGTCAGGCCAATATGCGCGAGTTCCGGCTCGGTGTATGTCACCCGGGGAACAACCTCGTCCCGCACGGATACGGGCAGCCGGAAAACCGCGTTCCGGACGACGAGACCGGCATGATAATTCGCCGCATGCGTGAATTGCAGCCCGCCCGCGACATCGCCGATGGCGTAGACCCGTTTGTTGGTCGTGCGCAATCGCTTGTCGACACCGATTCCGCGACGGTCATATCCAATTCCGGCTTTTTCGAGATCGAGCCCCTCCACGGCGGCGCGACGGCCGGTCGCGACCAGGAGATGCGAGGCCTCGATCGTGTCTTCCCCCTTGCCGGCATCCAGCACGATCGCGACGCCCCCCTCCCCGCCGGAGACACGAACGACCCTGGCGCCGGATTGCAGCACGACCCCTTCGCGCGCGAGCTGATCGAGGACGACGTCGGCGCATTCGGCGTCTTCCCGCGCGAGCGGCGTGACGGCCTCGATCACGGTGACGGCGCTGCCGAGGCGGCGAAAGGCCTGCGCCATTTCCAGCCCGACCGCACCGGCCCCGATCACGACGAGATGCTGCGGGCATTCGCGCAGGTCGAAAATATTTTCGTTGGTCAAATACGGCACCGAATCGAGGCCTTCGATCGAAGGGACATCCGGCAGCGATCCGGTGGCGACCACGAAGCGCCGCGCCTTGATCTCGTATTCGCCCGCGACCACGGTCGCCGCATCGCCGAATCGCGCTTGCGCCTTGATGACGCGGACCCCGAGACCGCCGAAGCGCTCCGCGGAATCGGTCGGGGCGATCGCGCCGATCGTGCGCTGCACATGCGCGTGCACCGCCTCGAAATCCACGCCGACGGCGTCCGCCGCGACGCCGAGCGCGACGCCGTTGCGCGCGTCCCGCACACGGCGCGCCGATGCGATCAGGGCCTTGGAGGGGACGCAGCCGGTATTGAGGCAGTCGCCGCCCATGCGGTCCTTTTCCACCAGCACGACGGGGACGCCGAGCGCCGCCGCAGCCGCCGCCACGGAAAGACCGCCGGAGCCCGCGCCGATGACGCAGATGTCGGTTTTCAGCGTTTCTCCCATTGCCCTCGCCCCGCCGTGAAGCCTGCCGGCTATCCGCCCCGCTTTGCCCGCAAATACCGCGTGACCACCGGCATCAGGGCAAGCGCTCCCAGCACCAGCAAGGCCGCGAACAGCTTCGGCGTCAACGCCGCCTTCAGGTCGAAATCCAGGCGGCAATCGGTGCGGCCGGCCTGCAGGCAGACCATGAACGCCTCCTTCTGGCCGGCCAGCGCGCTGTCCAGGCCGGAACCGAAAAAGGCAAGCGCCAGCGCGCCGGGGACGATGCCGATCGCGGTCGCCGCAACGAAGGTCGCGAGCGGCACGTTCAGGAGAGCCGGCGCGAGGTTCACCAGCCAGAACGGAAAGATCGGGACCAGGCGCAGGAAAAGCAGGTAGTTGAACGCATCCTTGCGGAAGCCGTCGGCAAAGCGGCCGACAAACGGTCCGGCCTGCCGCGTGAGCGAGTCGCCGAAGGCGCTGCGGGCGATCAGGAAGACCAGGGTGGCGCCGAGCGTCGCCCCCGCGACCGCCGACAAGCCCCCGAGCCCGGTTCCGAACAGGATGCCGCCGATGACGGTCAGGACGGCGGCACCGGGAAAGGAAATTGCGACCGCCCCCGCATAGACGCTCAGATAGATGAGCGGCGCCAGCAGGGCGTGGCGGTCGGTGAAAACCTGGATCGCGTCCCGGTGCCGGACCAAGCTTTCCAAACTGAGGGCGCGGTGCCACCCCATGCCCACGATCAGCACGCCGGCCAGGATGAGGGCGAAAAGCGGCAGCATGCGCCAGAAGCGGCGGCGCGCCACCGCGCCCTGCCCTGCGGCGGCGGGGTCGGCCGGTGTCGCCGGGGGCTCCTGGGGGTGGGACTGCCGCATACCGTCCCGGGATATACACGAGCGCGCCGGGACATGGTCGAAAGTCACTGATTTTTGAGGAGAATAGTGATCCCCGCGCCACCGGCCGCGTGCCCTGCGTCGCATTGACGAGCAAGGCCGCCCTCCCTTATAAGCCGCGGGAATTCGCGCTGGCGGCCCTTTGACTTCACGCGGCCGGCCCCGCGCGGGCATCCGGACACACCCGAAGGCTTTAGGCGGAGAACTGACCGTGAAGCGGACCTATCAACCGAGCAAGCTCGTGCGCAAGCGCCGTCACGGTTATCGTGCCCGCATGGCCACCAAGGGCGGCCGCAAGGTCGTCGCCGCGCGCCGCGCGCGCGGCCGCAAGCGCCTGAGCGCCTGAGCCCCGGCGGGCAAGCGGCCCGCGATCTTGATGGAACGGCTCAGGAAACGGGCGGACTTTCTGGCCGCTGCGCGCGCGGCCAAGGTGCCGGCGCAGGGATTTTTGCTGCAGGACCGGCGGCGCGACGATCCGGGTCCCGCCCGGATCGGCTTCACCGTGTCGCGCAAGGTCGGCAATGCCGTGGAACGCAATCGTGTGCGTCGCAGGCTGCGGGAAGTGGTGCGCCGCGCCGGACCCGATCGCTTCGCACCCGGTCATGACTATGTCCTGATCGGTCGCCGCGCCGCCCTGGAACTTTCCTTCGACCGCATCGAGAAGGACTTCGAGAGCGCGATCGAGCGCCTCGCCCGCAACAAGAGCAGCCGATGAGCGACCAGAAGAACACCATTATCGCCGTTGTCCTTTCGGCGCTCGTCCTGATCCTCTGGCAATACTTTGTCGGGATGCCGCAGATGGAGAAGCAGCGCCAGGAGGCACAGCTTCGCCAGCAGCAGCAGCAACAACAACAGCCGCAGCAGACCCAGACGCAGGCGCCGGGCACCCCGCAACCGCAGGCGCAGCCCGGCACCGGGCCGCAATTGCCGGGACAGGTGGTCGCTCCCTCGGCAGGCATCCAGCTTTCGCGCGAGGCGGCGCTCGCCGCCACGCCGCGCGTCGCGATCGACACCGCGCGGATCAAGGGCTCGATCTCGCTCAAAGGCGCGCGCATCGACGACGTCTCGCTCAAGCAATATCGCGAGACGGTCGATCCCAATTCGCCGCTGGTCGTGCTGCTCGCGCCGTCGGGCAGCCCGCATCCGTTCTATTCCGAATTCGGCTGGGTCGCCGGCTCGGGCGCGAACCTCAAGCTGCCGGGCCCGGACACGGTCTGGCAGCAGCAGGGCGGCGGCACGCTGTCGACCGGCCGGCCGATCACGCTCGTCTACGACAACGGCGAGGGACTTGAATTCCGCCGCACCATCGCCGTCGACGAAAATTTCATGTTCACCGTCGAGGACGACGTGGCCAACAAGACGGCCGCGCCGATCTCGCTGTTTCCCTACGCGCTGGTGTCGCGCCACGGGACGCCGCAGACGCTCGGCTATTTCATCCTGCACGAGGGCCTGATCGGCGTGATGGGCGACCAGGGCCTGCAGGAAGTCACCTATTCGAACATCCAGGACAAGAAGACCATCAACTTCAAGGTGACGAATGCCTGGCTGGGCATCACCGACAAATACTGGGCGGCGACGCTGCTTCCCGATCCGAAGGCGGCCTTGCAGGCCCGCTTCTCGTTCAACGCGGTCGGAAACCAGAACACCTACCAGACCGACTATCTGCTCGATTCGGTCACCATTGCGCCCGGTGCGACCGGAAAATCGCAGTCGCGCCTGTTCGCCGGCGCCAAGGAAGTGCCGCTGATCGATCGTTACGAGCGCGAACTCGGATTGAACCGCTTCGAGCTCCTGATCGACTGGGGCTGGTTCTACTTCATCACCAAGCCGATGTTCTATCTGATCGACTGGCTGTTCCGCTGGCTCGGCAATTTCGGCCTCGCCATTCTCGCCGTCACGGTCATCATCAAGGCGGTGTTCTTCCCGCTCGCCAACAAATCCTATGCGTCAATGGCGAAGATGAAGGCCGTGCAGCCGCAGATGCAGGAGATTCGCGAGCGCTTCGCCGAAGACAAGATGAGGCAGCAACAGGCGCTGATGGAGCTGTACAAGAAGGAGAAGATCAATCCGCTGGCCGGCTGCCTGCCGATCCTGGTGCAGATTCCGGTCTTCTTCGCGCTTTACAAGGTGCTGTTCGTCACCATCGAAATGCGGCACGCGCCGTTCTACGGCTGGATCCGCGACCTCGCCGCACCCGATCCCACAACCGTGTTCAATCTGTTCGGGCTGATCCCCTGGGACCCGATGACGGTGCCGGTGATCGGCGCGTTCCTGCATCTCGGCGCCTGGCCGCTGATCATGGGCGTGACCATGTGGGTGCAGATGAAGCTGAACCCCTCCCCGCCGGACCCGACCCAGAAGATGATTTTCGACTGGATGCCGGTGATCTTCACCTTCATGCTGGCGACCTTCCCGGCCGGCCTCGTGATCTACTGGGCCTGGAACAACACGCTGTCGGTGCTGCAGCAGTCGGTCATCATGAAGAAGCACGGCGCCAAGATCGAGTTGTTCGACAACATCAAGGCGACGTTCGCGAAGAAGAAGACAGAAGGCTCCTGAGCCGGTTC
>JBFWWQ010000199.1:0-6652 GCA_050246095.1 Pseudorhodoplanes sp.
GCATCGGCATCGTCGCCGCCGACGAAGGCGTGGCCGCGCGGCTCGGCGCCGAGGGCATCGTCGTGGTGCGCACGGTGCCGGGATCGCCGGCGCAGCGGGCCGGCCTGCAGGGCGTCGATTTCAATGCCGGCGCGATCGGCGACATCATCGTCGCGGTCAACGGCAAGCCGGTGCGCCGGCTCGCCGACCTGACCGACCTGCTCGAGCAAACCGGCGTCGGCCACAACGTGACGCTGTCGGTCCGGCGCGACGGCACCACCCGTTCGATCGACGTCGAGGTGGTCGATGTCGGCCGGTCGTGATCGCACGCCGCCGGCCGGCGCGCCCGTGGATTCGCCATGGCAGCATTCAAAACAGCGAGGAAAAGATGGAACTGCAACTGAAGGGCAAGACCGCGCTCGTTACCGGCGGTAGCGAAGGCATCGGCAAGGCGATCACCCGCGTGCTGGCGCAGGAGGGCGTCGACATCGCCATGTCGAGGGCCTCGGCCGCATCAAGGCCGCCACGGCCAATACGGCCGGGCGCGCGCTGCATGTCTCGGTCCGTCCCGAATCCATCTACCTGGCCGAAACCCACGACGCCCCGAACACCTTCCCCGCGCAGGTCACGGGTCTGCTGAATTACGGCGACAGCGTCGTGGTGTTCGCAAAATCCGGGACGCGCGAGCTGAAATTGCGCATTTCGGGCACGCGGGCGGCCAGCCTCGTCGAGGGCACCGCCATCGTCGTGCAGTGGGAGCCGGCCAGCGTGCACGTCATCTGACGGCGGCGCTCAGGCGGAGCCCGCCGGCGGCATACCGCCACCGAGAAAGAGCTGCGCGACGCGCGCGTCGGCGAGGATATTCGGCGCGCTGTCCTCGATCCGCGTCTGCCCCTGCTCCAGCACCAGCCCGTAATCCGAAATCTGCAGCGCCTGCCGCGCATTCTGCTCGATCAGCAGGATGGTGACGCCGCGGTCGCGCAGCCCCTTCAGGATGGCGAAGACCTCCTGCACCATGATCGGCGACAGGCCGATGGAAGGCTCGTCGACCAGCATGAGCTTCGGCTCCAGCAGCAGGCCGCGCGCGACCACCAGCAGCTTCTGCTGGCCGCCGGACAGGGTCGAGGCCTGGGCGTCGGCCTTCTCCCTGAGGACGGGAAAGCGCTCCATCATCGCCTCGACGCGGCCGCGCAGATTCGACGGGTCGGCAAGCGCCACCCCGCCGAGCTCCAGATTGTGGCGCACCGAGAGCTCGGGAAAGATGTTGCGGCCCTGCGGCACGTAGCTCATGCCGACATCGAGCATCTGCCGCGGCGTGAAATTCGTGCTGTCGATGCCGTCGAATTCGATGCGGCCGGCGCGCGCAGGCAGCAGGCCGAACACGGTCTTGAACATGGTCGACTTGCCGGCGCCGTTCGGCCCGATCACGGTCGTGATCGCGGCGCGGCGGATGCGCGCCCGCGTGCCGTTGAGGATGGTCATCTTGCCGTAGCCGGAGACGACGTCGGCAAGCGTGAGGATGGGGTCGGTCGCCGGCATGCCGCGTCAATGCCCGAGATAGGCCTCGATGACCCTGGGATCGCGGCGGACCGCGTCCGGCGGGCCTTCGGCGATGATGCGCCCTTCCGCCAGCACCAGGATGCGCGAGCACAGCGACATGACGAATTCCATGTTGTGCTCGATGACGACGAAGGTCGCGCCGGTCTCCCGGTTCATCGCCTGCAGCCGCTCCTTCAGGCTGCCGAGCATGGTCAGGTTGACGCCGCCGGCCGGCTCGTCGAGCAGGACGAGCCGCGGCCCCGCCATGAAGGCCATCGCGCAGTCGAGCAGCTTCTGCTGGCCGTAGGACAATCCGCCGGCCTTTTCCTGCGCCAGATGCCCGAGCCGGAAGAACGCGATCATGCGGTCGGCGTCCGCGGTCAGTCCGGCATCGCGCGCGCCGAACAGGCGGCCGAGGCGCGAACCCCTGTGTTCCTGCCCGGCCAGGATCAGGTTCTCGCGCACCGACAATTGCGGAAACACCTGCAGCAGCTGGAACGTGCGGCCGACGCCGCGGCGGTTCAGCTCGGAAGGCGGCAGGTTGGTCACGTCGCGGCCATCGACCCTCACCGCCCCGCGCGAAGGCGAAAGCTGGCCCAGGATGCAGTTGAACAGCGTCGATTTCCCCGAGCCGTTGGGGCCGATCAGGCCGAGAATTTCGCCCTCGCGGACCTCGAAGGAGACGCCGCGCACCGCCTGCACGCCGCCGAACGACTTGGCGAGATCCTGCACTGCGAGGACCGCGCTCACGGCCTCGCCTCGCCGAGCGTCGGAGCCTGGCCGTCATCCGGCCGGCGGCGGGACGCGAAAACCCGCCCGGCCAATCCGACAATCCCGGTCGGGCAGAAGGCCATCATCGCCATCACCAGGGCGGCATAGATCAAAAGATAATAGCCCTCCGCGAAGCGCAGCCATTCCGGCAGCAGCACCGCCACGGCCGCCCCGACAAACGGCCCGAGCAGGGTGCCGAGCCCGCCGACCACCACCATGAGCAGGAACAGCAGGGAGGGGCCGAGCGCGAACGGCGCGGGATCGATGAATTCGACCAGCGGCGCATAGAGCGAGCCGGCAAGGCCGCCATAGGCCGAGCCGATGGCGAAGGCGAACAGCTTGTAGGCGCGCACATCCACGCCGAGGCTTTCGGCGCGGATCGGATTCTCCCGCAGCGCGACGAAGGCGCGGCCCCAGGGCGAGCGCACGATCCACCACATGATAAAGGTCATCATCGCCGTCATGACCATGACGAACCAGTAGAAGTTGGCCGCCGGCCGCAGATTGATGCCGAAAATCACCGGCCGCCGGATGCCGCTGATGCCCGACACCCCGCCCGTCAGCCATTCCTCGTTGCGGATGACCAGCCAGACGAACACGGAAAAGGCGAGCGTCACGAAGGCGAGATAATGCTTCTGCACGCGCAGAGCCGGGAAGCCGAGCACGATGCCGACGAGAAAGGCGCCCATGCCGGAAATCAGGAACGCGAACCCGAACGGCAGGCCGGCCTTGGTCAGGATCGCGGTCGTGTAGGCGCCGATGCCGAGAAACGCCGCCTGCGCCAGCGTCTCCTGGCCGGCATAGCCGACGATCAGGTTCACGCCCATCGCGGCGATGGCGGTGACCAGCCAGAGGGTGAGAATGTAGATGCCGTAGCGTCTCAGCCCGCTAAACGGCACGCCATAGGGCGTCAGATCGAGCGGGGCGAGCGCCAGCAGCAGCACGGCAAGGGCGGCAACGACCCAGGCGATCGTGCCCGACCTCATACCGCCCGCTCCTCGCGCCGCCCGAGCAGGCCCTGCGGCCGGAACAGGATGATCAGCACCAGCAGGAACAGCGGCACCGCCTGACGATAGGCGGTGGAGATGTAGGCGGCGGCGAGATTGTCGATCACGCCGACGACCAGCCCGCCGACGATCGCGCCGCGCACCTGGTTGAACCCGCCGACGATCGCGGCGACGAAGGCGGCAAGCCCGAGCGTCTCGCCGTTGGAGAACTTGGCCAGATAGATCGGCGAAATCAGCAGCGACGCCATCGCCGCGAGCGCGGCATTGATGAGAAAGGTATAGAGCACCATGCGCCCGACATCGATGCCGAGAATGCGCGCGACCGTCGGGTTCTGGGCCGCGGCCTGCATCTGACGGCCGGTGCGCGTCCCGGCCAGGAACCATCCGAGCAGCGCGATGGTGGAGAACGCGATCAGCAGAACGCCGACCTGCGCGAGATAGATTTTCGCGCCGAAGATCGACACGATGCCGTCGGGAAAGATGGTCGGGAACGGCTGCGCCTCGGCGCTATAGACGTCCTTGACCCCGTCGCGCAGGAAAATCGAGAGCGCGATGGTGGAGATCACCAGCGGCAGCACCCCCTGGCGGATCAGCGGGTCGACGATCAGGGTCTTGAACATCACGCCGAGCACCAGCATGGCCAGCGTGATGGCGAGCAGCGCCGCGAGCGAGAACGGCAGGCCGAACCAGTGCATGCCGGCGAGCGCGAAAAAGGCCGGCAGCATGACGAAATCGCCCTGCGCGAAATTGATCGTCTGCGAGGCCTGCCACAGCAAGGTGAAGCCGATCGCCGCGAGCGCATAGATCGCCCCCGTGGCAAGCCCCGCCGTCAGCAGCTGCAGGAAATCGGTCATCGTTCTTCGTTGCCGGCGGCGCGCGGCCGCCCGCAGGCGATCCGCGCCGTCCGCGGGACGGCGGCACCCGGCGGCCCGCGCGGGACCGCCGGGCAGCGCGATCTACTTCTTCAGCTTCGGCAGCGTCTGCGTGATGACCTGCTTGCCGTCCTTCACCTCGGCGAGGAAGGAGATGCGGTCGATCTCGCCGGTGGCGTCCCAGGTGGCTTCCATCAGAATGCCCGGTACCTTGTCCGGGGTGATGGTCAGCCCGTGCAGCGCCGCGGCGATGGCTTTCGCATCGAGCTTGCCGGCCTTCTCGGCCGCCGCCTTGATCATGTAGGGCGCGATGTAGCCTTTCACGCCGTTATGGTCCGGCTTGTAGTTGAACTTGGCCTGGAACTTCCTGCCGAATTCCTGAATGGCCGGCACCGGCGCGTCGACGGTGAGCCCGACATGGCCCTTCACGCCGTTGGCGGCGTCCTTGGCGAGATCGATCACCTTCTGCCCGAGCAGCGTGGTCTCGCCGATCAGCGGCTTGTTCAGCCCCTGCTTCTTCGCCTCGATCAGGAAGCGCGCGCTCTCCTCCTCGTTCAGATAGACGAAGATCGCGTCGGCATTCGCGCCCTTCAGCTTGATCACGTCGGCGGCGAAATCCGCCTGGCCGGATTCGGTCGAGAGATCGGCCACGACCTTGATGCCGCGGCTTTCGAGCTCCTTCATGATGGCATTGCGCCCGCCCTTGCCGAAGTCGTTGTTCACGTAAATGATCGCGAGGGTCTTGGCCTTGACCTCGTCGCGCAGGTAATTTGCGATCTTGGGCATCGAAACATTCTGGCCGAAGGACGTGCGGAACAGGTATTTCGAGCCCTGCGCCGTCAGGTTCGCGGCCTCGCCGCCGATCACCTGCGGCACTTCCGCCTCGTTGGTGAGCTGCAGGGTGGCGCTGACCGAACCGGAATAGATCGGACCGAAAATCGCAATCGGCTTGTCGTCGAGCGCGCGCTGGATCGCGGCACGCGCCTTGCCGGGATCGGTCGCGGTATCGACGAATTCGAGCTGGATTTTCTTGCCGAGAATGCCGCCGGCGGCGTTGATCTCGTCGACCGCCAGCTGCGAACCGTTGCGCCAATTGGTGCCGACGGTCGCGCCCGCGCCGGACAATTCGATGATGTTCGGAATCTTGATGTCCTGGGCGCCCGCCGGCGCAAAGACTCCCGCCCCCAGGACAACGGCGCCCGCCAGCGCGAACAGGCTAACATGACGTTGCATGAAACTCTCCCTGTTGTTGTTCCGCTCCCCACCCGCCGGTTCTTCTGGTTTTGGCCGGGCCGTCGCATCCCGCAGGGGAACGCTCGGCCGCGACGATGCCAGCGGCCAGATTTGCGGTCAACCGATCAGGCCGCGATGCGACGACGCCCGGCCTAGAACGCGACCTTGTCCCCGCCCTTCAGCGCGAGAATCTCGCGCGCCTCGTCCGGGGTCGCGATCTGCAGGCCCAGCCCCTCGATGATGCTGCGCGCCTTGCCGACCTGCTCGGCATTCGATTTCGCGAGCTGGCCGGGACCGATCCAGAGCGAATCCTCCAGCCCCACCCGGACATTGCCGCCCATCGCCGCGGCGATGGCGGCGACCGGGAGCTGATTGCGTCCGGCGCCGAGCACCGACCAGCGATAGCTGTCGCCGAACAGGCGGTCGGCCGTCCGCCGCATATGCACGACGTCTTCCGGATGCGGCCCGATGCCGCCGAGGATGCCGAACACCGACTGCACGAAGAGCGGCGGCTTCACCAGGCCGCGGTCGAGGAAATGCGCGAGCGTATACAGGTGGCCGATGTCGTAGCACTCGATCTCGAAGCGGGTGCCGTTGCCGGCGCAGGTGGTGAGAATGTATTCGATGTCGGCGAAGGTATTCTTGAAGATGCGCTCGCGCGAGCCTTCGAGATAGGGCCGCTCCCAGTCGTGCTTGAAGTCCTTGAAGCGCTCCAGCATCGGGAACAGCCCGAAATTCATCGAGCCCATGTTCAGCGAGGCGACTTCCGGCTTGAAGGTCGCGGCCGGCCGCACGCGCTCCTCGACCAGCATGGTGGGCGCGCCGCCGGTCGTGATGTTGACGACGCAATTGGTGCGCTGCTTGATCACCTTGAGGAACGGCGAGAACGCTTCCGGCGACTGGTCCGGCTTGCCGGTCCTGGGATCGCGCGCGTGCAGATGCACGATCGCAGCGCCCGCCTCCGCCGCCCCGATCGCGGCATCGGCGATCTCCTGCGCGGTCATCGGCAGGTAGGGAGACATGGACGGCGTGTGGATCGCGCCCGTCACGGCGCAGGTGATGATGACCTTGCGATTCTTCGACATGTCGCCCTAGCCTTTCAGGATGGGGGTTGGGTCTTCTTGTGCGCGGCGAGAGCGGCCAGCCGTTCGTCGCGCCACTGCATGCGCCTGGCAATCCGTTCGGGGGTTGCCGCCTGATTCCATTCCCGCCCGATCTGCGCCACGTTCGCCTCGCCGTAGGATTGCGGCG
>JBFWWQ010000200.1:0-6615 GCA_050246095.1 Pseudorhodoplanes sp.
GTCTTTTCCAGCGCCTTGTAGATCAGCGCCATGCCGTCATAGGCGCCGACCCCCATCATGTTGGAACGGATATTCGCCAACTTCTCCATGTCGGCTGAAAACTTCTTGTTCAGCGCGGAGGGATGCGCGTCGGAATAGTGATAGGCGGAGACGAGGCCGAGCGCGACGTCGCCGATATTGTCGAGCAGCTGGTCGTCGAGCACGTCGCCCGTCGCCAGAAGCTTGATGCCGGACTTGTCGAGGCCGCGTTCGACGAACTGCCGCATCAGCGCCGAGCCCTGGCCCGAGGGCACGAAGATGAACAGCGCATCGGGCTTCTTGTCGGCGGCGCGCTGCAGGAACGGCGCGAAATCCGGATTGGCGACCGGGATGCGCATGCTCTCCACCACCTTGCCGCCGGCATTCTCGAACGACTTCTTGAACCAGGTTTCGGTGTCGATGCCCGGCGCATAGTCGGAAACCAGCGTCACCACCGTCTTGATGCCGCCCTGCTTCGCCGCCCAGTCGCCGAACACCGCAATGCCGGTCGGCAGCGAGAACGAGGTGCGCACGATGTAGGGCGAGCGCGTGGGAATGAAGCCGGTGGCGGCGCCCATATTCACCAGCGGCACCTTGGCTTCCGTCACCAGCGGCGCGATCGCGAGCGCAATCGGCGTCAGCGTCATGCCGGCGATGAAATGCACCTTGTCATTGACGATCAGTTCCTGCGCCAGCCGCTTGGAATTGTCCGGAATGCCGGCATCGTCCTTGATGATCAGCTCGATCTTCTTGCCGGCGACGGTATTGCCGTTGTGCTGCATATACAGCCTGGCCGCCGCCTGCATTTCCTGGCCGGTCGTGGTGAACGGCCCGGTCAGCGCGGTGATCAGTCCGATCCTGACGGTGTCCTGCGCGGATGCGGGTGCTGCGGTCAGCGCGGCGAGCGCGCAGGCCAGCATGGCCGGTCGCTTGAGCATGAATTCCTCCCGGATTCGTTGGCAATGCATTCGTTGCCGGTCTGACGCCGGCCTTGTGCGCAGCTTAGGCCGGCCCGCGGCCAAATCAAGACAAAACAAGCTGGATAGCTTGTTTGTAAAGCTGCCTAGCTTGTTTTTCGCGGCGCCGCCCCACCCGGCCGGCGACGCGGGCGCGGGCCGAACATCGCGAGATAATGCGGCACCAGGCGGTGCCACTCGTCCATCACGTCGCGGAATTCGGCGGGGCGGTTGTCCCACACCGAACGCAGCGCCATGCCGCGCATCAGGTAATGCGTCATGCGGATCAGCCGCGCGATATCGGCGCGCGCGAACCCGGCCCGCAGCAGCGATTCGGTCCAGATCTTGTCGAGCGCGCGCCGGTGCGTGTTGAACAGCACCAGGAAGACGCGCTCGACCTCCGGATCGGTGCGCGCCGCCATCGCGATTTCGGTCATCGCCATATAGGTGCGGCTGAAGAAGAAGGCCGCCGAATCGTCGAGGAATTTGCGTACCGGGTCGGCCGCCGTCTCCGCGCGTTCGGCGAGCCGCCGCGCCTGCTCGTTCAGCGCCGCATGCGCGAAATTGCCGGCGGCGAGCAGCAATTCGTTCTTGGTGCGGTAATAGTTTTCGCGCGCGCCGCGCGAGACCCCTGCCCGCTTGGCGACGGCGATGGTGGAAAAGCGCGCGTAGCCTTCCTCGTAGAGCAGGTCGATCGCCGCTTTCAGGATCGCGTCCTGCGTGGTCCGGCGTCGCTCGGCCTGGGTGCGCCGGGTCGCGGTCGCCTTGCGCGCGGCCATCGGGAAGGCGCCGGCCGGATCAGCGGCCCGGCGTCCAGGCCTTGTAGTCGCCGGTGGCTTTCGGCCGCCGCCCCTGCGCCAGCGTCGAGCCCGGCGGGCGATAGGCGCCCGGCGTGCCGGTGAGGTTGGGACGGTGCGGCTTCTGCCAGGGGCGCGCCTTGTAGGCTTCCGCGGTCGGCGGGGTGTCGACGGTGTGGTGCATCCAGCCGTGCCAGGCCGGGCCGATGGTCGAGGCTTCGGCATAGCCGTTATAGATCACCCAGCGCCGCTCGAAGCCGAGCGTCGTATCGACCTTGCCGCCCTTGGTACGGAAATAGCGGTTGCCGAATTCGTCCTCGCCGACGAACTCGCCATAGAGCCAGGTCCAGACCCGGGTGCCGAAGGTTTCGCTGTTCCACCAGGTGAACAGCATGAGGAAAAACTGTTTCATCGCGCGCCGCGTGAGGCAGAAGGATCGGCGGCTTCATGCCATTGCTGCCCCCCGAAGTCCAGACAAGCCGGCCGCCTTCCTGCAAGTGATTTGCAGTTGAATTCATGCCGCTTGCCGAGCGTCCGGGGTCCGCCTAGACCGCAGCATCGCACCGACGGATGTCATGAACCGCCTCCTGCTCTTTGCCGCCGGAAGCATCGTGGTCGGCCTCGCCGTCCTCGGGCTGAAATATCTCGCTTATCTCGCGACCGGGAGCGTGGCGCTGCTCTCCGACGCGATCGAGAGCATCGTCAACGTGGCGACCGCGATCGCCGCGCTGATCGCGATCGGCTTTGCCGCGCGCCCCGCCGATGCCGGGCATCCCTATGGACACCACAAGGCCGAATACATTTCGGCGGTGCTCGAGGGCGTGCTGATCGTGATCGCCGCCCTCGTCATCCTGCGCGAGGCCTATTTCGCCTATCTCACCCCGCGCATGCTCGAAGCGCCGTGGAACGGCCTCGCGCTGAACGGCGCTGCGACCGCGATCAACGCGATCTGGTGCGCGGTGCTGATCGCGACCGGCCGCCGCTACCGCTCGCCCGCCATGGTCGCCGACGGCTGGCATCTGCTCACCGACGTCGCCTCCTCGGTCGGCGTCTTCGCCGGCGTCGCCCTTGCCGCCGTCACCGGCATCGCCGTGCTCGATCCCATCCTCGCCGCGCTCGTCGCGCTCAACATCCTGTGGTCGGGCTGGCGGCTGGTGCGCCAGTCCGTCGGCGGGCTGCTCGACGAGGCGCTGCCGGCGGACCAGCTCGCGCGCGTGCGCGCCGCCATCGCCGCCAATGCCGACGGCGCGATCGAGGCGCACGACCTGCGTACCCGCCGCGCCGGCCGCATGACCTTCGTGGAATTCCATCTCGTCGTGCATGGCGGCATGAGCGTCACCGCCGCGCACGACATCTGCGACCGGCTGGAACGCGCGATCAAGGCGGAAGTCACCGACGCCCACATCACCATCCATGTCGAGCCCGACGACAAGGCGAAGCATTCCGGCATCGTCGTGCTGTAGCGCGGGAGCGGTGCAACCGCCGCCGAACTTCCGGCGTTGAGTTGCGCGGTTCGCAGACGGGCTATCGTCGATATGCCCCCAAGGGCCGCCTTGCAGAGGAGACGCTCATGGCCGTTGCCCGCGTTACGGAACTGATTTCCGCGTCGAAAAAGAGCTTCGAGGACGCCATCCAGGTCGGCGTCGCCCGCGCCGTGAAGACACTCGACAATGTCGAGGGCATCTGGGTCTCCAACCAGAAATGCGTGATCAAGAACGGCAAGATCGACGAATACCGGGTCAATCTGAAGGTCACGTTCGTCCTGGACGAATGAGCGGCCGCGTCCGCCCCACCGGACCGGTCCGCCTGGCGCCCAAGGGCCTGATTCAACCTGATTCAACCTGCGTTGAATCAGGCTTGTCGTTCATCTTTTTGTTTGGGCGCGATCTTTTCCGGAAACCGGTTCCCGCTTTTCGGGATCATGCCCTAACGAACTGACCGGACACCGAGAATCGGTGTCCGGTGCGGGCACAGCGCGGCCGTTCGGTGCCGCCCGGAAAGACCCTCGCCCGCGCGGCGCCATACCCGAAATCCACGCTATTCCGGCCCCTCCCGCGATTGCGACGGCCGCATGACAAAAGGGGCTTGGCGAATCTCGGAAAGCGGGCCGATACTCACCGCCGTCGGACGCCGGATCGTCCCCGAAGTCCACAGGCGGGACACAAGATTTAGCGTTTGATTCAGACTTTGCCTCTATAGCTTGTTGACGTAGGCAAGGAGACTGACTAGGTTTGGAGTCTGGCCCGGCGCGGGTGGGTGCGCGTACCGCCACGGCTCTTCCGACAGGATCTGCGTGTGCTCACCCCGCCCGAAATAGACTTGGGCGGGAACGGGAGACGCTTGCCTGCGGCTGTGCGTTCCAGCGGCGCCGTCCGAGAGCGCCGCGGAAAAAGACGGGGTGTCGGGCGTTAGGCGGAAACGAGCCGAACCGGCGGGGCTGGGGTCAGGGCCCGCGGGAAAGCAGAATAGCCGGACGGCTTTGGCCTCCGGTCAACAAGGGGCAAAGAACAATGCGGATTGAGCGGCGCTACACCAAGGACGGCCAGTCTCCCTATGCGGAGATCGAATTCCGGCTGACCACGAGCGAGATCAGGAATCCCGACGGCTCGGTGGTGTTCCGCCTCGACAATGTCGAGGTGCCGCAATTCTGGTCGCAGGTGGCGTCCGACGTTCTCGCGCAGAAATATTTCCGCAAGGCGGGCGTACCCTCGCGCCTGAAGAAGGTCGAGGAGAATGCCGTCCCCTCCTTCCTGTGGCGCGCCGTTGCCGACGAGGCCGCGCTCGCCGAATTGCCGGAAGGCGAACGCTATCGCGGCGAACATTCCGCCAGGCAGGTCTTCGACCGCCTCGCCGGCACCTGGACCTATTGGGGCTGGAAGGGCGGCTATTTCGACACAGAGCGCGACGCCCAGGCCTTCTTCGACGAACACCGCTACATGCTGGCGATGCAGATGTGCGCGCCGAACTCGCCGCAATGGTTCAACACCGGCCTGCACTGGGCCTACGGCATCGACGGTCCCTCGCAGGGACATTTCTATGTCGACTACAGGAACGGCGAACTGACCAAGTCGGAATCCGCCTACGAGCATCCGCAGCCGCATGCCTGCTTCATCCAGTCGATCTCCGACGACCTCGTCAACGAGGGCGGGATCATGGATTTGTGGGTGCGCGAGGCGCGCCTGTTCAAATACGGCTCCGGCACCGGCACCAATTTCTCGGCCTTGCGCGCGGAGAACGAGCGGCTTTCCGGCGGCGGCAAGTCGTCGGGCCTGATGTCGTTCCTGAAGATCGGCGACCGCGCCGCGGGCGCGATCAAATCGGGCGGCACCACGCGCCGCGCCGCGAAGATGGTGGTGGTCGATGCCGACCATCCCGACATCGAGCAATATATCGACTGGAAGGTGAAGGAGGAGCAGAAGGTCGCCGCCCTCGTCACCGGCTCCAAGATCAACCAGAAGCATCTGCGCGCGGTACTGAAGGCCTGCGTGAACTGCGAAGGCTCCGACGACGACTGCTTCGATCCGGAGAAGAACCCGGCGCTGCGGCGCGAGATCAAGGCCGCGCGCAAGGCCTATGTGCCGGACAATTACATCCAGCGCGTGATCCAGTTCGCGCGCCAGGGCTACAAGGACATCGAATTCCCGATCTACGACACCGACTGGGATTCGGAGGCCTATCTCACCGTCTCCGGGCAGAATTCCAACAATTCGGTGCGCGTCACCGACGAATTCCTGCGCGCGGTCGAGAGCGACGGCGAATGGAATCTGACCTGGCGCAAGAACGGCAAGGTCGCCAAGAGCCTGAAGGCGCGCGAGCTGTGGGAGAAGATCGGCTATGCCGCCTGGGCCTGCGCCGATCCCGGTTTGCAATTCCACACCACGGTCAACGACTGGCATACCTGCCCGGCTTCGGGGCCGATCCGCGCCTCCAATCCGTGCTCGGAATACATGTTCCTCGACGACACGGCCTGCAATCTCGCCTCGCTCAACCTGCTGACCTTCCGCGACGAGGCGACCAAGCGCTTCGACGTCGAGGGCTACGAACATGCGGTGCGGCTGTGGACCGTCGTACTCGAGATTTCGGTGCTGATGGCGCAATTCCCCTCCCGGGAAATCGCGCTCCTGTCCTACGAATACCGCACGCTGGGGCTGGGCTACGCCAATATCGGCGGCCTGCTCATGTCGTCGGGCATCCCCTACGATTCTGAGCAGGGCCGCGCCATCGCCGCCGCGCTGACCGCGATCATGACCGGCATCTCCTACGCCACCTCCGCGGAGATGGCAGCGGCGCTCGGCACCTTCCCCGGCTACGAGAAGAACCGCGAGCCGATGCTGCGCGTCATCCGCAACCACCGCCGCGCGGCCTATGGCGAGACGGAAGGCTATGAGGAGGTCGCGGTCGCCCCGGTGCCGCTCGACGCCGCCGCCTGCCCCGACCCGATGCTGGTCGCGCATGCCAAGCACGCCTGGGACAAGGCGCTGAGCCTCGGCGTCGACCACGGCTTCCGCAACGCGCAGGCAACCGTGATCGCACCGACCGGCACGATCGGCCTGGTGATGGATTGCGACACCACCGGCATCGAGCCGGATTTCGCGCTGGTGAAGTTCAAGAAGCTCGCCGGCGGCGGCTATTTCAAGATCATCAACCGCGCCGTGCCGGAAGCCTTGCGCGCGCTCGGCTACGGCGAAAGCGAGATCGCCGAGATCGAGGCCTATGCGGTCGGCCACGGCTCGCTCGGCCAGGCGCCCGGCATCAACCACGCCACGCTGAAGGCCAAGGGCTTCACCGGCGAGGCGATCGCGATGGTGGAGAAGGCGCTCCCCACCGCCTTCGACATCAAGTTC
>JBFWWQ010000201.1:0-6594 GCA_050246095.1 Pseudorhodoplanes sp.
CCGAGATCGACCGCGTGCTCGCCGCCTTGCGCCGGCACGGCGGCGGCGAGCAGCACGGCATCGTGCCCGAAGCGGTGGCCGCGCCGCGGCTGCAGCAGGCGCAGCCGGCCGCCGAGCAGGGCATCGTCGGTGATGTCGGCGCGCTCAGGCATCGGGCCGCAATTCGTGGCCGAGGCCGGCATCCTCGAGAATGCGGCGGGCGCCCTGCCAGTGGTCCTCGTCGACGAGGATGCGGCGCGGCAGGATCCCGAGCGAGCCCTCGATCGTGCTCATGTGGCGGTCGAGCACGAGATGCGGGATGGCGGCGCCGTTGAGCAAAGCCTCGATCGCGGAGATCAGCACGGCATCGTTGGTGCGGACCAGTTCGCGCATGGCTCAACGCCGCGCCTCGGGACGGCGGCCTTCCGGGCCGCCCTGCGCCAGATAGGCGAGCAGCTTCATCTCGCGGCGGCCGCGCGTGACGGTATCGAGGATCAGTCCCGCCGCGCCGGCAAGCACGGCGACGATCATCAGCCCGGTCGAGAGCACGGCGGTCGGCAGCCGCGGCACGATTCCCTGCTCGACGAAAGTGACGACGACCGGGATCGCCAGCACGACCGAGGCCGTCGCCAGCGTGCCGGCGACGATCGCGAAAAACTGCAGCGGGCGTTCGCTGCGGAACAGGCGCACGATCATCCACAGGATGCGCAGGCCGTCGCGCCAGGTGTTGAGCTTCGATTCGGAGCCTTCCGGCCGCGCGAAATACGGGGCTTCGATCTCACCCACCGGCAAATCGAGCTGCAGCGCGTGAATGGTCAGTTCGGTCTCGATCTCGAAGCCGCCCGACAGCACGGGGAAGGATTTCACGAAGCGCCGGGAAAAGACGCGGTAGCCGGAAAGGATGTCCGTGAAGCTGCGGCCGAAGACGGAGGCGACGAATCCGGTCAGCAGGCGGTTGCCGGTGCGGTGGCCGCGGCGATAGGCGGCCTTCTCCCGGTCGACGCGGGCGCCGACCACCATGTCGCGCCGGTTCTCGACCAGGTCCGCGATCAAGGCCGGCGCGCTCGGGGCGTCGTAGGTCGCGTCTCCGTCGACCAGCACGTAGATGTCCGCCTCGATATCGGAGAACATGCGCCGCACCACATGTCCCTTGCCCTGGCGCGTCTCCCGGCGGACGATCGCGCCGGCTTCGCGCGCCACTTCGGCGGTACGGTCGGTGGAATTGTTGTCGTAGACATAGATCGCCGCGCTCGGCAGCGCGGCGCGGAAGCCCCCGATCACTTCGGCGACCGCGGCCTGTTCGTTGTAGCAGGGGACCAGAACGGCAATTCGCAAGTCCGGCAGGGGGTTCTGGCCGGTCCGGCCTTTCGGATCGATCGCCGCGTCCACGCCCGTTCTCGGCTCCTTCACGGTCCGGCTTGCGGCCCCCCGCGCTCTTGTTGCATTACCATAGCGTTTCGCCGTCTGCGCGTCCTGTCCGGGAGTTGCCCTTGGCCGTCATCGTTCCCTTCGAGAGCCACCCAGCGCCGACCGTCGACCGGCTGGTCGAACTCGTGGCCGCCGACATGGAGCGGGTCAATACGACCATCCTGTCGCGTACCGGCTCGCAGGTGACCATGATCCCGGAAGTCGCCAATCACCTGATCAATTCCGGCGGCAAGCGGCTGCGGCCGATGCTCACCATCGCCATGGCGCAGCTGGCCCGCTATGCCGGCGACGGCCATATCAGGCTCGCGGCGTCGGTCGAGTTCATGCACACCGCGACGCTGCTGCACGACGATGTCGTCGACGAAAGCGAGATGCGGCGCGGCAAGCTCGCGGCGCGCATGCTCTGGGGCAACGAGGCGAGCGTGCTGGTCGGCGACTTCCTGCTCGGCCAGGCGTTCCGCATGATGGTCGAGGTCGGCAACCTGCGCGCGCTGGAAATCCTGTCTTCGGCAGCGGTGGTGATCGCCGAGGGCGAAGTGATGCAGCTCGCCGCCGCCAAGAACACGGCGACCACGGAGGACGAATATCTCGCGGTCATCCGCGGCAAGACGGCGGAATTGTTCGCCGCGGCCTGCGAGGTGGGACCGGTGCTCGCGGGCCTCGACAAGACCGACCTCGCGGCCTGCCGCTCGTTCGGCATGAATCTCGGCATCGCGTTCCAGCTGGTCGACGATGCGCTCGATTACGGCGGCAAGTCGGCGAAGCTCGGCAAGAATGTCGGCGACGACTTCCGCGACGGCAAGATCACGCTTCCGGTGGTGCTGTCGTTCCGACGCGGCTCCGCCGAGGAGCGCGCGTTCTGGCGGCGCGCGATCGAGCAGGACGAGACCACGGACAGCGATCTCGAATATGCTATCGCGCTGATGAACCGGCATCGCGCGCTGGAGGACACGATCCGCCGCGCGGAGCATTACGGCGCCATCGCCAAGGACGCGCTCGCGCTGTTTGCGGCTTCGCCGATCAAGCAGGCGCTGGAAGAGACCGTCGCCTTCTGCATCGCGCGCGCGCATTGAGATTTTCGGTCACCCCGCACCGAGCCGGGTGGCGCGGACCCACCATTGCGGCTGCGCCGCGCGCAGGCGCCGCGCAGCCTGCGCCGCATGCTCGCGCGCGAAAATACCGAAACAGGTCGCGCCCGAACCGGACATGCGGGCGAATCTGCAGCCCGGCAGCGCGCGCAGTTCCGACAGCACCGCGCCGACTTCAGGGCGCAACGCCACGGCCGGCGCTTCGAGCTCGTTCGCATTGCGCTCCATATAGGCGAACAGCGCGCCTTCCTGCGTCAGCTGCGGCGTGCTGCCCTCGAAGTGCGGCACCGCCGTGCCGGCGCGCGCGCGCGCGCCGTCGAGCTGGACGAATACCTCGCGGGTCGGCAGCGACACGCCGGGATTGACCAGCACCGCGGGCAGTTCGGGAAGCGCGAGCGGCGCCGACAGCCTTTCCCCGATGCCGCGCATGACCCGCGGCCTGGGATCGACGCAGACCGGCACGTCCGCACCCGTCACCCGGGCGGCGTGCAGCAGGCGCGGATCGTCACGGGACAGCCCGTTGAGGCGGGCGAGCAGGCGCAAGGCGGCCGCGGCGTCCGAGGAGCCGCCTCCGATCCCGGCCGCGACCGGCAGGCGCTTGGTGAGCGCGAAGGCGCCTGTGGCGAGACCGGGAATGGCGGCCGCCAAAGTCCGCGCCGCCTTGACGACGAGGTTGTCGGCATCGGGGCCGGCCTTGCCGGCGGTCGGTCCCTGCGCCGAGATCGAGAGCGTATCCCCCGGGGCGAGCGCGAGCCGGTCGCGCGGCCGCGCGAACACGACGAGGCTTTCCAGGTCGTGATAGCCGTCCGCGCGAAGCGGGCCGACCCGCAGCGTCAGATTGATCTTGGCGGGAGCGAACTCGACGAGTGCCGGCATGCAACAAAAATCCCTCCCCGGGGCCGGGGAGGGATGAAACAGATCGACTTTCCGCGCAAGCCTCAGCCGCCGTCGCCCGGCTTCTTCGACTTGTCGGCGGTGTGGGACATGTCCTCGTGCAGGCCGTTGCGCAGCTTCTCTTCGATCTTCTTCATCTCTTCCGGCTCCGGCTTCATGTCGCGCGCATGCGTCCACTGGAACTGCGCTTCGATCTGGCGGCCGGTCTTCCAGTACACGTCGCCGAGGTGGTCGTTGATGGTCGGATCGTCGGGCTTCAGCTCGATCGCGCGTTCGAGATGCTTGGTCGCTTCCTCGTAATTGCCGATCCGGTAATAGGCCCAGCCGAGCGAATCGACGATGTAGCCGTCGTCCGGGCGCTGCTCGACCGCGCGCTTGATCATGCGCATGCCCTCGTCGAGATTCACGCCCTGGTCGATCCAGGAATAGCCGAGATAATTGAGGACGTGCGGCTGGTCGGCGAACAATTCGAGCGCCTTTTTAAGGTCGGCTTCCGCCAGAGCCCATTTCTTCGTGCGCTCGTAGCAGATGCCGCGGAAGTAATAGATCAGCCAGTCCGACTTCTCGGCGGTCTTGATGGTGTCGATGCCGCGGCTGTAGATCGCGCCGCATTCCTCGTAGGCCTTGCGCGAACGCAGGATGTTGCCGAGCGCCATGATCGCTTCCAGATCGGAAGGATTTTCGGCGATCAGCTTGTTCAGTCGGGCCTTGGCTTCGTCGGTCTGGTCGACGGTATCGAGATTCATCGCAAGCTGGATTTCGGCGTTGCGCTTGAGCGGCGACGACGCCGGCACCTGCTCGTAAATCTTGATCGCGAGCTGCGGCTTCTTCAGCGATTCGTAGAGGTCGGCGAGCGACAGCAGCGCCAGCGGATGCTGCGGCGAGAGATACAGCGCGAGCTGCAGATAGACGAGGCCCAAGTCCTCGCCGCCGCGGCGGCCGAGCGCGGAGCCGAGACCGTACAGCACCTCGGCGGCGCCGGCCTGCGGGCTTTCGATCAGCGGCGGAAGCTTCTCGCCGCGGCGGATGCGGTTGGTTTCGTCGACGATCAGCGGCTGGCGCGGCAGCGCCTTCTCGAACGGCTCGTAAATTGCGAGCGCCTCTTCCTTGCTGCCGAGGCGCGACATCAGGCTGCCGTAGGATTCGACCACGCGCAAAGCGGTGGCGTCCACCTTGTAGGCGCGCTCCAGGCGCTTCTGCGCCTCTTTGCGGTTGCCGGAGAGGTCGAGGATCATGCCGGAATGCAGATCCTTGAACAGCGCGTACCAGTCCGCGCCGGCGAGCTTGTCGATGGAGTCGGTCGCGCCCTTCACGTCGCCCGCGCCTTGCTGCGCCCAGGCGCCGAGCAGGATCGCGGTGAGATCGGTCACCGGTCCGCGAATCGACTGGGTCAGGTGCGTGCGCGCACTGGCGTATTGCTTCTGCTTGATCGCGCGCACGCCGAGCACCAGGCGCGCGACGCGGTCGTTGCGGTTGCCCTGCAGGATCCGCTCGGCCAGGCGCACCGCTTCCTCGATGTCGCCTTCCGCCAGCACCGAGACGAAGGCCCGGTCGAGCAATTCGCTGTTGCGCGGATCGGCGCGCAAGGCGGCGCGATAATAGGCGGAGGCGCCGGCGGCGTCGCGCTGGGCGCTGGCATGGCGGGCGGCCAGGTAATTTCCCGAAGACGAGACGCGCGGCGTATCCGGTCGCGTCGGCGTCTGTGCCGACAAGGCGGCGGGGCCGATCAGGATGGCGGCAGCCAGCGTGGCGCCGGCCAAAATCCGGCAGGACAACGAAAGGGTCACGATCCGTCAGTCTCCGTTGGAAGGCGGCCGAATTCGACGCCCGGCGGGCCCGATTCGAGAATGGCCTTTTTGAACTGGGGCCGCAAGGATGGCCAAAGGTCGCAAAGTTGCCGCCGCTATGGGGCGGTATCGTGGCCGTTCCGGCGCCGCGCCGCCCAAAAACTCACATATTGGGGTAGTTCGGCCCGCCGCCGCCCTCGGGCGGCACCCATGTGATGTTCCGGTTGGGGTCCTTGATGTCGCAGGTTTTGCAGTGAACGCAGTTCTGCGCGTTGATCATGTAGCGCAGATCGGCGCCTTCCCCGATCCATTCGTAAACCCCGGCCGGACAATAGCGGGCGGACGGTCCGCCATAGACATCGTGCTCCGAGGATTTCTGCAGCGCCATGTCCGCCACCACGAGATGCGGCGGCTGATCCTCTTCGTGATTGGTGTTGGACAGGAACACCGATGACAGGCGGTCGAAGGTCAGCCTGCCGTCCGGCCGGGGATAGACGATCCGCTCGCATTCGGCCGCGGGCTTGAGCGTGTCGGGATCGGCCTTGCCGTGCTTGAGCGTCCCGAGCAGCGAGAAGCCGAGCGTGTTGGTCCACATGTCGAAGCCGCCGGCCGCGACGCCGAGGATGGTGCCGAATTTCGACAGCAAGGGCTTCACGTTGCGCACCTTCCACAGGTCCTGCCCGATCGGGGAGGCGCGCCATCCGGTTTCGTAATCGCGAAGTTCGTCATGCGCGCGGCCGGCGGCGAGCGCGGCCGCCGCGGCTTCCGCCGCGAGCATGCCGGAATGCATGGCGTTGTGCGTGCCCTTGATGCGCGGGACGTTGACGAAGCCCGCCGCGCAGCCGATCAGTGCGCCGCCCGGGAAGACGAGCTTCGGCACCGACTGGTAGCCGCCCTGCGTGATCGCGCGCGCGCCGTAGCCGATGCGCTTCCCGCCTTCCAGCGTGTCGCGGATCAGCGGGTGGGTCTTGAAGCGCTGGAATTCCTCGAACGGGGAGAGATAGGGGTTCTGGTAATTCAGCGGCACGACGAATCCGACCGTAACCAGGTTGTCCTCGTAATGATAGTGGAACGATCCGCCGCTGATCGCGGTGCCGAGCGGCCAGCCGAACGAGTGCTGCGTCAGGCCGGGACGGTGCTTGTCCGGCGCGATCTGCCAGATTTCCTTCAGGCCGATCCCGAATTTCGGCACATCGCTTTCGCCCGCGAGATTGAAGCGCGCGAGCAGGAGCTTGCTGAGATTGCCGCGCGCGCCCTCGGCGAACAGCGTGTATCTGGCGCGCAATTCCATGCCGCGGGTGAAGCCGTCCTTGTGCTCGCCGCTCTTGCCGATCCCCATGTCGCCGGTGGCGACGCCCTCCACCGCGCCGTTGTCGCCGTAGAGCACTTCCGCGGCCGCGAAGCCGGGATAGATCTCG
>JBFWWQ010000202.1:0-6592 GCA_050246095.1 Pseudorhodoplanes sp.
CGGCGAGCCGGGCGGGCGTGCTGGTGACGCGGGCGACGCCGGGCTTCGCCATATCGGTCGCGGAAATGGCGGTCGGATACATGATCGACCTTGCGCGCAACTTAAGCGCGGACGCGCTCGACTATCGCGCCGGCCGCATCCCGCAGGCACAGATGGGGCGACAATTGCACGGTGCGACGCTCGGGATCATCGGTTACGGCGTGATCGGCACGGAGCTTGCAAAACTCGGATCGGCATTGGGCATGACCGTGCTGGTGACGGACCCGTTCAAGAAGGTGACGGAACCCGCCCTGCGGCAGGTCGATCTGCCGGTGCTGCTGCGCGAATCCGATTTCGTCGTCTGCCTGGTCGTCGCCAACGAAGAGACCGAGAACCTGATGAACGCGGACGTGTTCGCGCAGATGAAGAAGTCCGGCTATTTCATCAATCTATCGCGCGGCAATCTCGTCGACGAGGCGGCGCTGGCGCGCGCGCTCGACGAGAAGCGCATCGCCGGCGCGGCTATGGATGTGGGCCGCGCGGCGGACCAGATGCCCTCGCCGCAGCTCGCGCGGCGGCCCGACGTGATCGCGACCCCGCATACCGCGGGGCTGACGCCGCAGGCGGTCGAACACCAGGCCTTCGACACCGTGCGACAGGTTGCCGAACTGGTGGCGGGCCGCGTTCCGCCCGGCGCGGTGAATGCGGATGCCGCGCATCGGCTGTCGCGGCTGCGGAGCGCCTGACGCCGTGCCGATCCGCTTCCTTCTCAACGGTGTTGCGCGCAGCGAGGCGCATGTTGCGCCCTCCACCACCGTGCTCGACTGGCTGCGCGGCAACGCGCGCCTGACCGGAACGAAGGAAGGCTGCGCGGAGGGCGATTGCGGCGCCTGCACCATCGCGGTCGGGCGGCCGGACGGGGGCGCCCCGCGCTACCAGGCGGTGAATTCCTGCCTGATGCTGCTGCCGCAGCTCGACGGCTGCGCGGTGCGCACGGTGGAGGGCCTGGCGGACGGGGCCGAACTGCATCCGGCGCAGGCCGCCATGATCGACGCCGACGGCACGCAATGCGGCTTCTGCACGCCCGGTTTTCTCATGTCGATGTTCGCCTATGCGCAGGGCGGCGAAGCGGGGGAGGAAAACGTCATTCACGAGGCCTTCGCCGGCAATCTGTGCCGCTGCACCGGCTATCGTCCCATCGTCGAGGCGGCGAAGAAGATCGCGGGCCTGCGCACGCCGCGCATCGAGGCGGCGGACCAGGCCGTGCCCGCGCCGGCGGCGCAATATCAGGCCGGCGACCAGCTCTTCCTCGCCCCACGCAACCTCCAGGAACTCGCCGACGCGCGCAGGCGGCATCCCGACGCCTTGCTGCTCGCCGGCGGCACCGATCTCGGCCTGCTGGCCAGCAAGGAGCGGCGCGCCTTTCCCGTCATCGTCTCGACGGCGCATGTTGCCGAGATGCGCGCGACCGCGACGCGCGAAGGGACTTTGAGCATCGGCGCCGCGGTCACCTATACCGAGGCGCTGCCGCAGATCGAAAGGCATTATCCCGCCTTCGGCGAGATCGTCCGCCGCATCGGCTCGCGCCAGATCCGCAATCTCGGCACGCTCGCGGGCAATGTCGCCAACGCTTCCCCGATCGGCGATACCATCCCCTGCCTGATCGCCATCGGCGCGGAGGTCGTGCTTGACGCCGATGGCAATAGCCGCCGCATGAAGGTCGAAGACTTCATCACCGGCTACCGCAAGACCGCGCTTGGGCCCGGCGAGGTCATTGTCGCGCTCGACCTGCCCTTGCCCGCGAAAGGCGCGACCTTCCGCGCCTACAAGCTGTCGAAACGCTTCGACCAGGACATCTCGACGGTGATCGCGGCCTTCGCGCTGACGCTGAAGGGCAACAAGGTCGAAAGCATCCGCGCCGCCTTCGGCGGCATGGCGGTGAAGTCCGCGCGCGCCATGCATCTGGAGGCCGCGCTCGCCGGCAAACCCTGGACCGCCGCGGCGCTGCAGGATGCCGACGCGCTGATCGCGCGCGACTTCGCCCCGATGACCGACCAGCGCGGCACCGCCGCCTATCGCCTGCGCGCGGGCGCCAATCTGGTGCGCCGCCTGCAGCTCGAAACCGCCGGACACGATATGCCGACGCGGGTGGAGGCCCTGTGAGCGCCCGCCTCGAACGCATCCGCGGCGGCGCGCATGCCGCCATCCGCCACGACAGCGCCGTCGGCCACGTCACCGGCCGCGCGCTCTATACCGACGACATCCCGACCGTGCCGGGCACGCTGGAAGCCGCGCTGGTATTGTCGCCGCACGCGCATGCGCGCATTCTGTCGATCGATATCTCCGCGGCACTCGCAGCGCCCGGCGTCGCCGCCGTCATCGCCGCCGCGGACATCCCGGGCAGGAACGACATCGCGCCCATTCGTACCGACGAGCCGCTGCTGCCGCCGGAAATCGTCGAGCATGAGGGCCAGCCGGTCGCCGCCGTCGCCGCCGCGACGCTCGACCAGGCGCGCGCCGCCGCAAAGCTGGTGAAGGTCGCCTACGAGACGCTTCCCGCCGTGCTCACGGTGGAAGAGGCGATGGCGCGCGAATCCTACGTCTGCCCGCCGCAGCTCATGGCGCGCGGCGATGCGCAGGCCGCGATCGCGGCGGCGCCGCACCGGCTCTCGGGCGATTGGCGTTGCGGCGGGCAGGACCATTTCTATCTCGAAGGCCAGATCGCGCTCGCCATCCCCGGCGACGGCGGCGATTTCCAGATCATTTCCTCCACGCAGCACCCGACCGAAATCCAGCACTGCGTCGCGCACCTGCTCGGCCTGCCGTTCAACGCGGTGACGGCCGAGGTGCGCCGCATGGGCGGCGCCGTCGGCGGCAAGGAGAGCCAGGCCACGATCGTCGCCGGCATCGCCGCGGTGCTGGCCTGGAAGGCGCGGCGCCCGGTGAAGCTGCGGCTGCCGCGCGACGACGACATGCGCGCCACAGGGAAACGGCATCCCTACCTGATCCGCTACGAGGTCGGCTTCGACGGCGAGGGCAGAATCCTCGGCCTCGACTTCATGTTCGCCGCCAACGGGGGACATGTCGCCGACCACACGCCCGCGGTCGTCACGCGCACGCTATGCCACGCCGATAACTGCTACTGGATCCCGAACCTCCGCTTCCGCGGCCTGCCGTGCAAGACCAACACGGTGTCGAACACGGCGTTCCGCGGCTATGGCGGACCGCAGGGCATGATCGCGATCGAGCAGATCGTCGATTGCATCGCCCGCACGCTCGGCAAGCCGCTGGAGCAGATCCGGCAGGTCAATTTCTACGGCACCGATCGCAACAACGTCACCCCCTACGGCATGACGATCGAGGACAATGTCGTCTTGCCCATGCTCGAGGAGCTGGACCGCACGGTGAACCTGAAGGCCTGGCGCGAGCGCGTCGTGTCGTTCAACCGGAAGAGCCCGGTGGTGAAGCGCGGCCTCGCGACCATGCCGGTGAAGTTCGGCATCTCGTTCAACCGGCCCGCGCTCAACCAGGCCGGCGCGCTGGTGCATGTCTATACCGACGGCAGCGTGACGCTGAACCACGGCGGCACCGAGATGGGCCAGGGCCTGTTCATCAAGGTCGCGCAGGTGGTCGCGGAGGCCCTGCAGATCGACATCGACCATATCCGCGTCACCGCGACCACCACCGCAAAGGTGCCGAACACCTCGCCCACCGCCGCCTCGTCGGGCTCCGACCTCAACGGCATGGCGGCTCTGGCGGCGGCGAAGGAAATCCGCACCCGCATGACCGCCGTCGCCGCCGAGCATTTCAACGTGCCGCAAGGCGAGATCGTGTTCGCGAACAACCGCATCTTCGCCGGCAACCGCAGCGTCTCCTTTCCCGAGCTCGCCGCCCTGTCGTGGGAGAAGCGCGTGTCGCTGTCGGCGACCGGCTTCTACAAGACCCCGAAAATCCACTGGGACTTCGCGACCAATACCGGCCGGCCGTTCTACTATTTCGCCTATGGCGTCGCCGCCTGCGAGGTCGCGGTCGACACGCTCACCGGCGAGACGCGCGTGCTGCGCGCCGAGCTGCTGCAGGATTGCGGCGCCTCCATCAATCCGGCGATCGATCTCGGCCAGATCGAAGGCGCCTTCGTGCAGGGCATGGGCTGGCTGACGTCGGAGGAATTGTGGTGGGACGACAAGGGCCGGCTGCGCACGCACGGGCCCTCGACCTACAAAATCCCCGGCAGCCGCGACGTGCCGCCGGTCTTCAACGCGCGCATCCTGGCCGACGCCCCCAACCGCGAGGAAACCGTCTTCCGCTCCAAGGCGGTGGGCGAGCCCCCCCTGATGCTGGCGATCAGCGTGTGGCTGGCGATCCGCGACGCCGTCGCGAGCCTCGCCGACTACCGGCGCGCGCCGGACCTCGACGCGCCGGCGACGCCGGAACGGATATTGATGGCCGTCGACGCCATCCGCAATAACGCGGCGCCGGACGTTTCCGGTGCCGGACCGATACAGGAGGAGAAACGATGAAGCACGGCGCCCGCAACGACATTCCCGCCCAGATCACCCGCATCAAGACCGGGGCCGTGATGTGCCAGGTCGATGCCACTATCGTCGGCACCGACTACAAGGTGTCGTCCGTCATGACGGTGGAGTCGCTGGAAAGCATGGGCCTGAAGGTCGGGGACAAGGTTCATGTCGTCATCAAGGCGGTGAACGTCCTGCTGACCAGGGACTGACCGGCGGCCGGATCTCCTCCGCCGGCCGATCGCCCCGCGCGGACCGACTTCACATTTGCAACGTCGGACACGTTGGGAAGCTGCCCAAGGCCGCGCGATTGACCGGGAAAAATCACGCCGATACGGTGTTCTTAAACCAATAACAACAACCAAAAACAACGCCACCACGGGAGAAACACCATGCGCAAATTGCTACTCGGACTCGCGGGAGCGACCCTCCTCGCGGCCGGCCCCGCCAAGGCTCAGGGCACGATCAAGATCGGGCTGATCATGCCCTATTCCGGCCAGTTCGCCGACGCCGCGACGCAGATGGACAACGCCATCAAGCTGTTCGTGCAGCAGAACGGCGACAGCGTGGCCGGCAAGAAACTGGAATTCATCCGCAAGGATACCGGCGGCATCGCGCCCGACGTCGCCAAGCGCCTGGCGCAGGAACTGATCGTGCGCGACGGCGTCGACATGATCGCGGGCTTCGTGCTGACGCCGAACGCGCTCGCCGCCGGCGACGTGTCGGAACAGGCCAAGAAATTCATGGTGGTGATGAACGCCGCCACCTCCATCATCACGACCAAGTCGAACTACATGGTGCGCACCTCGCTGACCACGCCGCAGGTGAACGGCGCGCTCGGCACCTGGGCGGCCAAGAAGGGCGGCGTCAAGAAGTCCTACACGATGGTCTCCGATTACGGCCCGGGCCTGGATGCGGGCGGCGCCTACGCCTCCGCCTTCAAGGAAGCCGGCGGCGAGATCATCGGCGAGGTCAAGATTCCGGTCGCCAATCCGGACTTCTCCGCGTTCGTGCAGCGCGCCAAGGACGCCAATCCGGAATCCATCTACATTTTCGTGCCCGGCGGCGCGCAGCCGGCGGCGCTCGGCAAGGCGCTGGTCGAGCGCGGCATCGATCCGTCCAAGACCAAGATCATGGGTCAGGGCGAAATCGCCTCCGACGAGGCGCTGAAAGGCATGGGCGATGCCGCGCTCGGCATCATCACCGCCTTCCACTACGACTGGAACCACAAGTCGAAGATGAACGAGGACTTCGTGAAGGCCTATAACGCCGCCTATAACCGCAACCCCGACTTCTTCTCGGTCGGCGGCTGGGACGGCATGCGCCTGATCTACGAGGTGCTGAAGAAGACCAAGGGCAATACCGACGGCAAGGCGATGGTCGATGCGGCGAAGGGAATGGCCTGGGAGAGCCCGCGCGGACCGATCTCGATCGATCCGGAGACGCGCGACATCATCCAGAACGTCTATATCCGCCGCGTGGAGAAGGTGAACGGCAAGCTGGCCAATGTCGAGTTCGACACGGTCGAGAAGGTGAAGGATCCGGTGAAGGAGAAGATGAAGAAGTAAGCTTCTTCGCCCTTTGCGCTTTTGCCGGCGCCGGCGCGGAAACCCCGCGCCGGCGTTTTGCTTTTCGCAGGTTCAGAGGATTTCGCTCAATCCCTTGGCCGCCGCGCCGAGTGCGATGGCGGCCAGCGCCACGACCGCGATCAGGCGATGCGTGCGGTCGCTGCCGCGATGGAAATAGCGCAGGCCGAGGCGCTGCCCGAGAAACATCACCGGAAGTCCGAGCAGCGTATAGACGACGATCGGCCAGCTCACGAGCTGCAGCGCGAAGGCGCTCACGAGCGCCACGACGGCATTGACCAGGAAGAAGACATTGAGGGACGCGCGCATCACCGCGCGCGATACCGGCGAGGCCATGTAGAAGGCGATCACCGGCGGCCCCGGCATCGCCGCAAGGCCGTTGAACAGGCCGGCCAGCGCCCCGACCGGCAGGGCGGTGCGCGCCGAAGGCACCGCCTTGAAGGCAAGGCCGCGCGTCAGGATGACGACGGCGATGGCGGTGAGCGCGGCGATGGCGAGCCGCGCCGACGG
>JBFWWQ010000203.1:0-6545 GCA_050246095.1 Pseudorhodoplanes sp.
GACGAGGCGCTGGGGTAGAAACCTGAAAGCCCGACATGGCCGGGCTTGACCCGGCCATCCCGCTTAGGAGGGCACCATGCGTCCCTAAGCGGGATGCCCGGCGCAAGGCCGGGCATGACGGCCGAGAAGATTGAGAGACAAAGACAATGGCCGACATCCGCGTTCCCACCCTCGGCGAATCCGTCACCGAGGCGACCATCGGCAAGTGGTTCAAGCAGCCGGGCGATGCCGTCAGCGTCGACGAGCCGCTGGTGGAGCTTGAGACCGACAAGGTGACGATCGAGGTGCCGGCGCCCGCGGCCGGCGTGCTCGCGGAAATCGCCGCCAAGAACGGCGACACGGTGGCGGTCGGCGCGCTGCTCGGCCAGATCAAGGAAGGTGCGGGCGCCGCCAAGGCCGCCGCGGCGCCGGCCGGCCGTCCCGACCAGAAGACCGCGACCACGGCCCCGATCAACGTCGCCGAGGAGCGCCCGAAGCCGCGCGCCGAGGACAGGGGGGATGCGCCGACGCCGAAGCCTGCCGGCGACATGCCGGTACCGCCTTCGGTGCGCAAGCTCTCCGCCGAATCCGGCGTCGATCCCGCGAGCGTCGCCGGCAGCGGCAAGGACGGGCGCGTCACCAAGGGCGACATGCTGGCGGCGATCGAGCGGGCCGCTTCGCAGCCGGTGCCGGTCGGCCAGCCGGCCGCGGGGGTGCAGGTGCGCGCGCCTTCGCCCGCGGACGACGCCGCGCGCGAGGAGCGCGTGAAGATGACGCGGCTGCGCCAGACCATCGCGCGCCGCCTGAAGGAGGCGCAGAACACCGCCGCCATGCTGACGACCTTCAACGAGGTCGACATGACCGGCGTCATGGCGATGCGCAACCTCTACAAGGACATGTTCGAGAAGAAGCACGGCGTGAAGCTCGGCTTCATGGGCTTCTTCGTGAAGGCCTGCGTGCAGGCGCTGAAGGAAATCCCCGCGGTCAATGCCGAGATCGACGGCACCGACCTGATCTACAAGAACTATTATCACGTCGGCGTCGCGGTCGGCACCGACAAGGGCCTGGTGGTGCCGGTGGTGCGCGACTGCGACAGGAAGTCGATCGCCGAGATTGAGAAGAATATCGGCGAGTTCGGCCGCCGGGCGCGCGACGGCGCGCTCAAGATCGAAGAGATGCAGGGCGGCACCTTCACCATCTCCAACGGCGGCGTCTACGGCTCGCTGATGTCGACGCCGATCCTGAACGCGCCGCAATCCGGCATCCTCGGCATGCACAAGATCCAGGAGCGGCCGATGGTGGTCGGCGGCAAGATCGAGGCGCGGCCGATGATGTATCTCGCGCTCTCCTACGATCACCGCATCGTGGACGGCAAGGAAGCCGTGACCTTCCTGGTGCGCGTGAAGGAAAATCTGGAAGACCCGGCGCGGATCGTGCTGGATCTGTGATTGTCACTCCGTCATGGCCGGGCTTGTCCCGGCCATCCACGTCTTGACACTCGGCAAAGGCGTGGATGCCCGGCACAAGGTTTACACTCGGGCCGGCCGAAGGCCGGTCCCGTGTGCCGGGCATGACTACGGAGAATTCGGAGTTTTATTCATGGCTCAATACGACCTCATCGTCATCGGCACCGGCCCCGGCGGCTATGTCTGCGCCATCCGCGCGGCCCAGCTCGGCATGAAGGTCGCCGTCGTCGAGAAGCGCGCGACGCATGGCGGCACCTGCCTGAATGTCGGCTGCATTCCCTCCAAGGCGCTGCTGCATGCCTCCGAGCTGTTCGAGGAGGCGGGCGACGCCTTCGCCAAGATGGGCATCGGCGTTCCCAGGCCCAAGCTCGACCTGAAGGCGATGCTGGCGTTCAAGGACGAGGGCGTCGCCGGCAACGTCAAGGGCGTCGACTTCCTGTTCAAGAAGAACAAGATCGAGCCGTTCCACGGTACCGGCCGCATCCTCGGTCCCGGCAAGGTCGAGGTTAAGGCGGCCGACGGCAAGATCCAGGTGCTGGAGACGAAGACCATCGTCATCGCCACCGGCTCCGATGTCGCGAAACTGAAAGGCATCGAGATCGACGAGAAGCGCATCGTGTCCTCGACCGGCGCGCTGACGCTCGACAAGGTGCCCGAGAAGCTGCTGGTGATCGGCGCCGGCGTGATCGGGCTCGAACTCGGCTCGGTGTGGCGGCGGCTCGGCGCGGAAGTCACCGTGGTCGAGTTCCTCGACCGGGTGCTGCCCGGCATGGATGCGGAAATCTGCCGGCAGGCGCAGCGCGTTTTCGAGAAGCAGGGCATGATCTTCAAGCTCGGCAGCAAGGTCACCGCGGTCGATGCCTCGGGCAAGAAGCTGAAGGTGAGGATCGAGCCGGCCAAGGGTGGCGATGCGCAGGCGCTGGAAGCCGATGCGGTGCTGGTCTCGATCGGCCGCGTGCCCTACACCGAGGGTCTCGGCCTGAAGGAGGCGGGCGTCGTGCTCGACGAGCGCGGCCGCGTCGTCGTCGACGATCATTTCAAGACCGGTGTCGACGGCATCTATGCCATCGGCGACGCCATCCGCGGCGCCATGCTGGCGCACAAGGCGGAGGACGAGGGCGTCGCGGTCGCCGAAATCCTCGCCGGCCAGGCGGGGCACGTGAATTACGACGCGATCCCGAACGTCGTCTACACCTATCCGGAGATCGCGACGGTCGGAAAATCCGAGGACGAACTGAAGGCGGCCGGCATCGCCTATAATGCCGGGAAATTCCCGTTCACGGCGAATGCGCGCGCCAAGGTCAACCACACGACCGACGGCTTCGTGAAAATCCTCGCCGACGCCAAGACCGACCGCGTGCTCGGCGTGCATATCATCGGGCCGGATGCCGGCACCATGATCGCGGAAGCGGCGCTGGGGATGGAGTTCGGCGCCTCGGCGGAGGACATTGCGCGCACCTGCCACGCGCATCCGACGCTCAGCGAGGCGGTGAAGGAAGCCGCGCTCGCGGTCGGCAAGCGCGCGATCCATATGTGAGCTAACCTCACCCTGAGGAGCGGCCGGAGGCCGCGTCTCGAAGGGTGAGGTATGTGCATGTCCTCATCCTTCGAGACGCGCGCTTTGCGCGCTCCTCAGGATGAGGATGTCCGCTCTCACGCCCGCGGATGCGCGGCCCTGTAGGCGTCCATCAGCCGCTCGGCATCGACCGCCGTATAGATCTGCGTGGTCGAGAGCGACGCATGGCCGAGCAGTTCCTGGATCGCGCGCAGGTCGCCGCCGCGCGCCAGGAGATGCGTCGCGAAGGAATGCCGCAGCGCGTGCGGCGTGGCGTTGTCGGGCAGCCCGAGCGCGCCGCGCAGCCGCGCCATCGCAAGCTGGATGATGCGCGGCGACAGCGGACCGCCCTTGGCGCCGCGGAACAGCGGCGTGCCGGGCGCGAGATCGCAGGGGCAGAGCGCGACGTAATCGGCGACGAGCTGCAGCACCGGCATGAGCACCGGCACCATGCGGGTCTTGCCGCCCTTGCCGGTGACGGTGACGGTGTCGCCGCGGCCGGGCTCCGGCACCTCGCCGCGCGTGAGCGACAAAGCTTCGCCGATGCGCAAGCCCGAGCCGTAGAGCAGGGCGAGCACGGCGGCGTCGCGCGCGAGCACCCACGGCGCGCGCGCCTCGCCGGCGCGCAGATCGGCGTCGGCCATGCGCCGCGCGGCGCTGACCGCGAGCGGCTTCGGCAGCGTGCGGGCGATCTTCGGCGTGCGCACGGCGGCGAGCGCCGCTACCTTGCCCTTGCCGTTGCGCTCCAGGAAACGCGCGAAGGAGCGGATGCCGGCCAGCGAGCGCATCAGCGAACGCGCGGCGATGCCCTGGCTGCGGCGCGCGGCCATGTAGGCGCGCACGTCCTGCGGTTCGAGTGTGGCGAGCGCCTGCAGCGACGGCGCGCCGCCGAGATGCTCCGCCATGAACGCGAGGAACTGGCTGGCGTCGCGCAGATAGGCCTCGGCGGTCTTGGCCGAAAGCCGGCGTTCGGCGGAGAGGTGCGAAAGCCAGCGCGCGAGCTCGGCGGCGACCGCGGGATTTATTGTCGTCAGCTCGGACGGCATGAAAGGATCGCCTCATCCTGAGGAGCGGCTGAAAGCCGCGTCTCGAAGGGCGAGGCGATCCGATCCTCATCCTTCGGGACGCGCGCTCCGCAGGATGAGGACAAACGGTTCACCCTTCCTTAAGCGCCCGGAATCGGGCGAGTGTCGCGTTCATGGCTCCGAAAACCGTCGATGTGCTGGTGCCGCTGGCGCTGGACCGCGCCTATTCCTACCGCGTGCCGGCGGAACTCCCGCTCGCGCCGGGCGACATCGTCTCGGTGCCGCTCGGGCCGAACGAATATACCGCGGTGGTCTGGGGCGAGGGCAGCGCCGAGCCGCGGCTGCATAACCGGCTCAGGGATGTGTCGGAAAAGCTCGATCTGCCGCCGCTGAAGCAGGAGCTGCGCGACTTCGTCGACTGGATGAGCGGCTACACGCTCGGCGCGCGCGGCAGCGTGCTGGCCATGACGCTGCGCCGCGGCGCGCAGCTGCCGCCCGAACGCGAACGCATCGGCGTGCGGCTGGCCGGTCCCGCGCCCGCGCGCATGACCGCGGCGCGCTCGCGCGCGATGCGGCTCCTCGCCGACGGCATGGCGCGCGCCAAGAGCGAGGCGGCACGCGAGGCCGGCGTGTCGGCCGGCGTGATCGACGGGCTGATCGACGAAGGCACGCTGGAGACTTTCGTGCTGCTGCCGGAACCGGTCGCGCGAGCGCCGGATCCGGATTTCGCGGCGCCCGATCTCACCGACGCGCAGAAGGAGGCGGCGGACACGCTGCGCGCGGCGATGGGGAACGGCTTTTCGGTCGCGCTGGTCGACGGCGTCACCGGCTCCGGCAAGACCGAGGTCTATTTCGAGGCGGTGGCGCAGGTTCTGCGGCGCGGACAGCAGGCGCTGATCCTGATGCCGGAAATCGCGCTGACCGCGCAATTCCTGGAGCGCTTCGCGGCGCGCTTCGGTGTGCGCCCGGCAGAATGGCATTCCGAGCTCGCGCCGCGCAAGCGCGCGCGCACCTGGTCTGCCGTCGCGAGCGGGGAGGTGAAGGCGGTCGTCGGCGCGCGCTCGGCGCTGTTCCTGCCCTATGCCGATCTCGGGCTAATCGTCGTCGACGAGGAGCACGACCAGGCCTACAAGCAGGAGGACGGCGTGCATTATCACGCGCGCGACATGGCGATCGTGCGCGCCCGTATCGCGAAATTCCCGGTGATCCTGTCTTCGGCGACGCCGGCGATCGAAACCGAGGTCAATGCGCGGCGCGGCCGCTATGCGCGGCTCGCCTTGCCCGAGCGGTTCGGCGGGCAGCATCTGCCGCATGTCGAGGCGATCGACCTGACGCGCGAGGGACCGCCGCGCGGGCGCTTCATCGCGCCGCGGCTCGCGGGCGAGGTGAAGACCGCGCTCGAACGCGGCGAGCAGGCGTTGTTGTTCCTCAACCGCCGCGGCTACGCGCCTCTCACGCTTTGCCGCGCCTGCGGACATCGCCTGTCCTGTCCGAACTGCGACGCCTGGCTGGTCGAGCACCGCTTCCGCCGCCGCCTGGTCTGCCATCATTGCGGCTTCGCCGCGCCGCTGCCGGAGCAATGTCCGAAATGCCAGGCGACGGATTCCTTCACCCCGGTCGGGCCGGGCGTGGAACGGCTGCAGGAGGAGGTGACCGCCCTCTTTCCCGAGGCGCGCACGATCGTGCTCTCGAGCGACCTCATCGAGTCGATCGAGCGCATGCGCGAAGAGCTTGAGAGCGTCGCGCAGGGCCGGTTCGACATCGTCATCGGCACGCAGCTCGTGGCCAAGGGGCATCACTTTCCGAAGCTCAATCTGGTCGGGATCGTCGATGCCGATCTCGGCCTCGCCAACGGCGATCCGCGCGCGGCCGAGCGCAGCTTCCAGCTGCTGCACCAGGTGATCGGCCGCGGCGGTCGCGAGGCGGGACGCGGGCTCGGCCTCCTGCAGACGCACCAGGTCGAACATCCGGTGATGCGCGCCATCGTCTCCGGCAACCGCGATGCCTTCTACGACACCGAGATCGCCGCGCGCGAGGCGACCGGCTATCCGCCCTTCGGCCGGCTCGCCGGGATCGTGGTCTCCGGCGGCGACAGGCACGAGACCGAGGGCTTCGCGCGCAGCTTCGCGCGCGCGGCGCCCTTCGACGAGCAGGTGCGCGTGCTGGGGCCCGCGGAAGCGCCGCTCGCGGTGGTGCGTGGGCGCCATCGCTTCCGTCTGCTGGTGAAGGCCCCGCGCGCGTTCGACCTGTCGGATTATCTGCGCGGCTGGCGCGACCATGCGCCGAAGCCGAAGGGCAATCTCAAGCTCGAGATCGATGTCGACCCGCAGAGTTTTTATTAGGCCTTTTCCCCTCTCCCCGCTTCAGCGGGGAGAGGTCGGATTGCGAGCGATAGCGAAGCAATCCGGGTGAGGGGCTTCGCGCCGCATCGCACTTGCCCCTCACCCGGCTCGCGCTCACCGCGCTTGCCACCCTCTCCCCGCTGAAGCGGGGAGAGGGAAGAAAGAATCTCACGTCACG
>JBFWWQ010000204.1:0-6526 GCA_050246095.1 Pseudorhodoplanes sp.
GTCGTCGAGGGCGGTGTCGCAGGCCTGGAAATTCTCGTAACCGGGCTTGTCCATCAGCGCTTCGAGATCGTCGAAGCCCTTGGTGCCCCAATAGACGACGCGCTTGAGATCGGGTGCGAGCGTCTTGGTCTTCTCCATCTCCTCGGTGAGCCGCGCGTCGCACAAGGCAAGCGCGATCTTCGCTTTGGTGACGGGATAGGCGAGCTCCTTGGCGCGCAGCAGCGGCATGGTCGCGACCATCACGCCGCCGGCCTTGATCACGGCAAGATAGGCGGCGATCGCCATCGGCGAATTCGACGCGCGCAGCAGCACGCGGTTGCCCGGCACCATGCCGAGATCGCGCGTCAGCACGTTGGCGATGCGGTTGATGCGCTCGTATAGCTGCGCATAGGTCCAGGTCGCATCCGGCCCGACGACCGCGATGCGCCCGCCCTCGCCCGCCTCGACCCAGCGGTCCACGAATTCGCGCACGCAGTTCAGCCGGTCCGGATATTGCAGTTCCGGAAGCGTGAACAGGAATTCCGGCCACTGCGATTGCGGCGGGAGATTGTCCCGCGCGAAGGTGTCGATATGCGCCGAGGGGATCATGGGAAAAGCTCCTGCATCACGCCCTGGGTTCGTTTCCTATTCCGCCGCCTGCGCCGATTTGCCGGCAAAGTTCTTCAGCGCCTCGCGTGCGATGACGATTTTCTGGACTTCCGTCGCGCCCTCGTAGATGCGCAACGCGCGGATTTCCCGGTAAAGCTCCTCGACCTTGACGCCGCGGGTGACGCCCTGCCCGCCGAACAATTGCACCGCGCGGTCGATCACGCGCTGCGCCGCCTCGGTCGCGTACATTTTCGCCAGCGCCGCCTCGCTGGTGACGCGCGGCGCCCCGTTGTCCTTGGTCCAGGCCGCGCGATAGACCAGGAGCGCGGAGGCATCGACATCGGCGACGCAATCGGCGAGCGAGGCTTGCGTCATCTGCAGGTCGCCGAGCGGGGCGCCGAAGAGGTGGCGCGTCGCGGCGCGCTGCATCATCTCGTGCAAGGCGCGCCGCGCGAATCCGAGGGCCGCGGCGCCGACGGTGGAACGGAAAATATCGAGCGTCGCCATGGCGACCTTGAAGCCCTCGCCGGGCTGGCCGAGCCGGTGCGTGAGCGGCACGCGCACGTCCTCGAGCGAGAGCGTCGCCAGCGGATGCGGCGCGATCACGTCGATGCGCGCGGTGACGTTCAGTCCGAGCGCGTCGGCATCGACGACAAAGGCGGAGAGGCCCCGCGCGCCCGGCGCCTCTCCGGTGCGCGCGAACACGACGTAATAATCCGCGATGCCGCCGTTGGAAATCCAGGTCTTGACGCCGTTGAGCCGCACATGCGCGGGCCCGTCCGGCACCGCGGTCGTCGCCAAAGCGGCGACGTCCGAGCCCGCTTCCGGCTCCGACAGCGCGAATGCCGCGATCGCCTTGCCGTCGCGCACCCGCGGCAGATAGAGGAGCTTGATTTCCGGCGAGCCGTAGAGCGAGATCGAGCCGGACCCGAGCCCCTGCATGGCGAAGGCGAAGTCGGCGAGTCCGTCGTGAAAGGCCAGGATTTCCCGGGTCAGGCAGAGCGTGCGCACGTCGAGCGTATTATGCAGCCCCCCGAACGCGCCCGGCACCGCCGCCGCCAGGATCTTGTTCTCCGCCAGCAATCGCACACGCAGCCGGCAGGCCTCGTCGACATTGTGATGCGGCAGGCGCGGCAGCGTCGTCGCCGCCCATTGCCCGAGCCGTTCGGCGAATTTGCGGTGGCCGTTGTCGAAGAACGGCCAGGACAAAGCCTCGGTCGTGGTGACGGAGAGCGGCATCAGGTGTCGTCCCCGTCGATCGCCCGGCGCGCCGAACCCTTGGTCTTGGCCAGAAGCTTCATCAGGGCGTCGATATCGGCCGGCGACAGGCCGGCGAAGATTTCCGCGATCCAGCCCTCGTGCGTGCGCGCCATCGCGCGGAACGCCTTGCGGCCCTCGGGCGCGAGTGTGACGATCTGCGCGCGGCGGTCGCTCGGCGACGGCCGCCGCTCGATCAGCCCCTGCTGCGCCAGACGCTCCACGAGCCCGGTCACGTTTCCGTTCGAGACCATCATGCGCTGCGACAATTCTCCGAGCGTCATGCCGTTCGGCGCCTTGTCGAGCTGTGCCATGAGATCGAAGCGCGGCAGCGTCACGTCGAAGGTGTCGCGCAGGCGCGAACGCACCTCGTCCTCGATCAGCCGGGTGCAGGTGAGCAACCGCAGCCACAGCCGCAATTCGGCTTCGTGATCGGCCGGCCGTTCGGCGACCTTGGTTTCGGCATCGAGCGGCACGGCGGAGGAATCGTCCATCAGATTTCTCCCCCCGCGACGGTCAAGGTGGTGCCGGTGATCGCGCTTGCCTCGACCTGGCACAGCGACAGGATCGCCGCCGCCACTTCCTCCGGCCGGATCAGCCGGCCGATCGGGGCGTCCTTGACCAGCTCGGCGACGGTGTCGGCCGGTGCGCGGCCGGTCTTCTTGCCGATGCGCGCGACGCTGTCGCGCACGAGGTCGGTGTCGGTGAAACCCGGGCAGACCGCGTTGACGGTGACGCCGCTTTTCGCGGTCTCCTGCGCCAGCGCGCGCACCAGCCCGACGACGGCGTGCTTGGAGGCGCAATAAGCCGACGTATAGGCGTAGCCCCGCAATCCCGCCGTGGACGCGACCGCGACAATACGCCCGAAGCCGCTCGCCACCATGTCGGCGAGCACGGCGCGGATGGCATGCACGACGCCGAGCACATTCAATTCGAACATCCGGTGGAATTGCGCGGGCTCCGCCTTCAGGAACGGCGCGCTTTCCGCGGCCCCGGCATTGGCGACCAGAATATCGACCGGGCCGCGCAGTCCGGCGGCGGCGCGGATGCCGGCTTCCAGCGCGGCCGAATCGGTGACGTCGGAGACGAAATAGCCGGCCGCTTCCCCGCCGGCGACCGCCGCTTTCAGCGCCGCCTCGTCGCGCCCGGTCACGGTGACGACGGCACCGGCGGCGGAAAGCGCTGCGGCCGCGGCCCGGCCGATGCCCTTGCCGCCACCCGTCACGATCGCATGCCGCCCGTCGAGCGCGCCCATTCCCGAATCCTGATCGGCAGCCACACGCCGCCCATGTGAAAATATTTTAAGCTTAAAATTTCTCACCCTCAAGCCACTGCCCCGTATTGCGGAAAATTATTTTAAGCTTAAAGTAATTTCCCATCCGCAGCCGGATAGGATGGCGGAACGGAGGCTTCCCTCATGAAGATCAATGTGATCGGCGGCGGTCCGGCCGGCCTCTATTTCGCAATCCTGACGAAGAAGGCGTGGCCCGCCACGCAGATTTCCGTGTTCGAGCGCAACCGCGCCGACGACACGTTCGGCTTCGGCGTCGTGTTCTCGGACGAGACCCTGCAGACTTTCGAGCGGTATGACGACGAAAGCTACCAGGCCATCCTCGATCATTTCGCCTATTGGGACGATATCGAAATCCACTTCAAAGGCACCGTCCATCGCATCGGCGGCAATGGCTTCTGCGGCTGCTCGCGCACGACATTGCTGAAATTGCTGCAGGACCGCGCGCGGGCGCTGGGCGTCGAACTCACCTTCCAGCGCGAGATCGTCGATTTTCCGGCCATGATGCGCGACGCCGATCTCGTGATCGGCTGCGACGGCGTGAACTCGCGCGTGCGCGAGACTTTTGCGGAAAGTTTCAAGCCCGGGATCGACTGGCGTCCGAACAAGTTCACCTGGATGGGCTCGACCCGCCCGATGGACGCCTTCAATTTCTTCTTCCGCGAGACCGAGTGGGGCATCTTCATCGCGCATTGCTACCAGTACGAACCGGGGCGCTCGACCTGGGTGCTGGAGACCGATCCGGAAACTTTTCGGCGCGCCGGCCTCGACAAGCTGGACGAGGAAGCCTCGGCCCGTTTCCTGGAGAAGGTGTTCGCGGAGGAATTGCGCGGTCACAAGCTGATCACCAACCGCTCGATCTGGCGCAACTTCCCGATGATCCGCTGCGAACGCTGGACGCACGAGAATGTCGTGCTGCTCGGCGACGCCAAGGCCACCGCGCATTTCTCCATCGGCTCGGGCACCAAGCTGGCGATGGAGGATTCCATCGCGCTCTACGAGGCCTTCCGCAAGGCCGGAACGCGCGACGTCAAGGGCGCGCTGCGCGTGTTCGAGACGCAGCGGCGCGAGGAGGTCGAGAAGACCCAGCATTCCGCCGACGTGTCGCTGGTCTGGTTCGAGCATGTGGACCGCTTCTGGGACATGCATCCGACGCAGTTCAATTTCGGCCTGATGACGCGCTCGAAGGCGATCACCTACGACAACCTCGCCTTGCGCGCGCCGGAATTCGTCGGCGAGGCCGACACGCTGGTGGCGCAGCAGACGCGCAAGCTCGGCCTGGAGGCCGACGTTGAGAATCCGAAAGCGCCGGCCTTCCAGCCGTTCCGCCTGCGCGGCATGACGCTGGCCAACCGCTTCGTCGTCTCGCCGATGTGCCAGTATTCGTCGCAGGACGACGGCATGCCGAACGACTGGCATCTCGTACATTACGGATCGCGCGCGATCGGCGGCGCCGGACTTCTCTTCACCGAGATGACCGACGTGTCGGCGCAGGCGCGCATCACGCCCGGCTGTACCGGCATCTACAACGACGCGCAGGAAGCCGCCTGGAAGCGCATCGTCGATTTCGTGCACGCCAATTCGGCCGCCAAGTTCTGCCTGCAGATCGGCCATGCCGGCCGCAAGGGCGCGACCAAGCTGATGTGGGAAGGCATCGACGAGCCGCTGGAACAGGGCGGCTGGCCGATCGTCTCCGCCTCCGCCATCCCGTATTTCCCGCACAGCGCGGTGCCGCGCGCGATGACCCCCGCCGACATGGACCATGTCGTTGCGGATTTCGTGCAGGCGGTGCAGCGCGCCGACCGCGCCGGCTTCGACATGATCGAACTGCATGCCGCGCACGGCTATCTCATCGCAAGCTTCATCTCGCCGCTGACCAATACGCGCACAGACGATTACGGCGGCTCGCTGGAGAAGCGCATGCGCTTCCCGCTGGAAGTGTTCCGCGCCATGCGCCGGGCCTGGCCGGACGAGAAGCCGATGTCGGTGCGCATATCGGCGACCGACTGGGCCGCGGGCGGCATCACCGGCGACGACGCGGTCGAGATCGCGAAGCTGTTCGCGCAGGCCGGCTGCGATCTGATCGACGTCTCGACCGGCCAGACCTCAACGGATTCCGAACCGGTCTACGGCCGCATGTTCCAGACCCCGTTCTCCGATCAGATCCGCAACGATGCCGGGCTCGCCACCATGTGCGTCGGCAACATCACCACGGCGGATCAGGCGCATACCATCGTCGCGGCCGGCCGCGCCGACCTCGTCGCCTTCGCCCGCCCGCATCTGGTCAACCCGTCCCTGACCATGCAGGCGGCGGCCTGGTACGGTGCCGCCGACATTTTCTGCCCGCCGCAATATCTCGCCGGCAAGGACCAGATTTTCCGCAACAGCGCGCGCGACCGGCAGGACATCACCGAACTGCGCCGCAAGGCGCGGCCGAAGGCGCACGCCGACACCTGGAAGCAGGCGGCGGAGTGAAATGGCAATTTACCTCCCCCTGAAAGGGGGAGGTCGGCGAGCGAAGCTCGTCGGGTGGGGGTCCGCGGTTCATCGCAGATCGAGGGACCCCCCCCCCGACCCTCCCCCTTTCAGGGGGAGGGAGCGCACCGCGCGCTTGAATTCACACCTGCAGGTATTTCTGCCGGATCGCCGGGTCGGCCTTGAGCGCGGCGGAGGTACCGGACCACACCGCATAACCCTTCTCGATGACGACGTGACGCTCGGCGAGCTTCATCAGCGCGTCGAGATGCTTGTCGACCAGAAGGATGGCCTGCCCCTCCGCCTTCAGCCGCTTCAGGCAATCCCAGATTTCCGCGCGGATCAGCGGCGCGAGCCCCTCCGTCGCCTCGTCCAGGATCAGCAGTTTCGGATTGGTCATCAGCGCCCGCCCGATGGCGAGCATCTGCTGTTCGCCGCCGGAGAGCTGGTTGCCCATGTTAGACCGCCGTTCGGCGAGCCGCGGGAAGAACCCATAGACGCGCTCCAGCGTCCAGGCCGGCGCGCCGAAACGCGCGGCCGCGGTGGCGATCAGATTTTCCTCCACCGACAGGGTCGGAAAGATCATGCGGCCTTCCGGCACCAGCCCGATGCCGCATTGCGCGATCCGGTAGGACGGCAGGCCGTTGAGCGCGCGGTCGCCGAAGCGCATTTCGCCGCCGAGCGGCGGCAGGAAGCCCATGATGGTGCGGATGGTCGTGGTCTTGCCCATGCCGTTGCGGCCGAGAAGGGTGACCACTTCTCCGGCGCCGACGGAAAAATTGACGTCGAACAGGACCTGCGCGGGTCCATAGCCGGCCTGCAGATTGGCGACGGTCAGCATGCTGCACCGTCGTTGCCGGGCCGTGCCGCTTCACCTCTCCCCGCTTGCGGGGAGAGGTCGACGCGCCGAAGCGT
>JBFWWQ010000205.1:0-6501 GCA_050246095.1 Pseudorhodoplanes sp.
CGGCCGCCGCCGCCACCTCGCCGCCGAAGCCGCCGAGGATCACGGAGATGAAGGAGCGGTTCATGCCCTTGCACATGATGTAGGACAGGATCGCGCCGGAAGAGCCGACCAGGGCCCCGGTGATGATCAGCGCCGAATTGCCGAGCGTGAAGCCGATGCCGGCCGCCGCCCATCCCGAATAGGAATTGAGCATCGAGATCACGACCGGCATGTCGGCGCCGCCGATCGGGATGATGATGAGCACGCCGAAGACGAGCGCGGCGATCACCAGCAGCCAGAACAGCGTGTAGCTCTCGGTCATCGCGAACAGCGCGATGAGCACGAATACGCCGACGCCGAGCGCGATGTTGATGGCATGCCGCGCCGGCAGCAGGATCGGGGCGCCGCTCATGCGCCCGGACAGCTTCATGAAGGCGATGACCGAGCCGGTGAAGGTGACGGCGCCGATCGCGGTGCCGAGCGACATTTCGACGAGGCTCGACTTGTGGATCGAGCCGACCGTGCCGATGCCGAACGCCGCGGGCGCGTAAAGCGCCGCCGCCGCGACCAGCACCGCCGCCATGCCGACCAGCGAATGGAAGGCGGCGACCAGTTCCGGCATCGCCGTCATCGGCACGCGCCGCGCGATCACCGCGCCGATGCCCCCGCCGATGGCAAGACCGAGAACGACCAGCGCCCAGGCGCCGAGCCCGGCCGGCGGATGCGCGGCAAGCGTGGTGACCACCGCGATCGTCATGCCGATCATGCCGAACAGGTTGCCGCGGCGGCTGGATTCCGGCGACGACAGCCCGCGCAGCGCGAGAATGAACAGCACGCCCGCGACGAGATAGAGCAGCGCGACGAGATTGGCGTTCATGGGCGGGTCTCTATCTCGTGTCCCGGGCGCAGTGCAGCGCGAGCGAAGCGGAGCGTTGCGCTGCAGAACCGGGACCGTTCCGGCGCTTGGCGGTCCCGGATCGGCGGCGCAGCGTTACACGCTGCACCGCATCCGGGACACGAAGGCGATGCGAATCCGGCACTCACTTCTTCCGGTCCTTCTTCTGGTACATCGCGAGCATGCGCTGGGTGACGAGGAAGCCGCCGAAAATGTTGATCGAGGCGAAGACGAGGGCGATGAAGCCGAGCGCGCGCGCCCAGATCGGACCGTCGCCGCCGGTGAGCGCGACGCCGACCGCAAGCAGCGCGCCGACCACGATCACGGATGAAATCGCGTTGGTCACCGACATCAGCGGGGTGTGCAAAGCCGGCGTCACCGACCACACCACGTAATAGCCGACGAACACGGCCATCACGAAGACCGAGAACTGGAAGACGAACGGGCTGACCGCTTCCATCAGGTTTCTCCTCCACCGCGGTTCATCCCTCCCCCTGAAAAGGGAGGAGGATCAGGAGCGCGATCCGCATGCGATTCCGACATCGCCTACGCCTTCGGCTGGAAATTCGGATGCACGATCGCGCCGTCGCGCGTCAGCGCCGTGCCCTTGACGATCTCGTCGTCCCAGTTGATCGCGATCTTCTTTTCCTTCTTGTCGATCAGGGTGTCGAGGAAGGTCAGCAGATTGCGCGCATAGAGCGCCGAGGACGAGGCCGCGAGCCGTCCGGGCACATTGGCATGGCCGACGATCTTGACGCCGTCGAGCGCGACCACCTCGCCCACTTTCGCGCCCTCGACATTGCCGCCGCGCTCGACCGCGAGATCGACCAGCACGGAGCCGGGGCGCATCGAGGCGACCATCGCCTTGGAGACGAGCTTCGGCGCCGGCCGGCCGGGGATCAGCGCCGTGGTGATGACGATATCCTGCTTCTGGATGTGCTCGGCGACGAGCGCGGCCTGCTTGGCCTGGTACTCCTTGGACATTTCCTTGGCGTAGCCGCCTGCCGTCTCCGCCTGCTTGAATTCCTCGTCCTCGACCGCGATGAACTTGGCGCCGAGGCTCTGCACCTGCTCCTTCACCGCCGGGCGCACGTCGGTCGCGGTGACGATCGCACCGAGACGGCGCGCGGTCGCGATCGCCTGCAGGCCGGCAACGCCGACGCCCATCACGAACACCTTGGCCGCGGGCACGGTGCCGGCCGCCGTCATCATCATCGGCAGCGCGCGGCCATATTCCGCGGCCCCGTCGATGACCGCGCGGTAGCCGGCAAGGTTGGCCTGGCTGGACAGCACGTCCATCGACTGCGCGCGGGTGATGCGCGGCATCAATTCCATGGCGAAGGCGATCACCCCGGCATCGGCCAGCGCCTTCAGCGCGGCGTCGTTGCCGTAGGGGTCCATGATCGCGACGACGATGGCGCCTTTCTTGTAGCCGGAGAGTTCGGACGCGCTCGGGCGGCGCACCCGGAGCACGATGTCGGCGCCGTTGGCGGCGCCCGCCGTCAGCTTGGCGCCCGCGGCGGCGAATTCGGAATCGGGAATGCCGGAGTGGATTCCGGCGCCGGGCTCGACCGCGACTTCGGCGCCGAGCGCGACCAGCTTCTTGACCGTTTCCGGCGTGGCCGCAACGCGCGGCTCCGACGCATCGGCTTCAGACCCGACAGCAACCCGCATTCAATTCCCGTCCCCTCGAACGCATCCTCGAACTTCGCGTCTTGCGGCCCGCCCCTGTCCCGGACCGTTTCCGCGACCTAACCCAGCGTGCCGACCGCGAGGCCGAGCAGGCCGATCGCGAGCGAAATGTAGCTCCAGGTCTTGGAGCCGGTACCCAGCGCCGGAAGCGCCAGCAAGGTGGTCAGCACGATCACCACCACCCCGATCATCGGGCTGTGCGACGTGCCGACGACGGCGAGACCCATGAGGACGCAGGCGATATAGGCCGACAGCGCGAAGGAAATGTCGAGGAACCGCGCATAGGTCCCCTCGTGCTCCCTGTAATCGTTGCCGTCGGCGGTCGTGTATTCGATTTCAGAGTGCGCCATTGGGTCCCCATCGATGGCCGGTTCATGCGGTTTGGATTGGGTTACCGCAATTGCGGAACAAGGGCAACGGCTGTCCCGGACGCCCGGCATGCCGGTCGGCGGCGGGTCCGGGACCAGGAATATGACGGCAAGATGCAACGCGCGACAGCCGGGGAAACGCCCGGCGCGGGCATCGATTCGGAGAACCCGCGGCGGCGCGGTTCAGGCCGGCGCGGCGGCGGTCAGGCCGGCCCTTTCCAGCGCCTCCGCTTGCCGCCTGGCGACCTTCTCCACCGCAAAATCCTCGATCGCCGCGTTGAACAGGCGGAAGAAATTCAACTCCGCCTTCAGGTGCAGGAACACGCCGCCCAGCCCGATCGCGGCGCGGTCCATGAACACAAATTCGCGCGGCACCGTCACCGGCCCCTTCTGCTTCAGCGCCTGGTGCACGCGGAACGCCTCGCGCCGGCCGTATTCGGCGGGCGAGACGCCGTCGGCGATCGAGCGCACGCGGTCGTCGAGCAGCGGCCCGTAGATGAAACGCGCCCAGATGTTCAGGATATCGATCAGTTCGCGCGTCAGGCGCTTGAATCCCCAGGTCTCGTAGGCATGCACGATGCGCGCCTCGTCGCCTTCGAGCAATCCGCGATAGAGGTCGACGACCCCGCCGACGAAGCGCGGCGGAAAAATGCGGATGCAGCCGTAATCGAGCAGACTGATGCCGCCGGGGATTCCGTTCTCCGCGAAGGCGGAATAATTGCCGAGATGCGGGTCGCCGTGGATCACGCCGAAGCGGCTGAACGGAAACCACCAGGCGGTGAACATCGCCTGCGCCAGGCGGTTGCGAATCTCCAGCGGCGCGTCCCTGTGCTCGAGCAGCCGCTTGCCCTCCAGCCAGTCGAGCGTGAGCAGGCGTCCGGTCGACAATTCGCCCCAGACGCGCGGCACGCGGATCAGGTCGGTCTGCGAAAGCATGTCGGCATAGAGCGCGACATGTTTGGCCTCGCGGCGGTAATCGAGCTCCTCGCGGATGCGGTCGGAGATTTCGTCGGCGATCTCGCTGGCATCGATCGCCGGCTCGAAGCGGCGGTACAGGGCGAACAACAGCTGCAACTGGTTCAGGTCGGCCTCCACCGCCGACTGCATGTCGGGATATTGCAGCTTGCAGGCCAGTTCGCTGCCGTCGCGCGCGCGCGCCTTGTGCACCTGGCCGAGCGAGGCGGCGGCGGCCGGGCGGTGCTCGAAGCTTGCGAATTTCTGCTGCCAGTCGGCGCCGAGCTCGGCGGTCATGCGCCGCTTCACGAAGGCCCAGCCCATCGGCGGCGCCTGGCTCTGCAGCTTGGCGAGTTCCACCGTATATTCGGGCGGGATCGCTTCCGGGATGGTGGCGAGAAGCTGCGCCACCTTCATGATCGGGCCCTTCAGCCCGCCGAGCGCCGCGCCGAGCGCCGCCGCGTTCTCGGCGCGGTCGGAACCGAGCCCGAGAAAGCGCTTCGCGGCCATGCGCGCGGCGATGCCTCCGACATTGGTGCCGACCCGCGCGTAACGCAGCGCACGCGCCGACAGGCGGTTGGCTTCGCGGTCGCGTTCCGGATCAGGCGGCATGGTTCTCCTTGCCGCGCCCGAAGGCACGGTCCGCGGCAATACAGGCGGACCGAACGTCCTGCGCGCGTGCCGGTTCCCCGCCGGCCGCGCGAATAAGGCGCACGGCTTCCTCCACCAGCCCGCGATTGCTCTCCGTCGCGCCGAAGGGCCGGTCTTCGAGCCCGACCCGGATATGCCCGCCGCGCGCGACGGCGGGCGCGATCAGCGGGCGGATATCGACGCCGAGCCCGGCCACCATCCACGGCGCGCCGGCGGCGCATTCCGCGAGCAAGGCGAGATGCGCGTCGAGATAGGTCTCGCGCGGCGGAAAGCCGAAGCAGAACTCCTCCGCGAACATGAAGCGATAGACCGGCGTCGGGACTTTCGCGTCGGCCTTGGCCGCAGCGGCCCCAAGCCGCGTGCAGCCGCCCTCGTAGATCGCGTAGCTCGGGCGCACGCCGTATTCGGCGGCGATGCGCAGGCCTTCGAGGAAATGCTCGTCGGGATTGTAATAGGTGTATCCCGGCTCGCCGCGCGCCACCTGCTCGAAGCGCGTGAACACCGCCGAGCCCGGATCGATCACGCCCCATTCCGCGAGGCCGCGCTTGGCCAGCTGCTCCAGATGAAAGTAGCGCTCCCCGGCCGACCTCAGTTCGCCGGCATAGCCGGAGCCGGTGATCGGCAGGGTCGGATAGACGATGGCGTCGACTTTGGCGCGGATGCCCTCGATCAGCGGCGCATAGATTTCCCAGTCGTCCTTCTGGCGGCCGGTCGCCTCGTCATAGGCATGCAGGTGGATGACGGCGGCGCCCGCCTGCGCGGCGGCGATGCCGTCGGCCACGATTTCGGCGCGCGTGACCGGGATCGCGGGCTGGCGCTCGCGCGTCCAGGCGCCGTTGAGGGCGGCCTCGATCCAGACCGGTTTCATGGCCTACGGTCCTTTGTCGGGATCATGGCGCCAAGATAAGGCGTATCGCGGGAAAGACGAGGGACGCGCCGCCGCAGATTCGCCGCGCCGTTGCGGTAACGCATGGCCCGGTATTTCTTAAGGAGATTGCCATGCGCTCAGCCATTGCCGCCGGACTTGCGACCTTCCTGCTGACCCTGCCCGCCGCCGCCCAGCCGCTGCTGCCCGAGCGCATCCCCTCCCTCACCGTGCGCGGCGACGGACAGGCGGACGTGGCGCCCGATCACGCGCGGCTGACCGTCGAGGTCTCCTCCACCGCGCGCAGCCTGGAACAGGCGACCGCGCAACATCGCGAACGCGCCGACCGCGCGCTGACGGCTTTGCGCGGCATGGCCGGCAACGGCATCGCGATCGAACGCTCGACCTTCCGGCTCGACCAGGTGCGGCAACCGCGCGTCCCCGAACAGGCGCCGCGCCCGGGCGACATCGAATACCGCGCGGTCACGACCTTCGAATTGAAATCGAAGAAGCTCGAATCCATCGATGCCGCGGTCACCGCCATCGCCGCCACCGGCCTGTTCGAAGTGCGCAATATCCGCTTCGGCCTCGACGAGAAAAGCAAGGGCCTGAACGAGGCGCGGCGCAACGCGGTGCAGGATGCGCGCGAGCGGGCGCAGATCTATGCGCAGGCGGCCGGCGTGCAGCTCGGCGACATCGTCGAGATCACCGACACCGAGCCGCGCATGCTGCGCCCGGTCGCGGTCGAGCCGATGATGGCGCGCAGCAACGTCCCGGTGATCCCGCCGGAAACGCTGACGCTGAATGCCGGCGTCACGATCACCTGGCGGATCAAGGGCGGGAATTAGATAAGTCTGACTCCGTCATGGCCGGGCTTGTCCCGGCCATCCACGTCTTATCTGGTCGCCAAGGCGTGGATGCCCGCGACAGGCGCGGGCATGACGACGGAGAGATAGGCTTTAGCCTCACCGCTTCGGCAGGTTGTCGGAAATCCAGCGGGCGAGCGTTTCTTCGTCGATCGCACCGGCGTCCAGATCAAGCATGACCGCCGTTGCTTCAGCCGGCGCGACGCGAAAATCAATACCATTGAGCCCGAG
>JBFWWQ010000206.1:0-6475 GCA_050246095.1 Pseudorhodoplanes sp.
GCCGCAAGGCGACCGGGTGGGGGTCCACTCCCATCCGAAAGACCCCCACCCGGCTCGCAGCGTCGCTGCACGCCGACCTCCCCTTCCAGGGGGAGGTAAAATAGACCGAGGACAGAGCAGGCAATGGCCTCCCTCAAAGACATGCGCGTGCGCATCGCCGCGACCAAGGCGACGCAGAAGATCACCAAGGCCATGCAGATGGTCGCGGCCTCCAAGCTGCGCCGCGCGCAGGCCTCGGCGGAAGCCGCGCGCCCCTATGCCGAGCGCATGGGCGCGGTGCTGGGCAACATCGCCGCGACCGTGACCGATCTCGCCTCGGCGCCGAAGCTCCTGGCCGGCACCGGCAGCGACAAGGTGCACCTTCTGGTCGTGTGCACCGGCGAACGCGGGCTGTGCGGCCCGTTCAACTCCGCGATCGTGCGCCTCGCGCGCGAGAAGACGAACGCGCTGCTGAACGAAGGCAAGGAAGTGAAAATCTTCTCCGTCGGGCGCAAGGGTTACGAGCAGCTGCGCCGCAACTACGAAAAGAACATCGTCGAGAATATCGATCTGCGCTCGGTCCGCACGCTGCAAATCGAGCACGCCGAGCGGATCGCGGAAAAGATCACCGCGCTCTACGAGCAGGGCGCCTTCGACGTCGCGACCCTGTTTTATTCGCGCTTCAAGTCGGTGATCGCGCAGCTCCCGACCGCGCAGCAGGTGATCCCGCCGGTATTCGAGGCCGCGGGAGACGGCGCGCAGGCGAGCGCGTCCTACGAATACGAGCCGGACGAGCTCGACATTCTCGGTCAGCTGCTGCCGCGCAATCTGGCGGTGCAGATTTTCCGCGCGCTGCTGGAGAACAACGCCTCGTTCTACGGCGCGCAGATGACCGCGATGGACAACGCCACGCGCAATGCAGGCGACATGATCCGCAAGCAGACCATTACCTATAACCGCACCCGCCAGGCGATGATCACCAAGGAACTGATCGAGATCATCTCCGGCGCGGAAGCTCTCTGATTCGCAGCGAGGACGACATGGCCACGAAGCCGAACAAGCAAGGACGCATCACCCAGGTCATCGGCGCCGTCGTCGACGTGCAGTTCGACGAACATCTGCCGGCGATCCTGAATGCGCTCGAGACCAAGAACGGCGAAAGCCGCCTGGTGCTCGAAGTGGCGCAGCATCTCGGCGAGAATACGGTGCGCACCATCGCGATGGACACGACCGAGGGCCTCGTGCGCGGACAGGAAGTCGCCGACACCGGCGAGCCGATCGCGGTGCCGGTGGGCGAGAGCACGCTCGGGCGCATCATGAACGTCGTGGGCGAGCCGGTGGACGAAGCCGGTCCGATCAAGGCGGAGGCCAAGCGCGCCATCCATCAGCCCGCGCCGGAATACACCGAACAGTCGACGGAGGCGGAAATCCTGGTCACCGGCATCAAGGTCGTGGACCTGCTCGCGCCGTATGCCAAGGGCGGCAAGATCGGCCTGTTCGGCGGCGCCGGCGTCGGCAAGACCGTGCTCATCCAGGAACTGATCAACAACGTCGCCAAGGCGCATGGCGGCTACTCGGTATTCGCCGGCGTCGGCGAGCGCACGCGCGAGGGCAACGACCTCTATCACGAGTTCATCGAATCCGGCGTCAACAAGAAGGGCGGCGGCCAGGGCTCCAAATGCGCGCTGGTGTACGGCCAGATGAACGAGCCGCCCGGCGCGCGCGCGCGCGTCGGCCTTTCGGGACTGACGGTCGCCGAGCATTTCCGCGACCAGGGCCAGGACGTGCTGTTCTTCGTCGACAACATCTTCCGCTTCACGCAGGCGGGCTCGGAAGTCTCCGCGCTGCTCGGCCGCATTCCCTCGGCGGTGGGCTACCAGCCGACGCTGGCGACCGACATGGGCGCGCTGCAGGAGCGCATCACCACCACGCAGAAGGGCTCGGTCACGTCCGTGCAGGCGATCTACGTGCCGGCCGACGACCTCACCGATCCGGCGCCGGCGACCTCCTTCGCGCATCTCGACGCAACCACCGTGCTGTCGCGCTCGATCGCGGAAAAGGGCATCTACCCGGCGGTGGACCCGCTCGATTCCACCTCGCGCATGCTGCAGCCGCTGGTCGTCGGCGACGAGCATTACAACGTGTCGCGCCAGGTGCAGCAGATTCTCCAGCGCTATAAGGCGCTGCAGGACATCATCGCCATTCTCGGCATGGACGAGCTTTCGGAAGAGGACAAGCTGACGGTCGCGCGCGCGCGCAAGATCGAACGCTTCCTGTCGCAGCCGTTCCACGTCGCGGAAGTGTTCACCGGCTCGCCCGGCAAGTTCGTCGAGCTCGCCGACACCATCAAGGGCTTCAAGGGCCTGTGCGAGGGTCAGTACGACCACCTGCCGGAAGCCGCCTTTTACATGGTCGGCACGATCGAAGAGGCGGTGGAGAAGGGCAAGAAGCTCGCGGCGGAAGCGGCGTAGTCTTTTTTTCTTACCCTCCCCCTTGTGGGGAGGGTCGGCCGCCGGAGCGAAGCGAAGGCGGTCGGGGTGGGGGTCTCAGCCGAGACAATCGCAACCACCCCCTCCCCAACCCTCCCCACAAGGGGGAGGGAGCGGAGCGTTCGGAGCAAATGAACATGGCCACCTTCCGTTTCGATCTCGTCTCTCCCGAAAAGCTCCTCTTCTCCGGCGAGGTGGAGCAGGTCGATGTGCCCGGTTCCGAGGGCTATTTCGGCGTGCTCGCCGAGCACGCGCCGCTGGTGGCGATGCTGCGGCCGGGCGTCCTGACCGTGAAGGCGGGCGGCGACGAGCAGAAGATCGTCGTGCTCGGCGGCTTTGCCGAAGTCTCGGCGTCCGGCCTGACCGTGCTGGCCGATGTCGCGACCGCGATCGAGGACATCGACAAGGCGATGCTCGCCGCGCAGATCAAGGACATGGAGGAGAAGGTCAAGCAGATGCAGCAGGGCGACGCGCTCGACCGCGAAATCTCCCGGATCGATCACTTCAAGACGCTGCACTGGGATATCACCGGCACCGCCATGCATTGAGCGGCAAAAGCCGGAGGAACGGAAAAAGGCCGGCAGCGATGCCGGCCTTTTTGTTTGGCGCTCGTGTGCAGCGGCGCAGACGGTGTGCTCCCTCTCCCCTGCGGGGAGAGCGCTGGGATGAGGGGGAACGATTCGGTGGACCGAGCCGCGCCGCGAGCAGGCCGAGACGGGCTCACACCGAAGCAAATCGCGCGAAGCTTCTCGCCACCTCCTCGTACACCGCGCGGCGGAACGGCACGACCAGGGCTGCGACCCGGTCCAGTTTCTCCCAGCGCCAGGCGTCGAATTCCGGCGCCTGGCCGTTGCGCGACGCGAGCGGGTCGATCTCGCTGTCGGTTCCGGTGAAGCGCAGCGCGAACCATTTCTGGCGCTGGCCGCGAAACTGCGCGAGCCGGTGCGGCGGCCCGTCATAGGGCGGGAAGTCGTAGGTCAGCCAGTTCGTCTCGCCGAGCGGTGCTGCGTGCCGCACGCCGGTCTCCTCGTAGAGTTCGCGCAAGACGGCTTCACCCGGATTCTCATGCGCGTCGATGCCGCCCTGCGGCATCTGCCATTCCAGGCCCGGATAGATCGCCTCCGGCCCGTCGTCGCGGAAGCGGCGGCCGATCAGGACGCGGCCATCGGCGTTGAACAGCGCAACGCCGACATTGGGGCGGTAGGGTTTTTGTGTATCCATCAATTCGCGATTGCCATTCCTTCCGTTCGTCCCCGCGAAAGCGGGGACCCAGCATTGCTGGATTCCCGCTTGCACGGGAATGAACGGGGAAAATGTCTCACGTCTTCGCCAGCGGCGCGAAGGCTGCGACCACCCGCTCGTACACGCCGCGCTTGAACGGAATGATCAGGCCGGGAAGATTCTCCACGCGCTCCCAGCGCCACGCCACGAATTCCGGATCGTGCCCGTCTCCCGGATTTTCGATATCGATCTCGCCTTCCTCGCCGGTGAAGCGGAAGGCGTACCATTTCTGCTTCTGGCCGCGATAACGCCCCTTCCAGGCCTGGCCGACGATGTCGCGCGGGATGTCGTAATGCAGCCAATCGGCGATTTCGCCGATCCTCTCGACCGAGCGGATCGAGGTCTCCTCGTATAATTCGCGCAATGCTGCGGGGTAGGGATCCTCGCCCTCGTCGACGCCGCCCTGCGGCATCTGCCAGACATGCGTGTCGTCGACATGTTCGGGGCCGTTGCGCCGCCGCCCGACAAAGGCGAGGCCGTCGCGGTTGAGCACCATCATGCCGACGCAGGGGCGATAGGGCAAATCCTCGAAATGTGTCGTCATGCATTCTCCAGCCGTCCCGGCCAAGCGCGTGAAACGCGCGCGAGCCGGGACCCTTATTCCCTACCGCCGATGGATGCGGAAGAACAGAGACCGCGGGTCCCCGCTTTCGCGGGGACGGCATGCGCGGTCAGCTCGATTTCGGCTTCACCGTCACGGCGGTGATCGGCACCAGCACCACGCCGCGCGCGGCCGCGGCCTTCGCCCATTTGGAGACGCGGTCGATGGTCACCGGCAGCGCCGATCCGAAACCGACCACCGCGCCGCGTTCGCGCGCGAGCGCTTCCAGCCGCGTCAGCGCCTTGTCGATTTCGCCCGGCGTCGGGACGGTGTCGACCACGATCTCGGCCTTGGCGAACGGCACCTTGTTGGCGCCGGCGATCTGCCCGGCCAGGCTGCGCGGCGAGGTGCTGTCGTCGAGATAGATCAGGCCGCGCTTGGAGACTTCGCGCAGCACCGGGGCGATCGCCTGGTCGGAGGCGGAGAAACGCGCGCCCATGAAATTGGCGAGCCCGACATAGCCGGCAAAACGGCTCATCATCCAGTGCAGGCGGTCGACATTCTGCTCGGCCGACAAGGCGGTCAGCAGCGTCTGCGGCCCCGGATCGTTGTCGGGATAGTCGAACGGCTCCATCGAGACCTGCAGCAGCACCTCGTGGCCCTCGCCGCGCGCGCGGGCGGTCAGGTTGTCGAGGTCGCTGCCATAGGGCGGGAAGGCGAAGGTCACCGGCCCGGGCAGCTTCGACAGCGCGTCGGCGGTCGCGGTGGCGCTGATGCCGAGCCCGCCGATCACCAGCGCGATGCGCGGCCCGTCCGGGTTGGCCTGGTTCGGCGGACTTTTGCGGGCATAGATTTCGGAGGGGCGCGCCCCGTCGAGGCCGATGCGCGGGATCGGGCCGTGGCGCGTGCTCTCCAGCAGGCGCGAATCGGCGTTGCCCGCCTTGCGCGCTTCGCCGGAGCCGGGAACGACGACTTCCTGCCGCTTGCCGCTCGATCCGTCGATGATGGTGATGGTCTGCCCGCTGCCGCGCGCCGCCGCCGGATCGGCGCTGCCGGCGCGTATATCCGGCGTCCCGCCCGGCGTTTCCCCGCCGGCCTTGCGTTGCTCGGCCGGCGTGCCGACCTTCGCCGACACCACCGCGCGCGGCTCGCCGCCATAGGGATCGTCGACCAGCAGCACCCAGCCGAAAAAGGCGACGACGAAAAGCCCCAGGGCGCCGGCGATCATCTGCGGCAGCAGGTTCGCAGGCAGTGACCAGCTTTTCTCCGGTGTGTTGCGGCCGAGAGGCGCGTTCAGGTCGTCCGGCGCCACGAATCGGTGCCCTCGCGAATCATCGAACGAGCATATCACGGGCGGTCAAGCCGCCGGCCCGGGGCGCGGCGCCCAAACGAAAGGGGCGGCCCTGCGGCCGCCCCCGGGTGCGTTGTCGGAACCCCTGCCTATTGCGGCAGGGCGGCGCGCTTGCCGCTCGGCGGGAAGGCCGAGTTGGTGACGGTGCCGCGCAGCAGGTCGGCGGCCATCTTCAGCGCCTTGTCGTCCTTCGGATCCGGCGGGATGTAGGACTGCGACCCGGTCTGCTCGTCGCCGTCGGCCTTCAGATGCCCGCGCAGCGAGGATTCGCCCTTGGTGTCGGTACGGCCCTTCACGTCCTCCGGCACGTCCTGCAGCACTTCGATGTCGGGCGAGATGCCCTTGGCCTGGATCGACTTGCCGGACGGCGTGTAATAGCGCGCCGTGGTCAGCCGCAGCGCGCCGTTGCCGCCGCCGAGCGGGATGATGGTCTGCACCGAGCCCTTGCCGAAGGAGCGCGTGCCCAGGATGGTCGCGCGCTTGTGGTCCTGCAGCGCGCCGGCGACGATTTCCGACGCCGAGGCGGAGCCGCCATTGATCAGCACGATCACCGGCTTGTTCTTGGTGAGGTCGCCCGCCCGCGCGTTGAAGCGCTGGGTCTCCTCGGAATTGCGGCCGCGCGTGGAGACGATCTCGCCCTTCTCCAGGAACGCATCCGACACCGAGATCGCCTGATCCAGCAGGCCGCCCGGGTTGTTGCGCAGGTCGATGATGAAGCCTTTCAGCTTCTCCGCCGGAATCTGGTTGGACAGATCGGCGATCGCCTTGCGCAGATTGTCGGTGGTCTGCTCGTTGAACTACGAGACGCGGATATAGGCGAGGTCCTCGCCCTCG
>JBFWWQ010000207.1:0-6461 GCA_050246095.1 Pseudorhodoplanes sp.
ACCGCGGTCACCCCGGTGATGGAAAACATCAACTGGTTCCACAACCTGCTCCTCTACATCATCACCCCGATCACGATTTTCGTTCTGGTCCTGCTCGTCATCGTGATGATCCGCTTCAATGCGCGCTCGAACCCCACGCCGTCCAAGACGACCCACAACACGCTGATCGAGGTCGTCTGGACCGTGGTCCCGGTGCTGATCCTGGTCGCGATCGCGATCCCCTCCTTCAAGCTCCTGTTCTTCCAGCTCGACCTGCCGAAGGCCGACGTGACGATCAAGGCGACCGGCAAGCAGTGGTTCTGGACCTACACCTATCCGGATCACGGCGGCTTCGAATTCGATTCGCTGATGCTGCAGGACAAGGACCGCAAGGCGGACCAGCCGCGGCTGCTCGCGGTCGACAACGAAATCGTCGTGCCGGTCAACAAGGTGGTGCGCGTGCAGACGATCGGCGCCGACGTGATCCACGCCTTCGCCGTTCCCTCCTTCGGCATCAAGATCGACGCGATCCCGGGCCGCCTGAACGAAACCTGGTTCAAGGCCGAGCGCGAGGGCATCTATTACGGGCAATGCTCCGAGCTTTGCGGCAAGGACCACGCCTTCATGCCGATCGCGGTGCGCGTGGTGAATGACCGCGATTTCGGCGCCTGGATCGAGCAGGCCAAGAAGAAATTCGCGCGCGATGAGCGCGCACCGGTGACGGTGGCGTCGAAAGACGCGGCCGGACCGCAGCAGTAACCTTCCATCGGACCGAGCGCCCGCAACGGAACGAAGCATCAAGGAAATCAGACATGGCCTCGACGGCGCATTTCGAATCCCACGCCGACCACGCGCATCACGGCGCGCATGCGCATCCCACCGGGTGGCGGCGCTTCGTCTATTCGACGAACCACAAGGACATCGGCACGATGTACCTGGTGTTCGCGATCATCGCGGGCCTGATCGGCGGCGTCCTCTCGATCGGCATGCGCATGGAGCTGCAAGAGCCCGGCATGCAGATCTTCCACGATGCGCATATGTTCAACGTGTTCACGACGGCGCACGGGCTGATCATGATCTTCTTCATGGTCATGCCGGCGATGATCGGCGGCTTCGGCAACTGGATCGTGCCGCTGATGATCGGCGCGCCGGACATGGCGTTCCCGCGCATGAACAACATCTCGTTCTGGCTGCTGCCCGGCTCCTTCGCGCTGCTCGTGATCTCGCTGTTCGTCGAAGGCGAGCCGGGCGCACCCGGCGTCGGCGGCGGCTGGACGCTGTATGCGCCGCTCTCGACTTCGGGTCACCCCGGGCCGGCGGTCGACTTCGCCATCCTGTCGCTGCACATCGCCGGCGCCTCCTCGATCCTCGGCGCGATCAACTTCATCACCACCATCTTCAACATGCGCGCCCCCGGCATGACGCTGCACAAGATGCCGCTGTTCGTGTGGTCGATCCTGGTGACGGTGTTCCTGCTGCTGCTGTCGCTGCCGGTGCTGGCGGGCGGCATCACCATGCTGCTCACCGACCGCAATTTCGGCACCACGTTCTTCGCGGCCGACGGCGGCGGCGATCCGGTGCTGTTCCAGCACCTGTTCTGGTTCTTCGGGCATCCGGAAGTCTACATCCTGATCCTTCCGGGCTTCGGCATCGTCAGCCAGATCGTCGCGACGTTCTCGCGCAAGCCGGTCTTCGGCTATCTCGGCATGGCCTATGCCATGGTCGCGATCGGCGGCGTCGGCTTCGTCGTGTGGGCGCACCACATGTACACGGTCGGCATGAACACGGCGGCACAGGCCTATTTCGTCGCCGCCACCATGGTCATCGCGGTGCCCACGGGCGTGAAAATCTTCTCCTGGATCGCCACGATGTGGGGCGGCTCGCTTGAATTTCGCACGCCCCTATTGTGGGCGATCGGCATGATCTTCCTGTTCACGCTCGGCGGCGTGACCGGCGTCGTGCTGGCGAATGCGGGCGTCGACCGCAGCCTGCAGGACACCTACTACGTCGTCGCGCACTTCCATTACGTGCTGTCGATGGGCGCCGTCTTCACCATCTTCGCCGGCTGGTATTACTGGTTCCCGAAAATCACCGGCTACATGTATTCCGAGTTCTGGGGGAAGCTGCATTTCTGGATCACCTTCATCGGGGTGAACATCATCTTCTTCCCGCAGCATTTCCTCGGGCTGGCCGGCATGCCGCGCCGGATCGCGGATTATCCCGACGCCTATTCCGGCTGGAACTATGTCTCCTCGATCGGCTCGTATCTGTCGGCGGCCGGCGTCCTCGTGTTCCTGATCGGCATGGCGCTCGCCTTCTCGCGCAAGGAGAAGGCCGCGAACAACCCGTGGGGCCCCGGCGCCACGACGCTGGAATGGACCCTGTCGTCGCCGCCGCCGTTCCACCAGTTCGAGGTGCTGCCGCGCATCAAGTGAGACGGCGCCCGGCAAGAAACTCGCAAGAAAACCGCAAGGAACCCGCAAGGAACCCGAATGTCGCTGGTCGACCATAGCGCGCGTATCGAGCCGAGCATCGCTGGCGTCGGGGATTTCCTGACGCTGCTGAAGCCGCGCGTGATGGTGCTGGTCGTCTTCACGGCGCTGGCCGGACTCGTGGTGGCACCCGGCAGCGTGCATCCGGTGATCGGCTTCACGGCGCTGCTCTGCATCGCCGTCGGCGCCGGCGCCGCCGGCGCGCTGAACATGTGGTACGACGCCGATATCGACGCGCTGATGCGCCGCACCGCGGACCGCCCGATCCCGCGCGGCCGCATCACGCCCGGCGAGGCGCTCAGCTTCGGGGTCACGCTGTCGGCCGGCGCCGTGCTGGTGATGGGCGTGCTGGTCAACTGGCTGGCGGCCGGGCTGCTCGCCTTCACCATCCTCTTCTATGCCGTCGTCTATACGATGTGGCTGAAGCGCTGGACGCCGCAGAACATTGTCATTGGCGGCGCCGCCGGCGCCTTCCCCCCGATGATCGGATGGGCGGCCGCAACCGGCGCGATCGGCCTCGAATCGGCGCTGATGTTCCTGATCATCTTCTTCTGGACGCCGCCACATTTCTGGGCGCTGTCGCTCTGCCGCGCCGACGAATATGCCCGCGCCGGCATTCCGATGCTGCCGGTGGTGGCGGGCAATGCCGAGACGCGGCGCCAGATCGCGATCTATTCGCTGGTGCTGCTGCCGGTCGGAATGCTGCCCTGGCTGTTCGGTGCGGCCGGGTTGATCTACGCGGCAACCTCGCTCGTGCTCGGCGCCTGCATGGTGCTGCTGTCGATCCGCCTGAAGCGCACGGCGGAAGGGGCATCGACCGATCACGCGGCGAAGCAGCTTTTCGCCTTCTCCATCCTCTACCTGTTCGTGCTGTTTGCCGTGCTGCTGGCCGAGCGCGCGCTCGGCCTGCCGCGGCTGTTCGTGCTGGGATGACACACGCAATGGCCAACGAGCCGGATGACGGCGAGGGCGTGACGCTCACCGAGGAGCAATTGAAGGCGCGCCGCGCGCGCTCGGTGGCGATTGCGATCGCGCTCGTGGCGCTGGTGATCCTGTTCTATGTCGTCACCCTGGTGAAGGGGCCGGCCATCCTGGTGCGGCCGCTGTGAAGCCGATGCCAACCGACCCGCCCCCCGTCCGGCCCGTTTCGCATCGGCGCGACATCGTCGTGGCGGCGGCCTGCGGCGCGGTCGTCGCCGGCATGGTCGGCATGTCCTATGCCGCGGTCCCGCTCTACGACTGGTTCTGCCGCACCACCGGCTTCAACGGCCGCACCCAGGTCGCGACGGCGGCGCCGGCGCAGACGCTCGACCGCACGGTGACGGTGCGCTTCGATTCCAATATCGGCGCCGGGCTGCCGTGGCGCTTCTCGCCCGAGCGCACCTCGATCGAAGCGCGACTCGGCGAAGTCGTCACCGTGGACTATCTCGTCATCAACGAATCCGCGCGCGAGACCGCCGGCGTCGCCGCCTACAATGTCGCGCCGCTGTCCTTCGGACGGTATTTCCAGAAGATCAACTGCTTCTGCTTCAACGAGCAGCGCCTGAAGCCGGGCGAGAAGCGCGAGATGACGGTGGTGTTCTACGTGGATCCTGCGCTCGCCGACGATCCGGATGCGCGCGGGGAGACGACGATCACCTTGTCCTACACCTTCTATCCGCAGCGCGAGCGGCCCGTCGCCGGCCGGCAGCCGCCGGCCCGCAGCGGCTCGTGAGCGCGGAACGAACGATTATCGGGGTTGAGAACGGAGACTTGAATCGATGGCCGAAGCGCACAAGGTGCAACACGACTATCACCTGGTAAACCCGAGCCCCTGGCCGATCGTGGGCGCGCTGTCCGCCTTCGTGCTGGCGGTCGGCGCGATTGCGTGGATGCACAACATGTTCCCGGGCGCGCCGCTGGTGTTCGGCGCGGGCGTGATCGGCGTGCTCTACACGATGATGAGCTGGTGGCGCGACGTGACGCACGAAGCCGAACACGGAGACCACACCCGCGTCGTGCAGATCTCGCATCGCTACGGCATGATCCTGTTCATCGCGTCGGAAGTGATGTTCTTCGTGGCCTGGTTCTGGGCCTATTTCAACGTGGCGCTGTTCCCGGCCGACCATGCGCAGATCGCGCGCACCGACCTGCTCGGCGGCATGTGGCCGCCCAAGGGCATCGAGACCTTCGACCCCTGGCATCTGCCGCTGCTGAACACGCTGATCCTGCTGACCTCGGGCACCACGGTGACCTGGGCGCATCATGCGCTGCTGGAGGGCGACCGCGACGGGCTGAAGAAGGGCCTGATCCTGACCATCCTGCTCGGCGTCCTGTTCACCTGCGTGCAGGCCTTCGAATATTCGCACGCGGCTTTCAACTTCAAAGGCAACATCTACGGCGCCACCTTCTTCATGGCGACCGGATTCCACGGCGCGCATGTCATCATCGGCACGATCTTCCTGACCGTGTGCCTGTTCCGCGCCTATGCCGGACAGTTCACGCCCAAGCAGCATCTCGGGTTCGAGTTTGCCGCCTGGTACTGGCATTTCGTCGACGTGGTCTGGCTGTTCCTGTTCGTCTGCATCTATGTCTGGGGCTATGGCGGACCCGTGGCCGGCGGCGCCGGCCACTGACCGGCGTGGATGGCGAATCGAAAAAGGGCGGCGCGAGCCGCCCTTTTTGCTGGCGGCGCTTGCGCGGCCCCCTGGAAGCGCCTAGGTCGGGACCGGAAACCGACGCCATGAATCAGTCCGCCGCCTCGGTCGCGCAAGCGGCCCTCACCTGCCGTTGTCCGCGATGCGGGCGCGGCCGCCTGTTCTCCGGCTTCCTGACGCTGCGCCCGCGCTGCGAAGCGTGCGGGCTCGATTTTTCCTTTGCCGATTCCGGCGACGGGCCGGCGGTCTTCATCATCCTGCTCGCCGGCCTCGTGGTCACCTTCGCGGCGCTCGCGGTCGAGTTCGCCTATCAGCCGCCGTTCTGGGTGCATGCCGTTCTCTGGGCGCCGCTGATTCTGGCGGTCACCATCCTGCCGCTGCGGCCGATGAAGGCGCTGATGGTGGCGCTGCAATTCCGGCACAGGGCCGCGGAAGGCCGGCTCGAATCGCGCGACATCGGCGAGTAATGCGCGCGAAACGCCATGCCTGAGCGAGCGTCCCGCCGTTCCATCCTCCTGCCTGCGGCCGTCGCCGCCATCGGTGCCGCAATCCTGGTCTCGCTCGGGCTCTGGCAGCTCGAACGCAAGACCTGGAAGGAAGCTCTGATCGCGACGCTCGCGGAGCGGGTGACGGCGGCGCCGGTAAAGCTGCCGCCGGCCGCGCAATGGTCTTCGCTTTCCGCGGCGTCGGATGAATTTCGCCGCGTCAGCCTGCGCGTAACCTTTTCGCCCGATGCGGATGCGGCCTGGCTGTTCTCCGGCGCGTCGGCCCTGCGCGAGGACGTGAAGGCGGCGGGCTACTTTGTCTTCGTCCCGGCGCGCCTGCCGGACGGACGGCAGATCGCGGTCAATCGCGGATTCGTACCGGACAGGAATGTACCGCTGCCGGCGGGCACGTTCGACATCACCGGCTATCTGCGCTGGCCGCAGGCCGCGAGCTGGTTCGTCGCATCGCACGATTCGACCGGCGAGACCTGGCTCGTCCGCGATCCCGCGGGGATGGCGCAGGCCCGCCGCTGGGGCGAGGTCGCCCCCTTCTACATCGACCAGGAGGCCCCGCTGCCGCCCGGCGGCCTGCCCAGGCCCGGGCCGCTGACCGTCCGGCTCAAGAACGATCACCTGAACTACGCCCTGACCTGGTTTTCGCTGGCGGGTACGTTGACGGCCGTTTTCCTGCTCTGGTTGTGGCGACAGCGCCGCAGCCGCCGCCCGGCGGCATCCTGAAGCCTTCCTTGTGCGGGGCCGGTGGAGCCATTACTCTCCGGCGGCAGAGGATCGGGCCGGCCAGCCGGTCTGATTTTTTCGATAAATCAATGGCTTAATCAACGAACCGCCGGCCAGCCGGTCTGGCCGGC
>JBFWWQ010000208.1:0-6437 GCA_050246095.1 Pseudorhodoplanes sp.
CCGCACGCGCCTTGCCGCCGACCTCGACCAGGCGTGCGAAATTGCGCGCGAAGTGCTCGACATCGTCCGTGCCCTCGGTCGGCAGGACAGGCTTGTCGGGCGCCTTGTTCATGCTCGTCTCGGCCCTATCCTCGGTCCGGCCCGGTTTGGCCGGGCGCGGTCGCGTTCCTCCTGCAAGATCGTTGCCCCCGTTTTGGGACGGGGGGCGGGCGTTAACCGCGCGTCGATCCTTTCTTGCTTTGGACATATTAGACCTTTAGCCGCCTTAATGCTCTCTTTTGGGCAAGACCTGATGTCGCGACGGGCCCTGTGGAACTGCACCATAATGCCGCCGGGACCGCGATTCGGCCTGCGCCGGAAAGCGGCTGTCCCGGCGCTTTTGTTGGCGGTTTCCGGGATGGTCGGCGCCTGCACCTCCAATCCCGGCGACAGCCTGCCGGCGAGCTTCGGCGGCCTGCCGGCCGGCGCCCCGGAGCGCCCCGCCAGCATCGGACCCTATCCCGCCGTGCATGACATTCCTGCCGCCCGGGAGCGGGAAACCCTCACCGATTACGAGCAGAAGAAGCTGGAGAACGACCTGATCCGGACGCGCGACCGGCTCGGCAACCGCGCCAAATCCGACGCCGCCAAGACGCAGGCCGCCGGGTCTGCTGCGTCGCAACAGGCTGGCGCCCGCAAGAACCCGTGATAAAAGCCTCCCTTCACAACCTCCGCCGCGCCTGAAGACGCAATCCCGATGGAAGACTTTCACCGCATCCGCCGCCTGCCGCCCTATGTGTTCGAGCAGGTCAACCGGGTGAAGGCTGCGGCGCGCAACGCGGGCGCGGACATCATCGATCTGGGCATGGGCAACCCCGATTTGCCCACGCCCGTGCACGTGATCGAGAAGCTGAAGGACACGATCGGCAAGCCGCGCACCGACCGCTATTCGTCCTCGCGCGGCATTGCCGGCCTGCGGCGGGCGCAAGCCGCCTATTACGAGCGCCGGTTCGGGGTGAAGCTCAATCCCGAGACCCAGATCGTCGCCACCCTCGGCTCCAAGGAAGGCTTCGCCAATGTTGCGCAGGCGATCACCGCGCCGGGCGACGTCGTGCTGGTGCCCAATCCCAGCTATCCGATCCATGCCTTCGGCTTCCTGATGGCGGGCGGGGCGATCCGTTCCGTGCCGGCGGAGCCGACGCCGGAATTCTTCCAGGCGCTGGAACGCGCGGTCGTGCATTCGATCCCGAAGCCGATCGCGGTCGTGACCTGCTATCCCGCCAACCCGACGGCCTATGTCGCCGATCTCGATTTCTACCGCGACCTGGTCGCGTTTGCGAAGAAGCACGGCATCCTGGTCCTGTCGGACCTCGCCTATGCCGAGGTCTATTTCGACAACAACCCGCCGCCCTCGATCCTGCAGGTGCCGGGCGCCAACGATGTGGCGGTGGAATTCACCTCGATGTCGAAGACCTTTTCCATGCCGGGCTGGCGCATGGGATTTGCCGTCGGCAACGAGCGCCTGATCGCCGCGCTCGCGCGGGTGAAGTCCTATCTCGATTACGGCGCCTTCACGCCGGTGCAGGTCGCCGCCACCGCGGCGCTGAACGGGCCGGAGGACTGCATCCGCGAGATGCGCGACATCTACCGCAAGCGCCGCGACGCGATGGTGGAGAGTTTCGGCCGCGCCGGCTGGACGATTCCTTCTCCGCGCGCCTCGATGTTCGCCTGGGCGCCGATCCCGCCGGCCTTCCGCTCGCTCGGCAGCGTCGAATTCTCCAAGCTCCTGGTCGAGAAGGCGGAGGTCGCCGTCGCGCCGGGCATCGGGTTCGGCGAGCACGGCGACGATCATGTCCGTATCGCGCTGGTCGAGAACGAGCAGCGCATCCGGCAGGCCGCGCGCAATATCCGCCGCTTTCTCGATACCGGGATCGAGACGCTGCACAACGTTGTCCCCCTCGCCACACGCCGCTAGCCGGCCCGCTTGTTCGGATCGTCAATGGTTGCACCGCTGAAAGTGGGTCTCGCCGGCATTGGCACGGTCGGCGCGTCGGTCATTCGCCTGATCGAGGGCGAGCGCGATGCGCTCGCCGCGCGCTGCGGGCGTCCGGTTCAGGTCATAGCCGTCACCGCGCGCGACAAGGGCAAGGATCGCGGCGTCGATCTGTCGAAGCTGCGCTGGCTGCCGGACGCGGTCGCGCTCGCGCGCGATCCGGAAATCGAGGTGTTCGTCGAATTGATGGGCGGAGAGGGCGATCCCGCCAAATCGGCGATCGAGGCCGCTTTGTCGGCGAAGAAATCGGTGGTGACCGCCAACAAGGCGCTGCTCGCGCGCCACGGCGTCGCGCTGGCCGCGCTGGCGGAGCGAAACGGCGTCGCGCTCAATTTCGAGGCGGCGGTCGCGGGCGCCATTCCCGTCGTCAAGACGCTGCGCGAGAGCCTTGCCGGCAACACCTTCGCGCGCGTCTACGGCATCCTGAACGGCACCTGCAATTACATCCTCACGCGCATGGAGCGCGAGAAGCTGTCCTTCGCCGACTGCCTGAAGGATGCGCAGCGGCTCGGCTATGCCGAGGCCGATCCGACCTTCGACGTCGAGGGCCACGACACCGCCCAGAAGCTCGCCATCCTGGCGAGCCTCGCCTTCGGCACCAAGGTCGATGCCGACGCGGTCTATGTCGAGGGCATCTCCTCGATCGCGCCGGCCGACCTCGAAGCCGCCGAGGAGCTCGGCTATCGCGTGAAGCTTCTTGGCGTTGCCGTTAAGACCCCGCAGGGCATCGAGCAGCGCGTGCACCCGACAATGGTGCCGAAGGATTCCGCGATCGCGCAGGTGATGGGCGTGACCAATGCCGTGACCGTCGACGTCGACGGCTTCGCGCCGCTGACGCTGGTCGGTCCCGGCGCCGGCGGTGCCGCCACCGCCTCGGCGGTGGTCGCCGATATCGGCGATATTGCGCGCGGCGCGCGGCCGAATCCGTTCGGACGCGAGACCGCGCGCCTCTCCGATGCCGGCAAGCCGCCGATGCAGCGGCACGAGGGCGGCTATTATATCCGCCTGCTGGCCGTCGATAGGCCGGGCACCGCCGCGACCATCGCGACACGTCTTGCGGAGCAGCAAATCTCGCTCGAATCCATCGTGCAGCGCCACCGCGGCGCGCCGCCGGAGGCGAAATCGACGTCGAGCCCGGTTCCTGTCATTCTCATCACCTATGCGACGACGGAAGACGCCGTCCGCCGCGCCTTGGCCGCGGTCAAGGAGGACCGGGTGATAACCGGCGAACCGCAATTGATCCGGATCGAGAAAAACCGATAGAACGCCCCGGTTCGGGCGACGAAGAAGGGGGAGCGATGTCCACGATCACTGTTCAGGCGCATCATGCCTTGGAGCGCATCCTGTCGCTTGAGATCGTGCGCGTTACGGAACGGGCCGCGGTTTCCGCCGCGCGGCTGCGCGGGCACGGCAACGAGAAGGCCGCCGACCAGGCGGCGGTCGACGCCATGCGGCGCGAGCTGAACAAGCTGCCGATCGACGGCTCGGTGGTGATCGGCGAGGGCGAGCGCGACGAGGCGCCGATGCTGTTCATCGGCGAGAGCATCGGCAACGGGCGGGGCCCGAAGGTCGACATCGCGGTCGATCCGCTGGAGGGCACCACGCTCTGCGCCAAGAACATGCCGGGTGCGATCGCGACCATGGCGATGGCGGAGGGCGGCACGCTGCTGAACGCGCCCGACGTCTACATGGAAAAGATCGCGGTCGGCCCCGGCTATCCCAAGGACGTGGTTGATCTGGACGCCCCCGCCGACGTGAACGTCCAGCGCCTCGCCAAGGCCAAGGACGTCAAGACGGCGGAGATCACCGCTCTGGTCCTCGACCGGCCGCGCCATGCCGACATCATTGCGGCGATCCGCAAGACCGGCGCCGCCGTGCGCCTGATCACCGACGGCGACGTGGCCGGCGTGATCCATTGCGCGGACGCGGAGACGACCGGCGTCGACATCTATCTCGGCATCGGCGGGGCGCCGGAAGGCGTGCTGGCGGCGGCGGCGTTGCGCTGCATCGGCGGCCAGATGCAGTGCCGCCTGGTGCTCGATACCGAGGAAAAGCGCGAGCGCGCCACCAAGATGGGGATCGAGGACCCGCGCAAGAAATACAGCGTCGAGGACATGGTGCGCGGCGACTGCCTGTTCGCGGCGACCGGCGTGACCGACGGTTCGTTCCTGCGCGGGGTGAAGTTCCGCAAGGAGATCATCGAGACCGAGACCGTGGTGATGCGCTCCGCCACCGGCACGGTGCGCTGGATCCGCGCCGAGCATCGCCAGCTCGACAAATTCCATCTCGATTGACACATACCGTCATTCCGGGGCGCCTGCGGAGCAGGCGAACCCGGAATCCAGAACGGATTCGTTTGTATCTGGATTGCGGATTCGCGGGCGAGCGCCCGCGCCCCGGAATGACGGAGATGTTCAATGTCGCTCCCCGATCTGACCGTCCGTCCGATCCGCCCCGACGAGCGCGCGGCCTGGGAGCCGCTGTGGCGCGGCTATCTGGCTTTCTACAAGGCGAGCCAGGCACCGGCGGCGACCGACGTGACCTGGGCGCGCATCCACGATCCCGCCGAACCGATGGGCGCGCTCGGCGCCGAACGCGGCGGCAGGCTCATCGGCATCGTGCATTACCTGTTCCACCGTTCGTTCTGGACCACCTCCGATTACTGCTATCTGCAGGATCTGTTCGTCGCCGCGGAAGCGCGCGGAAGCGGTGCCGGGCGCGCGCTGATCGAGGCCGTGGAGCGCATCGCGCGCGCGGCCGGCGCGAACCGCGTGCACTGGCTGACGCAGGAGGATAATCGCACCGCGCGGCTGCTCTACGACCGGCTGGCGGATCGCCCGGGCTTCATCCAGTATCGCAAGCTGTTCTGAAACGAGTCGAAGGGCCGATGACCGCCGTTCCCGCGCCCGCGCAGCCTGCGCAGGGGCAGCCCTTTCTTGGCGTGCAGAAATCCGTGAGCGGGCGCCTATGGCGCGAGCGCCTGGATGCGCGCTCCTCCGTCTTGGCGCTGTCGATCGCGCAGCGCGCGGGGCTGCCGGAAATGCTCGCGCGCATCCTTGCCGGCCGTGGCGTCGGGGAATCCGAGGTCGAGGCCTTTCTCGATCCCTCGATCCGCAATCTGATGCCGGACCCGCATGGCATCACCCAGATGCCGCTGGCGGCGCAGCGCATCGCCGATGCCGTGCAGCGTGCGGAGACGGTTGCGATTTTCGGCGACTACGACGTCGACGGCGCGACCGCGACGGCCTTGCTCGCGCGCTTCCTGCGCCATTGCGGCCTCGCGCCGCTGATCCATATCCCGGACCGGCTGTTCGAGGGCTACGGACCCAATGTCGATGCCGTGCGGGTGCTGGCGGAGCGCGGCGCGACGCTGCTGGTGACGGTCGATTGCGGGACCACCAGCATCGAGCCGCTGGCCGAGGCGTTCCGGCTCGGCATGGACACGGTGGTCATCGACCATCACCAGATCGGCGCCGAACTGCCGGTGGTAACGGCGCTGGTCAATCCGAACCGCGCCGACGACCTGTCCGGCCTCGACCATCTCGCGGCGGTCGGGCTCGTCTTCATGGCGCTGGTCGCGGTCAATCGCACGCTGCGCGAGCGCGGCTTCTGGAACGACCGCCGGCCCGAACCCGACCTGCTCGGCTGGCTCGGCCTCGTCGCGCTCGGCACCGTCGCCGATGTGGTGCCGCTGCGGGGGCTGAACCGGGCCTTCGTGCTCAAGGGGCTTTTGGCGATGCGCCGCCGCGACAATGCGGGACTGACGGCGCTGATGGATGCCGCGCGCCTCGACGGCCCGCCGGAGCCGTTCCATCTCGGCTATCTGCTCGGTCCGCGCATCAATGCCGGCGGACGGATCGGCCGCGCCGATCTCGGTGCGCGCCTGCTGCTGGAAGACGACCCCGTGGAGGCGGGCCGCATCGCCGCCGAGCTCGACCGACTCAACCGCGAGCGTCAGGCGCTCGAACAACACATCCTGGCGGAGGCCGAGGCGGAAGCGCAGGCGGCGCTCGGCCTGGAGGAGAAGGGCGCGGTGGTGGTCACGGCCGGAGACGGCTGGCATCCCGGCGTGGTCGGCATTGTCGCGGCGCGCCTGAAGGAACGGTTCGGGCGGCCGGCTTTCGCCGTCGCGCTCGAACCGGGCGGATCGGGCACCGGCTCCGGGCGCTCCATCGCCGGGGTCGATCTCGGGCGCGCGGTGCGCGAGGCGGTGGAGGAGGGGCTGCTGATCAAGGGGGGCGGCCATGCGATGGCGGCCGGGATCACGGTGGCGCGCGAGCGGCTCGCCGCCTTCCGCGCCTTCCTCGAAGCGCGGCTGAAGCCCGAGGTGGAGGCGGCGCGGCGCGACGACGCCTTGCGCATCGACGGGGCGCTGTCGGCCGCCGCCGCCAATGTCGAACTCGTC
>JBFWWQ010000209.1:0-6421 GCA_050246095.1 Pseudorhodoplanes sp.
AGAACAGGGACGATGACGCGCGTCCGCAAGCAGCGCGGCCTTGTAAAAAAGGGAAAAGAAAGCGACGAAGCTCGCAAGCCGGCCTCTCCTTGCGGGAGAGGCGAACCAGAGCCGGAGGCCCCCCGATGCCCGACGAAACCCATCTCCGCCGCGCCATCGCCCTCTCCGAATCCGCGGTCGCGCGCGGCGCGCGGCCGTTCGGCGCGGTCGTGGTCGACGGCGCCGGCCGCGTGGTCGCGGAGGCGCAGGCGGTGGAGACGGCCGAGCCGCGCGACTGGACGGCGCATTCGGAGATGCAGGCGTTGCGCGCGGCGTCCGCGGCGCTGTCCTGGGAGGCGCTGTCGCGCGCGACCGTCTATGCGAGCGGCGAGCCGTGCCCCATGTGCGCGGCCGCGATCTACTGGTGCAACATCCGCCGGCTCGTGTTCAGCGTGGGCGAGCCCGCGATGCGGCAGATGCGCGCGCCGTTCGCGCGCGCCGCCGGCATCGCCATGCGCTGCGAGGAGATTTTCGCGCGCTGCGACCGCAGGATCGCGGTCACGGGGCCGCTGCTGGAGGAGGAAGGCCTGAGGGCGCACCGCGCGTTCTGGCCGGACGCGCCGGAGGATGCGTGACGCCGGCGCGCAGCCATTCCGCAAGCCGCGCCAATGCGCGGCTTGCGGAATGGCCGCGGGATGCAAGGCCGGCGACGGCCTCAGCGCTCATAGGCCATGTAGCGCAGGATGCGCCAGCGGCCGTCGTCCTCGCGGCGGAAGACATCGAGGCCGTCGTCGACCGAGGTCTCGATCCGCCCGCTCGCCTTGTCGCGCGCGACCGTGGTCCACACGATCCGCACCGCGGCCATCCGCCCGTCCACCACGATGTCGCGGATGGCGTGCGTGTAGGTGAGGCCCGTCTTCGGGTCGGCGAGCGCCTTGCGCAGCAGCGCGCACTGGCCGGCGAAATCGCGCGGCGGCGCATGGCGCACGTCCGCCTGCAGGTCGCGCGAGAACAGGTCGCACACGCGGTCCGCCCGGCCGGCGTTGAAATCCTCGGTCCATTGCGCGAGCGCGGCGCGGATCGCGCCGTCGGCCGGTTGCGCCGTTGCCGGCAGCGGCCAGGCGAGGCCCGCCAGCATCGCCGCCATCGCGCGGAGCGGCAGCGCAGGCGCGCTCATCCGTGCGCCCTGCGCCGCGCGGCGGGAGCCGGTCGCGTTTGCGGCGGCGCGGTGGAACCGCGCACGACCAGGGTCGGCGCATGCATCGCCTGATAGGGCAAGGCGCTGGCCGGCTGCTGCAGCCCGGCGCGACGCAGCAGGAAGGCGCTGCAGGCGAGCGCGATCTCGCGCACCGGCAGGCCGATCGTGGTCAGACCCGGCCCCCACCAGCGGAAGGCGGGGGAATCGCTGAAGCCGACGAACGACATCTCCCCCGGAATGTCGATGTCGCGCGCGCGCAGGCAATCGAAGGCGCCGACCGCAATGCGCGCGCCCGCCGTCACCGTCGCGGTCGGCCGCGGTCCGTCGCAAGAAAGGATGCGCGCCATCGCCGCATAGGCGAATTCGGAATCGCAGCCGCCGGTCTCCACCACCGCATCGGCGGCGTCGATCCCCGCCTCCGCATGCGCGCGGCGGAATCCTTCCAGGCGGTCGGCGCCGGTGGAGAAATCCGTGCTGCCGCCGATATAGGCGATGCGGGCATGGCCGAGCGCGATCAGGTGGCGCGTCGCCTGCTGCAAAGCGGCGACGTCGTCGACCCCGAACCAGTCCGACTCGACCTTCGGGCATTTGCGCACCAGTTGCACATGCGGCGTGACGCGCAGCAGCCGCACCGTCTCGCGCGCCGGATTGGCGCTCGCCACCATCACGATGCCGACCGCGCGCGCCGAGCAGAGATTGCGCACGTGATGCAGCTCGAGGTCCGGATCGTCGTCGGTGATCGACAGCACGAGTTGCAGGCCGTGGTCGTGGCAGCAATCCGAGATCGCCTTGGCGACCGTGGAATAGAACTCGTTCTGCACGTCGGGCACGATCAGCCCGACCAGCGAAGAGGTGCCGCGACGCATCGCGCGCGCGGCCGAATCCGCGACATAGCCGGCCTCGTCCGCCGCCGTGCGCACCAGCGCCTTGGTCTCGTGGCTGATCTGCGGGCTGTCGGCGAGCGCGCGCGCCACCGTCGAGACCGCGAGGTTGAGCGAGCGTGCGAGGTCCTTCATGGTCACGGGGCGGTTCATGCGCGGCAGCCTTATCCCAGTCCTTCACGCAAACGATTGCATTACGAAAATGCAATGAAACAGCACATTTCTGCAAACGACAAGAGTTTACATCGCAAACGATAGCGCCTAGCGTGCGGGCAAGGTCCGCCGCCTGGCGAGCCACGCAACGCGCCGGACCAACGGCACGACAGGGAGAGCACGCTCATGACGAAAGATACCCGTACCGCGCGGCCGGCCCGCCGCGACATCCTCAAAGGCGCCGCTGCGGTCGCCGCCGCGGGCCTGGTCGGCGCCCCGATGGTGGCGCGCGCGCAGCAGAAATTCACCTGCCGCATGGGCCATTCCGAGGCGGTCGGTTCGCCGCTGACCAATGCCTTCGAGAAGTGGACCAAGGTGCTGAACGAGAAGAGCGGCGGCCGCATCGAGGCGCAGCACTTCCCGGCCAGCCAGCTCGGCAGCTACACGCAGAATATCGAGCAGAACCGCCTCGGCACCATCCAGGTGACCACCGGCGGCCCCGACACCGAGGAAATCATCGCGCCGGAAATCGCCGCCTGCGGCGGTGCGCCCGGCTTCATCTATGTCAACGAAGCGCATGTCGACCGCGTGCTGCAGGGCGACATCGGCAAGGAAATCTCGCAGATCGCGCGCGCCAAGACCGGCGTCGAGTTCGTGGATTACGGCGAGGTCGGCTTCCGGCACGTGCTGTCGAAGCGGCCGGTGACCAGCATGGCCGAGATCAAGGGCCTGAAGCTGCGCACGCCGGAGATCAAGCTCTGGGTCGATTTCTGGAAAAAGCTCGGCGCCAACCCGACGCCGCTGCCCTATGCCGAGCAATACAGCGCGCTGTCCACCGGCCTGATCGACGGTCTGGAGGCCGACGTGTTCTCGATCAAGGGCTTCAAATGGGGCGAGCAGGCGAAGAACCTCACGCTCACCAACCACTGGTTCCTGCCCAAGGCGACGCGCGTGAATGCGCGCTGGCTCGATTCGCTGCCGAAGGACCTGCAGGACCTGGTGCGCTCCACGGCCAAGGAGATCTTTGCCGAACAGCGCAAGCTCAACCGCGACAACACCGCCAAGACGCTGGACGAGCTGAAGGCGTCGGGCATCGTCGTGGTCACGCTCACCGATACGCCGAAATGGCGCGAGGCGACCGCTTCGCTGTTCGACGAGTTCGGATCGAAGAGCGCCGCCACCAAGGCGATGATCGACAAGATTCGCGCGCTCGGCGGCACTGCCTGATTCTCACGTCATCCGGCGGGGGGGCCGTGCGGGCCCCCCGCCGCTTTTCCGGACCCGAACCATGAGCTCCGACGCTGCCGCCGCCGGCGCCCTGCCGGAGCGCAAGGCCCTCACCACGCGCATCGCCGATGCCCTCGATCTCGCGGTCGAGAGCGTCGCCGCCTCGCTGCTGGTGGCCACGGTCAGCATCGCGCTGCTGCAGGTGTTCTGCCGCTACGTGCTCAACAGCGCGCTGAGCTGGCCGGAGGATGCGGCCAAGTTCGCCTTCGCCTGGTTCGTGTTCCTCGGCGCCGCCATGATCACGCACCGCGGCGAGCATATCGTGATCGACATCCTGCCGCGCAATCTCGGATCCGGCGCGTTGCGCTACCACGCGCTCGCGGTGCGGCTGATCTCGGTCGCGGTCTCGACCTTCCTGCTGATCTACGGCCTCGATTTGGTGCAGAAATCCACCTTCACCTCGCCGGCCTTGCAATGGCCCTATACCTACCTTTATCTCGCCGTGCCGACCGGCGCGGCTTTGTCGCTGGTTTTCCAGGCGCTGACCCCGGTCGCGGGCTTTCGCGGAGAGCCGGTGGCGATCCTTTCCGCCGCCGCGGGCGTCGCGCTGTATTTCCTGCTTGAGAGCGCCGCCGGCACCAGCGTGATCGGCGCCTTCGGCGTGGTCTGGCCGCTCGTCGTCTTCGCCATCGGACTGATGCTGCTCGGCGTCCCGATCCTGGACGCGCTGATCTTCGGCACCTTCGTCGCCTTCCTGCCGCAGGGCGAACTGGCGCTGCTGCCGATCCCGCAGGGCATGACCAACGCGCTCGACTATCTGCTGCTGTCGATCCCCTTCTTCATGCTCGCCGCCGGCCTGATGAATGTCGGCGGCATCACCGAGCGCCTGGTCGGGCTCGCCTCCACACTGGTCGGGCATTTCCGCGGCGGGCTCGGGCATGTCAACGTGCTGACCAACACGCTGATGGGCGGCGTCTCCGGTTCCTCCACCGCCGACGCCGCGACCATCGCCAAGACCTTGGTTCCGGCCATGGAGCGGCGCGGCTATCCGAAGCCGTTCGGCGTGGCGCTGACCAGCGCCGGCTCGATTCTCGCCAACATGATCCCGCCCAGCATGGGCTTGATCATCTACGGCTCGCTCGCCTCCGTCTCGGTCGGCGCGCTGTTCGTCGGCACCATCGTCCCTGGCCTGCTGATGGCGCTGACGCTGTCGATCGTGGTGCATATCGTCTGCCTGCGCCGCGGCGTCGGCGAGCACGGCCGGCGCGCGAGCTGGAACGCGCGCGGCGCGGCGCTGATGTCGGCCTTGCCGGCGCTGGTGATGCCGGTGCTGATCGTCGGCGGCATCCGTTACGGCGTGTTCTCGGCGACCGAAGCGGGCGCGGTGGCGACGCTCTACGCCCTGATCTGCGGCGTCCTCGTCTATCGCGCGGCGGACGGGCGGACGCTCTTGCATGCGTTGCGCGAATCGCTCGCGCAGACCGCGACCGTGGTGGTGGTGATCGCGGCGTCGGCGCCGTTCGCCTTCGCGCTGATCATCGAGCAGGTGCCGCAGAAGCTGACCGCGGTCATGGGCGCCACGGCGGGAAGCTGGATCATGCTCCTGCTCATGCTCAACGTGTTCCTGCTGTTCGTCGGGCTGGCCATGGAGATGATCGCCTCGATGGTGATCCTGGTGCCGCTGCTGGTGCCGATGCTGAAGGCCGCGAATATCGATCTCGTGCATTTCGGCATCATCATGATCGGCAATCTGTGCATCGGCGCACTCACCCCGCCGCTCGCGGTGCTCGTCTTCACCGCGGCACGGGTCACCGACACGCCGATCCATCTCGCCTATCGCGCCTGCCGGCCGTTCATGGCCGGCCTGCTGATCTGGCTCGCGATCATCACCTTCGTTCCCGCCTTGACCCTGTTGCCGGTGCGTTTCTTCGGACCATGACCGAACCCGAATTTGTGCTTGAAGAGGATGTCGTCGCGCTGCCGAAGGGCGCCTTCGCGCGCACGCACCGGCGCACCCTGCGCCGCAACGGCGCGCCGGTCCTGAGCCTCACGCAGGGCCGCCAGCGCTGCTATATCTATCCCCTGTTCACGCCCGCCGGATTCCCGGTGACGTCGGAATGCCCGGCCGACCATCCGCATCACAACTCGTTCTGGATTGCATCCGACCATGTGCACGGCCGCATGCCGGTCGCGGGCGGCAAGTACGAGGAATACACCTACAACCTGTATGTCGACGAAACCTTCCAGGGCCGCGCGCCCGGCCGCATCGTGGCGCTGTCGAGCCACGCCGTGCCGCGCAAGGGCGGCACGACCATCACGCAGGCCATCGAGTGGCGCGGCCCGAGCGAATGGGCGGCCTATGACGGACGCCTGCTCGCGCGCGAGACGCGCGAAATGGCGATCGCGATCGAACCGGGAATGTATGTGATCGACGTCGCGTCGACGCTCGCGGCGGCCGACTGGGATTTCAGCCTCGGCCCCACCCGCCACGCCTATTTCAATGTGCGCGCGGCCGAATCGATCACCGTCGCGAACGGCGGCCAGGTGACCGACGACCGCGGCCACAGCGGGGGCGAGGCGATTTCCGGAACGCAATCGCGCTGGGTGGACTTCTCCGGCCCGGTCGGCGGCGGCCACAAGGCCGGGCTCGCGGTGTTCCCGGACCCGCGCGACCATCAGGACCTGTCGTGGTTCGTGGCGGACTGGGGCGTGGTGACGGTCGGGCCGTTCCGCCTCAACGGCCGCGTGGTGAAACAGGGCGAAACGCTGACCGCGCGCTACCGCGTGCTGGTCCACGACGGCGATGTCCGCGACGCCGATGTCGCCGGCCGCTACGCGGCCTATCTCGCATCCCTGGCGTGAGAGCGGCGATGCAGATCGGGCTGATCGGCGGAATCGGACTGACGCATCTGACGGTCTACGGCCAGCGGCCGGCGCCGGACGGCAAGCATTCCGGCTGCGCACATGTGCATGCGATCACCGA
>JBFWWQ010000210.1:0-6410 GCA_050246095.1 Pseudorhodoplanes sp.
ACCACATAAATTTGAAAGAGGATGGCCGCCGACCGGTCCCTTCGCCCGACAAGAATCTCGACACAGCTCATGTCCAATGACGTCAATCGGGCTAAAATCGCTACTTCTTCAGCAGCCTGCTAAAGCACGTTCGTTTTACATGGAATCGGAACGTGCTTTAGATTCCTTTGTTTGATCGCATTTTCTTGATGCGAACCGGTACCCACTTCGCTCGAAAATGCTCTAGGATCAGCCGCCGAGCGTAACGCGCAGGATTTCCGGCGGAACGCCGAGCCGCAGCGGCACGATGCTGGTGCCGATCCCGCCCGAGACGATCATGTGCCGTCCCCGCTCGACGATATGCCCGTAGGCAAAACGGGTGCCGAATTCCGAAGGCACGAAAGCCGGCCAGACGAACGGAACGCGCATCTGGCCGCCGTGAGTGTGGCCGGCGAGCGTCAGCGCCACGCGGTCAGGGATCGCGGGAAAGATGTCCGGCTCGTGCACCAGCAGGATTACCGGATCGTCGGTGGTCACCTTGGCGAGCGTGCCCGGCAGGTCGTCCACGCCGCGGAATCGCCGGTGGCCGAGCCGGTAGGCGATCTGGTCGCCGAGCCCCGCCAGCCAGAAGCGCGCGGACGTGTCGCCGAGCAGCACGGCGTCGTTTTCCATGACCGGGATGCGCGTCTTCGCCAGCGCGCGGCGGGCGCCGGCTATGTCGTGCCACCAGTCGTGATTGCCGAGAATGGCGAAGACGCCGAGCGGCGCCGACAATTCGGCCAGGGCTCCCGCCCAGAAATCATGCGGAACGACTTCGGTGACGAAACGGTGGGTCGCGAAATAGTCGCCGAGCAGCACGATCAGGTCGCAGCGCAGCGCATTGGTTGCGGCCACCACCTGCTCGATTCGGGCGCGTCCGACATTCGGTCCGCCGGCATGCAGGTCCGCGATCACGGCGATGGTGAGCCTGCGGTCCGCCGGCCAGGAAGGCAGCTTCGGCCGGTAATCGGTGATGCGCAGGTCGTGCGCCGCCTCGAAGGCCGCGTAGGAGGCTGTGGCCGGTCCCGCCAGCGCCAGTGCGCCGGCGCCGCCCAGCAGCAGGCGCCGCCGCGTGAGCCGGCGCGGCGCGCCGTCCGGCGGCAACCCGGGAGCCGCAAAATCGGTGGGACGCAAGGGCTTCATCCCCGCCCTCATAGCGGGCGGGGATGAAAGGACCGTTCATCGGACCGCGGAAAGATCGCTAGCCTTCCCGCTGCGGGGCCTCGGACGGGCGCGGGCGCGGCAGCGGCACCTCGGGCACCGGATCGAGCACGTTCCACTGGCAGAGCTTGTAGTTGTTGCGCCTTTCGGCGAGGTCGAGATGGACATGGTCCTCATGATAGCCGTCGGAACCGGGGCCCAGCACGGTGGCAAAACGCTCGCAGACGCTCCTGCGCACACCCTCGCGCAATTCGCGCGCCACGGTGCGGTCGGTGAGCCCGACAAAGCGATTGTCCGCCAGCCGGAAGCCGCGAATGTCGAGCGCATTGGCATGGCCATGCTCGCTGACGCGCGCCCCGATCACGCGGTTGCGCCCGCGGCACTCGTAGTCTCCGTAATTGTCGAGGGCGCGCAGCGGCGCGCCGCTCGCTGCGACCGCGGGGGCGATCACCTCGCGCACCCAATGCGTGATCGCTTCCGCCATCGTGCAGCGCAGGACCGCCGGCGGCGAGACCGCCACGCGCGAATTGTCGGGCAGGAAGATCGTTTCCAGCTTGACGGTGTCGGGCGCCCCGCAGACGCCCGGACCGGCGATCGCCGGCATCGACTGGAACACCGCGACAATCCGTTCGGTCATGCGCAACTGGCAGGGCGAAGCCTGGTCGGGCGGCTCCGCGACGGCCCGGATTCCGTAATCGACGGCCGCCTGCGCCTCGGCCGGCCGCGCGCGCGGCAGCGGCACCTCGTCGGCCGCAACCGCCGGACCGACGGCAGCCAAAAGGATCGCAATCAGGAACCCGTGTTTCACGGCTTCGGTCTCATGGCTTGGGTCTCATGGCCGTTTGCGGCTTTTCTGCGGGACCATTCGCCATGTTATCCTGATCTCCCACCCGAAGGCCCTTCATTGCATGGCACGCGATACCGTGGTTATCGGGCTTGGCGCGATCGGCAGCGCCGCCCTCTATCAGCTTGCGCGCCGCGGCGGGCGCGTGCTCGGTCTCGACCGCTTCCCGACCGGCCACGACCGCGCCTCCTCGCACGGTTTTACCCGGATCATCCGGCTCGGCTATTACGAGCATCCTTCCTACGTCCCGCTGCTGCACGAAACCTACCGGCTGTGGCACGCGCTGGAAGCGGAAAGCCGGCGCCGGCTGATGACCCGGACCGGGATCGTCGAAATCGGCGCGCCCGACGGCGAGCTGATCCGCGGCACGCTGGCCACGTCGCGCGAGCACGGCCTGCGCCACGAATGGCTCGACGCCGCCGCGATCATGCAGCGCTTTCCGGCCTACACTCTGCCTGCACATTTCACCGGGGTGGTGCAGCCGGATGCCGCGGTGCTGGAGGTCGAGCCCGCGGTGCAGGCGATGCAGGACCTTGCCGCGGCGCATGGCGCGGAGATCCGCACCGGCGAGCGGGTGCTCTCGGTCGCGCCGCACGGCAGTGGCGTGCGCGTCGTCACCGAGCGCGAGACCATCGAGGCGGGGCATGCGGTGGTCACGGCCGGCCCCTGGCTCGCGGCGCTGCTCGAGGAACTCGATCTGCCGTTGCAGGTGACGCGGCAGGCGGTGCTTTGGCTGCGGCCGGAGCGACCGGCCTTGTTCGAGCCCGGGCGCTTTCCGATCTTCATGCTGGAAAGCCGGCTCGGCATTCACTACGGCTTCCCCTATGACGCGCGGTTCGGGTTGAAAATCGCCAAGCATTTCCACACCGGCGAATGCGTCGATCCGGAGACCTACGACCGCACCGTGTCGGCCGAGGACGAGGCGATCGTGCGCGCGGCGATCGCGGAATTCATCCCGGCGGCCGACGCCCCGACCGCCCTCGCCAAGACCTGCCTCTACACCATGACGCCGGACGGGCATTTCATCGTCGACCGCCACCCGCAGGCGCCGCAGATCGTGATCGCGTCGGTCTGTTCCGGGCACGGGTTCAAGTTCGCGCCGGTGATGGGCGGCATCCTGGCCGATCTCGCCACGCTTGGAACCACCGCCCACGCCATCGACCGGTTCGCGCTGGCGCGGTTCCGCTGACCCCTTTGCGCCGCCCGGGCGGGGAGGCTAGGCTTGCCGCAGGCCGTGCCGGGCAGCGCGAACGGCCTTAAAAGTCGTTTCGGATCAAAGGGGAAAGCCATGCAGGGCCTGATGCAGGATTGGCCGCTTCTGTGCCATCGCATCCTCGACCATGCCGCCACCCTGCATGCGGATCGGCCGGTCGTCTCGCGCGCGATCGAGGGTCCGATCCACACCACGAATTACGCCGCCATCCGCGGCCGCGCCCTGCGCGTGGCGCAGCGCCTGGAGAAGGACGGCATCCGCTTGGGCGACCGCATCGCGACGCTCGCCTGGAATACCTGGCGGCATCTCGAATGCTGGTACGGGATCATGGGAATCGGGGCGATCTACCACACGATCAACCCGCGGCTGTTCCACGACCAGATCGTCTGGATCGTCAACCATGCGGAAGACCGCATCCTGATGACCGACCTGACCTTCCTGCCGCTGCTGGAGAAGATCGCCGACAAGCTGCCGAGCATCGAGCGCTACGTCGTGCTCACCGACGCCGCCAACATGCCGGCGACCAAATTGCGCAACGCGGTCGCCTATGAAAGCTGGATCGCGGAAGCGGACGGCGACTTCGCCTGGAAGAGCTTCGACGAGAACACCGCGGCGGGCATGTGCTACACCTCCGGCACCACCGGCAGCCCGAAGGGCGTGGTCTATTCGCACCGCTCCAACGTGCTGCATTCGATGATCGCGGCGGTGCCGGACGCCATGGGCGCCTCCTCACGCGACGTGATCATGCCGGTCGTGCCGATGTTCCACGCCAATTGCTGGGGGCTGGCGCTGACCTCGCCGATGATCGGCGCGGCGATGGTGATGCCGGGGCAGAAGCTCGACGGCGCCTCGGTGTACGAACTGCTGAACGAACATCGCGTCAGCTTCACCGCCGCGGTGCCGACGGTGTGGCTGATGCTGCTGCAGCATCTGGAGGCCAATAACCTCAAGCTGCCCTATCTCAAGCGCGTGGTGATCGGCGGCTCCGCCTGTCCGCGCGCCATGACCAAGAAATTCCAGGACGTCTACGGCGTCGAAGTCATTCACGCCTGGGGCATGACCGAAATGAGCCCGCTCGGCTCGCTCTGCACGCTGAAGCCGGAATATGCCGCGCTCAGCGGCGAGGCGAAGCTCGACATCCAGAACAAGCAGGGGCACCCGCCATTCGGCGTCGAGATGAAGATCACCGACGACAACGGCCGCGACCTGCCCTGGGACGGCAAGACGTTCGGCCGGCTCAAGGTGCGCGGGCCGTCGGTCACGCGCGCCTATTTCAAGGAAAAGGGGCCGGGCATCCTCGACGATCAGGGTTTCTTCGACACCGGCGACGTCGCCACTATGGACGCCTACGGCTACATGCAGATCACCGACCGCTCCAAGGACGTGATCAAGTCCGGCGGCGAATGGATTTCATCCATCGACCTGGAGAATCTCGCGGTCGGACATCCCAAGGTTGCCGAAGCCGCGGTGATCGGCGTGCGGCATCCGAAATGGGACGAGCGTCCCCTGCTCGTCGTCGTGCTGAAGAAGGGCGAAACCGCCGGCAAGGAGGAACTGCTCGGCTTCATGCAGGGCAAGATCGCCAAATGGTGGGTGCCCGACGATGTTGTCTTCGTCGATGAAATCCCGCATACCGCGACCGGCAAGATTCTGAAAACCGCGCTGCGCGACAGCTTCAAGGATTACGTGCTGCCGAGCGCGGAGGCCGCCGAGTAGGGTTCCGCATGGTCAGACGCCGTCTCGTCGAAGATCCGCTGTCGCGCCTCGCCGTCTGGGCGCGGCGCTTCGCGCTGTTTTCGCTGGTGGCGGTGGTGCTGTCGATCGTCATCATGCGCACCGGCTTCCTCGAGATCGAGCCGGCGCTGGCGACGTTCGGCGGGGCGCTGTTCTTTGCCGCGCTCGGCATCCTGGCAGCACTCGCTTCGCTGATCGTGATCTGGAAGGACGGCCTGCGCGGCCTCGGCCATGCCGTGATCGCGCTCGCCATCGGCGGCCTCTTGCTCGCCTATCCGGGCTATCTCGGCTACAAGGCCTATCACCTGCCGCAGATCGCCGACATCACCACCGACCCGATCGATCCGCCGCGCTTCGAGGCCATCGCGCGGCTGCGGCCGCGCTCCGCCAACCCGGTCGCCTATGCCGGCCTCTACGCCGCCGAGCAGCAGCGCTTCGCCTATCCCGACATCGAGCCGCTGCTGCTCGCGACCACGCCGAAAATCGCCTATGACGCGACGCGGGCGGTGCTGGCCAAGCACAAATGGCGCGCGATCGACGAGCGCGAACCGCTGCCGGCGGGGCGGCGCGAGGGCCGCATCGAATTCGTCGACCGCACGGCGATCATGGGATTCCGCGACGACGTCGTCATCCGCATCCGCGCCTCCGGCGAGGGCACCCGCGTCGACATCCGTTCCGCCTCGCGCTACGGACGGCACGATTTCGGCACCAACGCCGTGCGCGTGCTGGCCCTGCTGGAAGAAATCGAGACGGCGGCGGATACGCTCGCGGAAGAAAAGCAGCCGAAGAAGCCTGCCCCGCCCAAGAACCAGCCGGTCAAGGCTCAGGTCAGGCGGTAACGGGTCTGCAAGCTCGGCTCGCCGTCGGTCGCGACCACCTTGCGCGCGACCAGGTCCTCCAGATGCGCCAGCACCGACAATCCGGCGGCGCCCACGAGACGCGGATCGATCCCGATATAGATGGCGCGCACCAAGGTCGGGATGTCGGTCTCGCCTTTGCCCAGGCGATGCAGGATGGAGGCCTCGCGCGCCTGCCGGTGGCGGATATAGTGGCGCACGAAGCGCGGCGCTTCCCGGATCGTCGTCCCGTGTCCGGGGAAATAGGTGTCTTCCGGACGGCGCTCGAGCTTTTGCAGCGAGGCCATGTAGTCGCGCATCGAACCGTCGGGCGGCGCCACGATCGAAGTCGACCACGGCATCACGTGGTCGCCGCAGAACAGCATGCCGGTGCCGCGCAATGCGAAGGCGGTGTGGTTGGCGGCATGTCCCGGCGTGGTCACCGCTTCCATCGCCCATCCGTCGCCTTCCACCACATCGCCGTCGCGCAAAGCGGTATCGGGCCGGAAATCCATGTCGCCGGAGGCGTCGAGCCGCAATTCCTTGCGGATCTGCAGCGGGCGCGAGGGGCGGTGCGGCCCCTCGGCATAGGTCGGCGCGCCGG
>JBFWWQ010000211.1:0-6386 GCA_050246095.1 Pseudorhodoplanes sp.
ATACCGTCAATGTCGCGGAACGCTGGTTCTGATCAATCGCGCCAAATAGGTACGCAACCGTCATGGCCGGGACTTCGCCCGGCCATGATGTTGCCGGAGCAACGCTGCTTCACTTCTTCAGATTGGCCGACAGGAACGACAGCGTGCGCTCCCAGGCGAGCTTGGCGCTGTCGGCGTGGAAGCTGCCGCGCTCGTCGCAATAGAAGCCGTGGTCGGCGGGATAGATATACACCTCGGCCGCGGGCTGCTTCTTCTTGATCGTCTCGACATCGGCCAGCGGGATATGCATGTCCTTCTCGCCGAAATGCATCTGCACCGGGCATTGCGCCTTTTCGTCGGCGAAGCGGACGATCTGGCCGCCGTAATAGCAGACCGCGGCGGCGATGCCGGACAGGCGGGTGGCCGCGAGGAACGCGGCCGAGCCGCCCATGCAGAAGCCGATCACGCCGACCGGACCCGCGGCGCGCACATCGTCCGCGGCGGCGGCGAGGTCGCGCATCATCGCGTCCCAGTCGATGCTGGCGATATGCTTGCGCGCATTCGCCACCTCGTCGGGCGTGTAGCCGCATTCGAAATCGCGCGCGAAGCGGTCGAACAAGGCCGGCGCCACCGCTACATAGCCGGCTTGCGCGAGCCGGTCGCAGACATTGCGGATGTGCCGGTTGACCCCGAATATCTCCTGCGCGACCACCATGCCGCCCTTCGGCGCGCCCTTCGGTTCCGCGCGATAGGCGCCGAGCCGATGCCTGTCGGTGGTGGTGAGGGTGAAATGCTTGCCCAAGCGGACCTCCCGTGACGCGTCCGGCCGCGCCGGAGCTTGATTGCCGGCGTCGCTCTAGCACGGGGCGGCGCGGCCTCGGAAGACGGCCGGCGGTCCGGCATGCCTGCCTTGCGCCGCGGAACCGGCGGCGCGCTTATGCGCTGGCTGCCGCCGACGCCAGCAGCGTGTAGGAATGCAGGCGCGCGGCGTGATCGAAAATCATGGTCGTGACCATCGCCTCGTCGGCCTGCGTCGCCTCGACCAGGGCATTCAGCTTCCCCATCACGGTTTTCGGCGAACCGACCATCAGCCGCTCGCGGTTCTTCTCGATGCGCGCGCGGTCCACGGGCGAATAGTCGAACGCCTCCGCGGCCTCCGGACTTTCCAGCGGCAGGTAATCGCCGCGCGCGCGTCGCGCGAAATTCAGATCGATGGTCCTGGCCAGCCGGTCGGCTTCCCCGTCGCTGTCGGCGACGACCGCCGCGACCGCGAGTATCGCATGCGGCTTCGCAAACGCATCCGAGGGGCGGAAATTCTGTCGATAGGTGAGCATCGGCATCACCGGGTCGAACTGGGCGAAATGATGCGCGAAGGAATAGCCGGTGCCGATCTGCGCGGCGAGCTTGGCGCTGTAGTCGCTCGATCCCAGGAGATAGATCGGCGGCAGCGCGACGTCGACCGGCATCGCATGCACCTTGCTGAACGGATGGTCGGGCGGAAACCGCTTGTTCTCGATCAGCAGCATTTCCTGCAGCCGTTCGAGGAAATCGTCCTCCTCGCTCACGCCCTGCCGTCGGCGCAGGGCGATCGAGGTGACCTGGTCGGTGCCCGGCGCGCGCCCCAGCCCGAGATCGATGCGCCCGGGAAACAGCGCCTCCAGCACCTTGAAGCGCTCCATGACGGTGAGCGGCGCATGGTTCGGCAGCATCACGCCGCCGGAGCCGACATGCATGTTCCGCGTCGCCGCCGCGATCTGCCCGATCATGATGTCGGGCGCGGAGCTTGCGATATTCGCGAGGTTGTGATGCTCGGCGACCCAATAGCGGCGATAGCCGAGCTTGTCGGTGTGGCGCGCGAGCTCGAGCGAATTGCGCAGGGCCTGCGAGGCGGGAGTAGCCGTGGTGACCGGCGACAGATCGAGGATCGAAAGCGGGACCATGCTGTCAGTGCAAAGACCTAAGAGTCTTTTTGCGGTTCGACGAAACGCAAAAAAGACCCTAGGCGCAGCCAGGCGAAATTGAAACCCGCCTCTACGCTCAGCGCGGCTGGTTGTGACGGCCGTAGGTCGAGAAATTGCTCGGCGACTCGAAGCCGGGACGCGGCAGATGCGCGAACGGATCGTTGCTGGCGCGGCGCGCCATGCGCGGGCGTTTCTTGGCGGCGACGCGTGGCTTCGCCGCGCGCGGCTTGACGATTTCGGCCGGCGCGACTTGCGCCGGCTTCTCCTCGTCCAGCGCCGCCTCCGGCCGGCTCGCCAGGCGCTGGCCTTCCGTGGCGGTTTCGGGTTGCGGCACCGCCGCCTCGGCGGGCGCGGGCGGCACGGTCGCGGCCTGCGGTGCGTTCTCGGACGGCATTTCGGCCGCGGCCGGGATGGCGTCGCTGGCAACCGGATTTTTTCCCGGCTCGAGCTTCACCACCCGCGCGAGATCGCGCAGAGCCGCCGCGCGATCCGGATCCGGGAACGGCCAGCCCGCGGAGATGCGCGCGATCGGGGTGTCGTCCGCCGCCGCGATCGGATCGGTCCGCGCGTAAGGCGGCTCCTGCGCGATGCGCAGCGACGCAAACAGCCCGAGCGCGGCCGCGAGAAAGAAGGTCGCGACCGTCGCCGGGATGAGGAGCCGCAGATCGGGCAGCATCGATGTCGATCCTGTGCGGGTCCGGATGCGCCGCCGGTCGCGGACGCTGCCGGGTGCGGTTGCACGGACGCCGAACCGTCCCGCGCGTGCGGATAAGTCCCCGCATGCTGGGATTTTTTTCCACGGTAATATTTGCTGATTCGTCCCGCGCGGTCACGCCGGGCGTACGGACGGCATCGCCGATGCTTCAGCCTGCGGACATTTCCGCAACACTGCGCGCAAGGGCATGATCCCGAAAAGCGGGAACCGGTTCTCGGAAAAGATCATGCCCGAACAAAAAGATGAGCGACGAATATGATTCGACGCAGTTGAATCAGTCTTTAGGCGGGGGGGAGGATCGCTGCGTCAGCGCACGATCGGCGCATTCGAGGCGGCCGGCGTATTGCCCGGCAGCACGACCACCTTGGTTCCGACCTTGACGCGACCATACAGGTCTTCGACGTCCTCGTTCAGCATGCGGATGCAGCCGGAGGAGACGAATTGCCCGATGGTCGAGGGCTGGTTGGTGCCGTGGATGCGGTAGACGGTCTTTCCGAGATACAGCGCGCGCGCGCCCATCGGATTGCCCGGGCCGCCGGCCATGAACCGGGGCAGATAGGGCTGGCGCTCGATCATTTCCGCCGGCGGATGCCAGTCCGGCCATTCCGCAAGCCGCGTGATCTTCTCCACGCCCGACCAGGTGAAGCCGTCGCGGCCGACGCCGATGCCGTAACGGATCGCCTGCCCGCCGCCGATCACATAGTAGAGATAGGTGTTCGGCGTATCGATGATGATGCTGCCGACCGGCTCGCGCGTCGCGTAGGGCACGGTCTGCCGCTTGAATTGCGGCGGCAATTCCTTCGGTTCGCCGGTCTCCGGCTGATCCTCCACCGGCAGCGAAGCCAGCGTGCCCTGGCGGCCGCCGGGAACGATATCCACAGGCGGACGGATCACGCCGCCGGTCACCGCCGGACCCTGGTTCGGATCGTAGGGGGGCTGGGCGCCGGGTGCTTCCTGCCCGTAACCGGGATAGGGAACATAGCCCTGATGCGGATTATAGCCCTGCTGCGGATCGTAGAGTTCGTCGGGGGCGGGGCCGCGCTCGCTGTAGAGCGGGCCGCCCGGCGGCAGCGGTTGCGTCGCGCCGTAGGGCTGGCCCTGGATCGGTTCAGCCACGGCGCTGCGCGGATCGTAAAGCGTGGTGCCGCGTTGATAGACCGGCCGGCCATAGGCATCGTCCCCACGGTAAACGGGGGGAGCGGCATATTGGGCGAGCGCGCCCCAGCCCGTGAGGGTGAGGATCGTCAGGGTCGCTGCGGCGCTGAGAACCGGTCGAAATGGCATCGTGGCTTCCGAATGAGCTCCCCCTATACGTGAGAGAGAGTTTAGGCGTTATGAAGGCGGCCCGACCGGCCGCCGGAGCCGCCCCATCATGTTAGAAAAAGTAGCATTTACCGCAGGTCGCCGCACGATCACGATGATGTCAAGCCTGCCGCGATCCGCCCCCTGTCTCCCCTGCGCCACGGGGGCCTGCGCTTGAAGCGGGTTCCGCTGATTCTGGGGGGCCTGGCGGCGCTGGCCGTCGCCGCCGGCAGCGTCGTGATGCTGTCCGGGCAGCTCGATGCCTGGCGGCGCAAGCTGTTCCCCTCCACCGCCAGCAACGACTATTCCTGGCTCTCGACCGCGCTCGACGACTGTGAAAAGGAGGCCGCGGCCGATCCCGGCACGCTGTATTTCATGGTCGTGCCGATGACCCCGACCCGGCGCTTCGAGCCGAACTGGGCCGAGCGCGCGCTGGGGGCGGCCGGACCGGTCGCCCTGTTCAATGCCGGCGACACATTCGACGGCCTCAACCGCGGCCTGTTCCGGATTTCCTCGGAGCCCTGGGTGATGGTGGCGCGGGACGAGAAGAGCCAGCAGACGCGCCGTTTCGGCTCCGCCACCGGCATCACCAAGCTTACCTGGCCGAACATGGAATCGGACGGGCCCTTCCGCGTGCGCTTCCAGACCTCGCCCGACGACAATGCGGAAACCTGGAGCACCGTCACCGCCGACGGCCGTGGCTCCTGCCATTGGGTGCACGCGCTCTTGAAACGACCGTGAGGAACGCATGATCCGCCGCCGGCTTTGCATTGTCGCGTTGGCGCTCGGCTTCGGCCTCGGGCTCTGGCCGGCCGCGCTGCCGGCACAGAAGTCGGCGCCGCCGGCGCCGGCGGGCCTCGCGGATCAGTCCATCGGCGAGACCGGCGCTGCGGTGACGGTGGTCGAATATTTCTCCACGTCCTGTCACTTCTGCGCGAAATTCCACAACACGACCTGGCCGGAACTGAAGGCGAAATATGTCGACACCGGCAAGGTGCGGTTCGTCCTGCGCGATTTCCCGAACGACCTGCCCGGCCTTGCCGGCGCGATGCTGGCGCGCTGCCTGGGCGAGGCCAAATGGTACGGCGCGACCGATCGGCTGCTGCGCGAACAGGATGCGTGGACGCATGCGCAGAATGTCGGCCATGCGCTCGCCGACATCGCGCGCGCCGAAGGCATGAGCCGCGAGGCGTTCGACGCCTGCATGCTCAACCGGCCGCTCTACGAGACGATCCGCGCGGCGGCCTTGCGCGCCCGCGACGAGTTCGGGATTTCCTCGACGCCCACTTTCTTCATCAACGGCGAGAAGCGTACCGGCGCCCTGACGCTGGAGGAATTCGAGGCGATCCTCGCGCCGCTGCTGAAATAGGCGGCGGCCTGCGGACGGGCGGCGCGGGCGGGGCCGCTGGCGCGCGGTCACGGCGCCGACCGCATGGCATTACCTTTATATCTTGCGCTTGTTGTCATATATGACTAAGTTCAGGACATGAATGACCCGCAACACACGGACAATCAGTTGGGTTAAGGCCGCTCTGAAGGACTTCCTGGCGTTTCCGAAAGACGCTCAGGACCGCGCTTCTGCCGCGCTCACCTTTGTTGCCGAGGGCGCAACACCCGACATAGCCAAGCCGCTTGCGGGGCTTGGAAGCGGCGTATGGGAACTGGCGATCAAGTCGAGAGGCGATGCTTCAGGGTCGTATATGTGCTCCAACTCGGGGAAGACATCTGGGTCGTTCACGCCTTTCAGAAGAAATCCAAGAAGGGCATTGCCACGCCCAAGCATGAAATCGACTTGGTGCGCGAGCGGATCAAGCGACTGAAGGAACAACTGCTATGAAAACGCCCAAGCTCAAAATCGTCAGAGGCAGCGGCAATGTCTTTCGCGACCTCGGCAGGGAAAATGCCGACGCCTTGCAGCTTAAGGCGCTGCTTGCGGCTGAGATCGTTCGTGCGCTCGATGACGCCAACCTGACCGTTCGCAAAGCTGAGAGCCTGACCCGGATCGCTGCCGCCGATTTCTCGCGTATTCGTAACGCCAATCTCGACCGCTTCACGGTTGACCGGCTGATGACGGTTCTCGCCCGCTTGGGCCGGGAGGTGGACATTGCGGTGACCGTGCGGCGACGCAAGCGCGTGGCTGGGCAGCACGTTCACGCCACGACCTGAAGCGCTGCAAAATTCTTGTTAGCCGCAGAGCGTGCTACCCCGGTGCTACCCGGAGCGCATCGGCCAAGATGAGAGTGCTGCTGAATTCCTGAAAATATGGCGCACCCGACACGATTCGAACGTGTGACCTTTGCCTTCGGAGGGCAACGCTCTATCCAGCTGAGCTACGGGTGCGTCGGAAGCTGGGTATAGAGAAGCCCGCGCGCACGGGCAACGTTCATTTTTTTGGCAATTTCCGGCGCTTCGCCCCGGAAGGGCGAAGC
>JBFWWQ010000212.1:0-6351 GCA_050246095.1 Pseudorhodoplanes sp.
TCACCTCCCCTTGAAAAGGGGAGGTCGGCGCGCGTAAGCGCGCCGGGTGGGGATCGGCAGCAAGATGATCCCCTCCCCGGCCCTCCCCTTTTCAAGGGGAGGGAGCGCAGCGGAGCAAACCGCGAGAACGGCGGCAATCCCCGCCTCATGTTCATGATGTCGTCGGGCGGCCTCACCGCGGCCGATCTCTTCCAGGGCAAGGACGCGATCCTGTCCGGCCCCGCCGGCGGCGTCGTGTCGATGGCGCAGACCGCGCGCGAAGCCGGATTCAACCGCGTGATCGGCTTCGACATGGGCGGCACCTCGACCGACGTCTCCCATTTCGACGGCGAATACGAGCGCGCCTTCGAGACCGAGGTTGCCGGCGTGCGCATGCGCGCGCCGATGATGCTCATTCACACGGTCGCGGCCGGCGGCGGCTCGATCCTGCATTTCGACGGCGCGCGTTTCCGCGTCGGGCCGGATTCGGCGGGCGCCAATCCCGGGCCGAAATGCTACCGCCGCGGCGGCCCCCTCGCCGTCACCGACGCCAACGTGATGGCCGGCAAGCTGATCCCGGATTACTTCCCGAAGATTTTCGGGCCGGGCCAGGACCAGCCGCTCGACGCCAAGGCCGTGCAGGACGCCTTCACCGCGCTCGCCCGAAAAGTCGGCGACGGACGCAAGCCGGAAGACGTCGCCGACGGCTTCATCCGCATCGCGGTCGAGAACATGGCGAACGCGATCAAGAAGATTTCCGTGCAGCGCGGCTACGACGTGACGCGCTATGCGCTGAACTGTTTCGGCGGCGCCGGCGGGCAGCATGCCTGCCTCGTCGCCGACGCGCTCGGCATGACCAGGGTGCTGATCCACCCGTTCTCCTCGCTCTTGTCCGCCTACGGCATGGGGCTCGCCGATATCCGCAGCGTGCGCCAGCAGGCGATCGAGGAGCCGTTCGGCGCGAATTCGCTTGCCGCGCTGAAGAAGATCGGCACGCGCCTGGGCAAGGAGACGAAGGACGAGGTCGCGGGACAGGGCGTGCCGGCGGCGAAGATCAAGGTCGTGCTGCGCGCGCATATCCGCTACGCCGGCACCGACACGGCCCTGGTCGTGAATGCCGGCTCGCTGCGGGCGATGAAGCTCGCCTTCGAGAAGGCGCACAAGGCGCAGTTCGGCTTTGTCGACCGCAAGAAGGAAATGGTGGTCGAGGCCGTCTCGGTGGAAGCGATCGGCGGCGGCGCCAGGTTCCGCGAGCGCAAGCTGGCCCGGACCCGCAGCAAGCTCCCCTCGCCCGCCCGCCGCACGCGGTTCTTCTCCGCGGGACAGTGGCACAAGGCCGCCGTCTATACGCGCGGGCAGCTCCGGCCCGGCCACAAGGTGAAGGGCCCGGCGATCGTGATCGAGCCGCACCAGACCATCGTGGTGGAGAGCGGCTGGCAGGCGGAACTGACCGCCAAGAACCATCTCGTGCTCGCCCGCATCGTCAAGCTGAAGCGCGCCAGCGCCATCGGCACCAAGGCCGACCCGGTGATGCTGGAGGTCTTCAACAACCTGTTCATGTCGATCGCCGAGCAGATGGGCGTCGCGCTGCAGAACACCGCCTATTCGGTGAACATCAAGGAGCGGCTCGACTTCTCCTGCGCGGTGTTCGACGGCAGCGGCTCGCTGGTCGCCAACGCGCCGCACATGCCGGTGCATCTCGGCTCGATGGACCGCGCGGTGGAGACCATCATCCGCGAGAACGCGGGAAAGATCCGGCCCGGCGACGTCTATGCGATCAACGCCCCCTATAACGGCGGCACGCATCTGCCCGACATCACCGTCTGCACGCCGGTCTTCGACGATGGGAAGCGGCGCATCCTGTTCTGGGTCGCCTCGCGCGGCCACCATGCCGATGTCGGCGGCATCTCGCCCGGCTCGATGTCGCCGAACGCGACGACGATCGAGGAAGAAGGCGTCTACATGGACAATTTCAAGCTCGTCGATCGCGGCCGCTTCCGCGAGAAGGAGCTCAACGACGCGCTGACCGGCGCGAAATATCCGGCGCGCAACCCGGTGCAGAACGTCAACGACCTGAAGGCGCAGATCGCCGCCAACGAGAAGGGCGTGCAGGAATTGCGCAAGATGGTGACGCATTTCACCATGCCGGTGGTGAAGGCCTACATGCAGCACGTGCAGGACAATGCCGCCGAGAGCGTGCGGCGCGTGATCGACCGCCTGCACGATTCCGAGTTCGCCTACGAGATGGACCAGGGCACGTGCATCAAGGTGAAGATCACGGTCGACAAGAGGAAGCGCGAGGCGAGCGTGGATTTCACCGGCACCTCGCCGCAGCAGCCGACGAATTTCAACGCGCCGGAGCCGGTGACGCGCGCCGCCGTGCTCTATGTCTTCCGCGTCATGGTGGACGACGACATTCCGATGAATGCCGGCTGCCTGCGGCCGATCAATATCGTGATTCCGAAAGGCACGATGCTGACGCCGGAATATCCGGCGGCGGTGGTCGCCGGCAATGTCGAGACCTCGCAGGCGGTGACCAATTGCCTGTTCGGCGCGCTGAAGGCGCTGGCCGCCGCGCAGGGTACGATGAACAACCTGAATTTCGGCAATGCCAAGTATCAGTATTACGAGACGATCTGCTCGGGCTCGCCGGCGGGACCGGGCTTCGACGGCACCGACGCCGTGCATACGCACATGACCAATACGCGCCTCACCGATCCGGAAATCCTCGAATTCCGCTATCCGGTGCTGCTGGAGGATTTCCACATCCGCAAGGGCTCGGGCGGCAGGGGAAAATGGAAGGCGGGCGACGGCATCCGCCGCACCATCCGCTTCCTCGAAGAGATGGAATGCACGCTGCTCACCGGCCACCGCCGCGTGCGGCCGTTCGGGCTGGAAGGCGGCGAGGCCGGCCAGGTCGGCGAGAACGCGGTGCGGCGCAGGGACGGCCGCATCGAGAAGCTGCAGGGCTGCGACGCCACCGTGATCGGGGCGGGCGAAGCCATTATCATCCGGACCCCGACCGCCGGCGGCTACGGCGATCCGAAGGAGCGTAATCAATGCTCAAGGTCGTCGTTGTCGGCGCCACCGGCTGGACCGGGTCGGCCCTCATTCCCGCCATCGCGGCGGCGCCGGATCTCACGCTCGCCGGCGCGGTCGCGCGCAAGGCGGCCGGAGATGACGCGGGCGCTGCGAACGGCTTTGCCCCGGTCGGCGTGAAGATCGTCGCCAGTCTGCGCGAGGCGCTCAGCCTCCCCTCCGACGTCGTGGTCGATTACAGCCATCCCACGAGCGTGCGCGCGCATATCCTCGAAGCCGTCGCCGCCGGGCGGCATGCGGTGGTCGGCACCTCGGGGCTCGGCGCCGACGACTATGCGCAGATCGACAAGGCGGCGCAGGCGAACAAGGTCGGCGTGATCGCGGCCGGCAATTTCTCCATCACCGCGACCCTGCTCAAGCGCTTCGCGCTGGAAGCCGCGCGCTACGTGCCGGACGTCGAGATCATCGACTATGCGGGCGCGGGAAAGCCCGACACGCCGTCTGGGACCGCGCGCGAACTCGCCGAAACGCTGGCCGCGGTCCGCCAGCCCGCAACCTCGCTGCCCGTGGACAAGCTTTCCGGCATTCCGGCGACGCGCGGCGCCGCGATCGGCAAGGGCGCGCATGGCGGCGTGCAGGAGCATTCGCTGCGCCTGCCGTCCTTCGTGCTGTCGGTGGAGGCGCTGTTCGGCGCCGACAATGAGCGGCTGTCGATCCGCCACGATGCGGGCGAATCCGCGGCGCCCTATGTCGGCGGCACCTTGCTCGCGGTGCGGCGCGTGGCCGAGGCGCCCGGCCTGCGGCGCGGGCTCGATTCGGTGCTCGGCGCCTCCGGCGGCGTATAGATTCCGCCGGCGAAACTGCGCCGCTGTTCGCGCTTGCGCTGGCGCGCATGCCGCTTCATGTCGGCGGCCAGGTCGGCGGGGCGGCGGCGCAAGCCGGTGCGCGCCACATCGATATGCTCCCAGGCGGTGCTGATGTCGCTGCGGCAGCGCGCGATCAGGCGTTGCGCCCGCACGGCCAAGGGAAGCTCGTCGTCATCCATTGCGGAAACTCGGTTGGGGCGCCGGATTATCGCGCAAAACGCGCCCGGCGTCATGCGCCCGGCGGCGCCCTCAATGCCGCACCAAGGAGGGCGAAACAGGCTTCGGGGTACGGCAGTCCGCCGGCGCAGGCGCGCGCCGGGCTCGTCTGCCCCCCGCCGCGGCAGAAACACAGGCCCGCGGCGCTTGATTTCGGTCAACCGGGCCGCCGGGGGGCGGTTCTAGAGAGCGCTATGCGCGCGTCTTCTCCTTCTGCATCGCCGCTGAACGCCCTTATCCAGCGCCTTCCCGCCCTGCTGCTCGCACCGATGCCGCTCGCGCTGCTGCAGCCTTTGCTCGGCCGCATCGCCGTGCATGTCGCGCGCACGCGCCCGGAACTGTTCGGACGCCTCGGCCCGCATGCCGGCAAGCGCTTCCTGATCGATCCCGTCGACCTGCCCTTCGTGCTGATCCTGACGCCGGAGCGCGAATTGCCGCGCCTGACCGCGCATCGCCGTCACGAGCGGCCCGCGCACGTCGCCGCCATCGCCGGCACCTTTCTCAACCTGCTCGACATGATCGACGGCTCGCTCGACGGCGACGCATTGTTCTTCTCGCGCGATCTGCAGATCAGCGGCGACACCGAGGCGGTGGTCGCGCTGCGCAACGCGCTCGACGATTTCGACGGCAGCGCGCTCGACTGCATCCTCGCCAGTCTCGGTCCGCTGTCCGGCCCTGCCGGCGCGGCCCTGCGCGGCTGGCGATCGACACGGGACATGCCGGCATGAACGTCGCCGAATTCCAGAAGCCCGAACTGGTCTGCCCGGCGGGAACGCCCGCCTCGCTGCGCACCGCCGTCGATGCCGGGGCCGACGCGGTCTATTGCGGCCTGCAGAACGCGACCAATGCGCGCAACTTCCCGGGCCTGAATTTCACCCCGGACGAGCTTGCCCGCGCCGTCGCCTATGCGCATGAGCGCAAGGCCAAGGTTCTGATGGCGGTCAACACCTTCCCGCCCGCCGGCAAGTTCGACCTGTGGCGCGACGCCATCGATCTCGCCGCCGCCTGCGGCATCGACGCGGCGATCGTCGCCGATATCGGCGTCGCCGACTATGCCGCGCGCACGCATCCGAACCTGCGCCTGCATCTGTCGGTGCAGGCGGGCGCGTCCTCGCCGGAGGCGATCCGCTTCTATTGCACGCAGTTCAACGTCAAGCGCGTGGTGCTGCCGCGCATGCTCACCGTCGCGGAGATCAGCGAGCTGCACCGCCAGATCCCGTGCGAGATCGAGGCGTTCATCTTCGGCAATATCGGGATGATGGCGGAAGGCCGCTGCAGCCTGACCAATTATGTCACCGGCACCTCCACCAACATGGACGGCGTCTGTTCGCCGGCGTCGGACGTGCACTACGAATCCGACAGCGGACGCAACCTCACCACCCGGCTCGGCCCGGTCGTGATCGACCGCTTCTGCGGCAACGAGAGCGCGGGCTATCCGACCATCTGCAAGGGCCGCTATCTCAGCGACGTGCGCGACGGCGGCTATTACGCCTTCGAGGAACCGGTCAGCCTGAACCTTTCGGCGCTGCTGCCCGATCTGATGCGCGCGGGCGTGAGCGCGCTCAAGATCGAGGGCCGCCAGCGCAGCCGCTCCTATGTCAAGGCCGTGGTCTCCGCCTTCCGCCGCGCGGTCGACGATCTGATGGCCGGCCGCCAGACCGCGTTCGAAAGCCTGCTCGCGATCACCGAAGGCCGCCGCGAGACCGAGGGCACGTTCCGCAGCAAGTCATGGAGATAGCCGTGCCGCAACAGACGGGCGAACTCACGCTCGGGCCGGTCCTGTTCAACTGGCCGGCGGAGCAATGGCGCGACTTCTATTTCCGCATCGCCGACGAGGCGCCGGTCGCCGTCGTCTATCTCGGCGAGGTGATCTGCTCCAAGCGCGCGCCGCTATTCGCCGCGGAATTCGAAGCGGTCGCCGCGCGGCTGACCGCTTCCGGCAAGCAGGTGGTGTTCTCGACGCTGGCGGAAGTGATGTCGAAGGCCGACCGCCGGCTGGTGGAGAGCGTCTGCGCCGCGGGCGAATACACGGTGGAAGCCAACGACGCCTCCGCTCTGCCCGCCTTGCACGGACGACCGCACCATATCGGCCCGTTCATCAACGTCTATAACGAGCGCACGGCGGCGGTGCTGGCGCGCGCCGGCGCCTGCAACATCGCGCTGCCGCCGGAAATGCCGGCCGGCTCCGTTCTTGCCATGTGCGAGGAAACCGCCGCGCTCGGCGTCAGCATCGAGGTGCAGGTGTTCGGAC
>JBFWWQ010000213.1:0-6323 GCA_050246095.1 Pseudorhodoplanes sp.
GCGGTCGAGGTGGTGGCCATCACCATGGCGGTGTACCTGACCATCAGTTTGGTCACCTCCGCGATCATGAACTGGTACAACCAGCGTATCGCGCTGGTGGAGCGCTGACGCATGGCCGTGACCGATCTCGAAGCCCTCGAGGCGAAACGGGCGGCGGAAATCGCCTGGGTGCGCGGCGCCGCGGAAGATCCGCTGCCGCCGCCGGCGGCGACCACCGGGGCCGTCGGCTGGCTGCGCGAGAACATGTTTTCCGGCTGGGTCAATATCGCCCTGACCCTGCTGTCGGTGCTGCTGGTCTTCTGGATCGTGCCGCCGCTGCTGAAATTCCTGGTGATCGACGCGGTATGGACCGGCAACGACCGCGAGGCCTGCATCGTGACGCCGGAGCGGCCGGAGGTCGGCGCCTGCTGGGCCTTCGTGCGCGAGCGCTTCAGCTATTTCATCTACGGCTCCTATCCGCTCGCGCAGCGCTGGCGCGTCGACATCTTCTTCGCCATGCTCGCCGTCGGCATCGTCTGGCTCGCCTGGCTGCGCGCGCCGCGCCGCGATATCGGCGCGCTCTATTTCTTTGTCGTGCTGCCGGTGGTCTCCTTCATTCTGCTGTCGGGCTGGCCGGCCATCGGGCTCGCCAAGGTCGACACCGTCTATTGGGGCGGCGCGCTGGTCTCGATCGTGGTGGCGGCCGTCGGCATCGTCTTCTCGCTGCCGGTCGGTGTGCTGCTGGCGCTCGGGCGCCGCTCGCACATGCCCGCGGTGCGGCTGATGTCGGTGATCTTCATCGAATTCGTGCGCGGCGTGCCGCTGATCACCGTGCTGTTCATGGCGAGCGTGATGCTGCCGCTATTCGTGCCGGATTCCTGGTCGCCGGACAAATTGCTGCGCGCGCTGGTCGGCGTCGCGATGTTCGCGGCGGCCTATATGGCGGAAGTCGTGCGCGCCGGCCTGCAGGCCATCCCCAAGGGGCAGTACGAGGGCGCCATGTCGGTCGGCCTCGGCTATTGGCAGATGATGCGGCTGATCGTCCTGCCGCAGGCTTTGCGCATCACCATCCCGAACATCGTCAACAACTATATCGCGCTGTTCAAGGACACGACGCTGGTCTTCATCGTCGGCATTTTCGACCTGTTGAAGACCATCGAGGTGGCGCGCATCGATCCGAAATGGGCCGCGCCCACGGTCAGCACGACCGGCTATGCCTTTGCGGCCATCTTCTATTTCACCTGTTGCTATCTGATGTCGCGCTACGCCAAGAACATGGAAGCGCGGCTGGCGACGGGCCACAAGCGCTGAGGGGAATTGCACGATGGACCAGGCCGCCGCCCAAGCGATGAAGCCCGCGCCGCTGAAATCCGACGTCGCCGTCGAGATCGTCGGCATGCACAAATGGTACGGCGAATTCCACGTTCTGCGCGACATCAACCTGCGGGTGATGCGCGGCGAGCGCATCGTCATCTGCGGTCCGTCGGGCTCCGGCAAGTCGACCATGATCCGCTGCATCAACCGTCTGGAGGAGCACCAGAAAGGCCGGATCGTGGTCGACGGCATCGAGCTGACCAACGACCTCAAGCGCATCGACGAAGTGCGGCGCGAAGTCGGCATGTGCTTCCAGCATTTCAACCTGTTCCCGCATCTGACGGTGATGGAGAATTGCACGCTGGCGCCGATCTGGGTGCGCAAAATGCCGAAGAAGGCCGCCGAGGAGGTCGCGCTGCATTACCTCAAGCGCGTGAAAATCCCGGAGCAGGCCGGCAAGTATCCGGGACAATTGTCCGGCGGCCAGCAGCAGCGCGTCGCCATCGCACGCGCGCTATGCATGAACCCGAAAATCATGCTGTTCGACGAGCCGACCTCCGCGCTCGACCCGGAAATGGTGAAGGAGGTGCTGGAGACCATGGTGCAGCTCGCGCATGACGGCATGACCATGCTGTGCGTGACCCACGAGATGGGCTTCGCGCGCCAGGTCGCCAACCGCGTGATCTTCATGGATGCCGGCCAGATCGTGGAGGTGAACGTGCCCGAGCGGTTCTTCTCCAATCCGCAGCACGAGCGGACCAAGCTGTTCCTCAGCCAGATTCTGCATTGAGCGAGCTGGCGGCTGCGCCGCTGTCCTTACCCTCGTTGAGCAAGGCGAAACGAGCGGGGTGGGTGTGATTGCGAATCTGGCGGTATCGTCAGCGACCGACCCCAACGACCCCCACTCCGCCTGCCTGCGCTGCGCTTCGGCAGTCGAGCCTCCCCGCAAGGGGGAGGGTAAGTCGCAAGCGACGGCCGGACACGGCCTCACAATGCATCCACCGGATATTTCAGATAACGCCGGCCGTTCGCCTCCGGCTCCGGCAGGCGGCCGCCGCGCATGTTGACCTGCAGCGCGTGCAGGATCAGGCGCGGCATCGGCAGCGTCCTGTCGCGCGCCTCGCGCAGGGCGACGAATTGCTCCCGCGTCGGCCTGTCCTTGAACTGCTTGTTGCTGCTTTTCTGCTCGGCGACGCTCGACTGCCATTGCGGTGCCCGCCCGCCTTCCTTGTAGTCGTGTCCGGTGAACAGGCGGGTCGAATCGGGCAGCGCCAGGATCGCCATGATGGAATCGTAGAGCCGCGCGGCGCTGCCGCCGGGAAAGTCGCAGCGTGCGCTGCCGGTGTCGGGCTGGAACAGCGTGTCGTGGATGAACGCGGCGTCGCCGAACAGGTAGGTGATGGAGGCGAGCGTATGCCCGGGCGAGAACGTCACCCGGCCCTGCAATCCGCCCACATTCAGCGTGTCGCCGTCGGCGAACAGGCGGTCCCATTGCGAGCCGTCCGCGGGAAAATCCGGCAGGTTGTAGATACCCTTCCACAGCTTCTGCACGTCGACGATTTTCTCGCCGATGGCGGTCGGCGCGCCGAGCCTGTCCTTCAGATAGGCGGCGGCGGAGAAATGATCGGCATGCGGGTGGGTGTCGAGAATCCAGTCGACGCCGAGGCCGCGCCGCGCGATTTCTCCGAGCAGGTTGTCGGCGAATTCCGTCGAGATTCGGCCGGATTTCTCGTCGAAATCCAGCACCGGGTCGACGATCGCGATCCGCCGGCTCGCTTCATCCTCCACGAAATAGGCGATGCTGCCGCTGGGATCGTGGTAGAAGCCGCTCACTTTCGGTTGCACGGTCACGCAGCCTCCTCATTCCGCGTAGATCATCTTGCGTGTCATGCCGCCGTCGACGACGAAATTCGCCCCGGTGGCGAAACCCGCGCGGCGGCCGTCGAGCAGCAGCGCCGCCATTTCCGCGATGTCTTCCGGCCTGCCGACGCGCCCGGCCGGATGCTGGCGGTGATCGATCTGGCGCAGCTTGCGATAGCCGGCGGTCGCAATCCAGCCCGGGCTGATGCAATTGACGCGAATATCCGGCGCAAAACTGACCGCGAGCGCATGCGTCAGCGCGACCAGGCCGCCCTTGGAGGCGGCATAGGCCTCGGTGCCGGGCTCCGACATCAGCGCGCGGGTCGAGGCGATGGTGACGATCGCGCCTTTGGACTTGCGCAGCGGCTTCTCGGCCGCGCGCGCGAGCAGGAAGCTCGCGGTCAGGTTGACGTCGAGCACGCGGCGCCAGTCGGCGAGACTGAGCTTGCGGATCGGCGCGCGTTTCATGATCCCCGCATTCGAGACCACGCCGTCGATGCGCCCCCAGCGTTGCATGACGCGATCGACCGCCTTCTCGACAAAGGCGGGATCGGCCACGTCGCCGTCGAGGCGCAGGATGCCGGCCGGTACGACAGCGGCGCGGGGAGGGCGCGCCGGCGGCAGGTCGATCGCGGCGACGCGCCATCCCTGCGCCGCGAGCCGCTGCAGGATGGCGCGGCCGATGCCGCGTCCGGCGCCGGTGACCAGGGCGACCCGCGCGGCCATGACGGCCTCAGTTCTTGGGTTTCGGCTCGACCGGCAGGTCGCCGCGCGAGGCCCATTCCGTCCAGGAGCCGTCATACAGCGCCTTGGGCGGCGCCCCGATGGCGTCGAGGGCAAGCCACAAGATCGCGGCGGTGACGCCGGAGCCGCAGCTCGTGATGACCGGCGATCGCGCATCGACGCCCGCGGCGGCGAAGGCCTTGGCGAGGCGCGCCGGTTCGATCAGCCGGCCGTCCTCGATCAGGCCGGTGGCCGGGACATTGTGCGCACCCGGCATGTGGCCGGAGGGTAGGTTCGGACGCGGCTCCGGCGCCGTGCCGGCGAAGCGTTCGGCGGAGCGCGCATCGACCACCTGCGCGGATTTCGTGGCCAGCGCCTTCTCGATGTCGGCTGTGTCCGCCACCATGCCGCGGTCGAAGCGGGCGGTGAAATGCCGCGGCGTGCGGCGCACCTCGTCGAAGGCGATCGGCCGGCCTTCCGCCTTCCATTTCGGGAATCCGCCGTCGAGGATGTAGACGTCGCGCACGCCGAACACGCGCAGCGTCCACCACACGCGCGGTGCGGAGAACAATCCGGCGCCGTCATAGACCACGATGGTCTGGCCGTCGCCGATACCCATATTGCGCATCGCCGACGAGAACTGCTCCGGCGAGGGCAGCATATGCGGCAGGGGGCTCGACTTGTCGGCAATGGCATCGATGTCGAAGAACACCGCGCCGGGGATATGCGCGGCGAGATATTCGGCGCGCGCGTCGCGCTTCATGGTCGACAGATAATAGGAGCCGTCGACGACCACGATATCCGGCGCGTCGAGATGGTCGGCCAGCCACTCGGTCGAGACGAGCCATCGGCTGGCGGGGGGTCGCGCATCCTGGTTCATGGCGGATACCTCGTTGCGGGAAGCCTAAATCAGCGCCAGGCGGACGCGCCGGTTCTGCTTGCCCTTCTTTTCCACCTGCGTGACGCGCACGGCGCCGATTTCGCCGGTACGGCGCACATGCGTGCCGCCGCAGGGCTGCAGATCGAGACCCTTGATCTCGATCAGGCGCACCTTGCCGGTGCCCCTGGGCGGCTTCACCGACATGGTCTTCACCAGGCCCGGACTGGCTTCGAGCTCCTCGTCGGAAATCCAGCGGGCGGACACTTCCGCGTCGGCCGCGATCATGCGGGCGAGCGCGGCGTCGATGCGCTCCTTGTCGAGGCCGGCCTCCGGAATGTCGAAGTCGAGCCGGCTCTCGCTCTCGCCGACCGAGCCGCCGGTGACGGGAAACGGCAGCGCCGCCGACAGCAGATGCAGCGCCGTGTGCATGCGCATGCGCGGATAGCGGAGGTCCCAGTCGATGCTCGCATGCACGGCGTCGCCGGGCTTGACCGGCGCGGTCCCGCCGGCCGGCACATGCGCGATCTCGCTCTTGGCCTGATCCAGGAAAATCGCGGTGTCGATCAGCACCGGCTCGCCCGAGGGCAGGGTGATGATGCCGCGGTCGCCGGGTTGGCCGCCGGAAGCGGCGTAGAACACCGTGCGGTCGAGTACGATGCCGCCGTCCGGCATGACCGCGACGACCGTTGCGCTGCAATCCTTGAGGTAGGAATTCTGCCGGAACAGGCAATCCGTCGGCATCGTCAGGCTTTCACGAACGGCACCGCGATCTGCGCGCGGCGCTCGATCCATTCCGGCACCGGCAGGGTTTTCGAGCGCAGGAAATCCGGGTTGAACAGTTTCGACTGATAGCGGTTCCCGGAATCGCACAGCACCGTGACGATGGTGTGCCCGGGGCCCATCTCCTTGGCCAGGCGGATCGCGCCGGCGACATTGATTCCGGAGGAGCCGCCGAGACAGAGACCTTCGTGGATCAGCAAGTCGAAGATGATCGGCACCGCTTCCTCGTCGGGGATCAGATAGACGCGATCGACCTTCATATCCTCGATGATCGGCGTCACGCGGCCGAGCCCGATGCCCTCGGTGATCGAGCCGCCGGACGAGGCCTCCGCCTTGCCGGTGGTGAATAAGGAATACATCGCAGCCCCGCGCGGATCGGCGACGCCGATCACGATGTCCTTCTTCTTCTCGCGCAGGAACATCGAGACGCCGGCTATCGTGCCGCCGGTGCCGATGGAGCAGATGAAGCCGTCCACCTTGCCGCCGGTATCGGCCCAGATTTCCGGTCCGGTGGACAGATAATGCGCCTTGCGATTGTCGAGGTTGTTCCACTGGTCGGCGAAAATCACCCCGGACTTTTCCGTGCGGCGCAATTGCTCGGCGAGGCGGCGGCCGACATGCTGGTAATTGTCGGGATTGGCATAGGGCAGGGCCGGCACCTCGATCAGTTCGGCGCCGCACAGCCGCAGCATGTCCTTCTTTTCCTGGCTCTGCGTATCGGGAATGACGATCAGCGTCCGATACCCGCGCGCATTGGCGACGAGCGCCAGGCCGATGCCGGTATTGC
>JBFWWQ010000214.1:0-6320 GCA_050246095.1 Pseudorhodoplanes sp.
CCGCCGAAGATCGTTAGAAAGAGGTCGTCCCATCCTTGCCGGCCTCCAATCCAGCAAGAATCTTGAATCAGAAGACGCCTGATTTGAAAATCAAAATCCGATTCCGCCTAAACGGAAATCGCTCTAGACGGCGCTAAAAAACCCGGCCGGCATACCCGGGCGCGCGCAGGCAAAATTGCGCAGCCTGCTTACGCTTGACGACATGCGCGCGAACCCTGAATCCGGGATGCGCAGATCGACGAATTTCCGTCCGATCAGACGGCGAGATGCCGGATCAGCGATTCGCGATTGGTGGCGAGATCGTGCGCGGACACGCTGTGCACGATCTGGCCTTTGGAGATGACGAGGCAGCGGTCGACGCAATGCGACAGCGCCTGGATGTCCCGGTCGACGATCAACGCGGCCACGCCGTTCTCGCGAATCCGCCGGATCACGGCCCAGATGTCGCGGCGGATCAGCGGCGCGAGACCTTCGGTCGCCTCGTCGAGGACCAGGAGCTCGGGATTGGTCATCAACGCGCGCCCGATCGCGAGCATCTGCTGTTCGCCGCCCGAGAGCTGCCCGCCCATGTTGGACCTGCGCTCCGCGAGCCGCGGAAAGGTGTCGAGCACCCGCTCGAGCGTCCAGGTCACCTTGCCGTCGCGTCCGGGCCGGGCCGCCATGACCAGATTTTCCTGGACGTTCAGGTTGGGAAATATGCCTCTGCCCTCCGGCACCATCGCGATGCCCTCGCGTGCGATCCGGTGCGTCGGCCGGAAGGTCATGGTCCGGCCGTGAATGCGCAGCTCGCCGTGGCGCGGCGGCAGCAGGCCGAGCATGACGCGCAAGGTGGTGGTCTTGCCCATGCCGTTGCGGCCGATCAGCCCGACCGCCTCGCCCGGACCGACGCTCAGACTCGTGCCGCGCAGCACGTGGCTGCTGTCGTAATAGGCATGGATGTCGGCAATCTCGACGATCGGGGTCACGCTCATGCGGCGGCATCCACGTGTCCGAGATAGGCGTCCTGCACCGCCCTGTTGGCCCGCACCGCCTCGACGCTGCCATGCGCGAGCAATTCGCCGTTGACCATCACGGTGAGCGTATCGGCGATCTCGAAAACCGCATCCATGTCGTGCTCGATGAGGATGAGGGTGTGGTAGCGGGCGATCCGCTTCAGCAAAGCGATCAGATCGGCATGCTCGTGCACGCCGATTCCGGCCAGCGGTTCGTCGAGCAGGAACAGATCGGGCTCTGTGGCGAGGACCAAAGCGATTTCCAGCTTGCGGCGCACGCCGTGGCTGAGATTGGCGGCGAGCGTGTCGCGGTGCGGCCATAGCCCGCAAACGTCGAGCGCCGCCCGCGCGCGCTCCTGCACGCCGGACAGCCGGCGCGCCGCGCGGAAGAACCGCATCGAGGACGGCAAACGCGACTGCGCCGCAATCCAGCAATTGTCCAGGCAGGAGAGCGAGGGATACAGATTGGTGACCTGGAAGCTGCGTCCGATCCCGGAACGCGAGAACCGATCGGACGTGCCCCCGCTCACATCGCGGCCTTTGAAGAAAATCCGGCCCGCCGTCGGCTGCAATTCGCCCGACAGCAGATTGATCAGCGTGGTCTTGCCGGCGCCGTTCGGTCCGATGATGGCGTGGACCTGCCCGGGCGCGAAGGCCAGCGTCAATTCCTTGACCACCAGCAGGCCGCCGAAGCGCTTGCTGAGCGCCTCCGTCGCCAGAATGGGCTCAGCCATCCGCCGCCCTCCCGGCTTGCGGCCGGCAATCCGCCGGCATCCCGCGTTCGGCGAGCCGGCGCGAGGCGGCGTCGGTGAGCCGCAGCACGATGCCGGCCAATCCGCCCGGCAGATACAGCACGATGCCGATCACGAAGCCGCCCATCAGCAGCAGCCAATGCTCGGTCACCGCCGACAGCGCGTCTTCGAGCAGGATGAGCACGAAGGCGCCGAGCACCGGCCCCCACAGCGTGCCGGCGCCGCCGAGCACGACCACGATCAGGACCTTGCCCGATTCCCGCCAGCCGATCAGCGCGGGATTGACGTATCCGAACTGCGCGGCCCCCAGATAGCCCGCGAGGCCCGCGAGGATTCCCGCGATCACGAAGCTCGCGAGCTTGTAGCGCTGCACCGGATAGCCAAGCGCCCGCGTGCGGTTCTCGTTGATGCGCACGGCGTTGATCACCTGGCCGAAGGGCGAGCGCAGCAGGGTGCGCAACAGCAGGAAGGTGCCGACCAGGGCGGCGAATACCGCGTAGTAGAGCGTCGTGCGGTTCTGCAGGTCGAGCAGGATCGTCTCGCCGAAGGCGAGCTTCGGCTTGGTGTTGACATACATGCCGTCCGACCCGCCGAAGCCGCGCGCATCGTTGAAGAAGAAATAGATCATCTGCGAGAAGGCGAGCGTGACCATGATGAAGTAGATGCCGGAGGTGCGGATCGAGAGCCAGCCGATGGTGAGCGCGGCCAGCGCGCAGACCGCGAGGCTGAGGGGCAAGGTCACGAGCATCGAATGAAGCCCGGCGTCGCGGGTCAGGATCGCCAGGCTGTAGCCGGCAAGGCCGAAGAAGGCCGCATGCCCGAAACTGACCAGGCCGGTGAACCCGACAAGCAGATCGAGGCTGAGCGCGAAGATCGCCAGCACCATCATCTGCGTGGCAAGCTGCATGTGGAAGCGGTCGGCAAACAGCGGCAACGTCGCCAGCACCGCGCAGGCCAGCAGCAGGAGCACGAGGACCGGGCGCGGCAGGGAGGACATTCAGGCTCTTCCCGCGCCGAACAGGCCGGTCGGCCGCCACAGCAGCACCGCGGCCATCAGCCCGTAGATGACGGTACTGGCGATTTCGGGAACCAGCACCTTGCCGAAGGTATCGGCGAGCCCGACCAGCAGCGCGGCCAGCAGCGAGCCCTTGATCGACCCGATGCCGCCGATCACGACGATGACGAAGGAGATGATCAGGATGTGCTCGCCCATGCCGGGATAGACGGAATTGATCGGCGCCGAAAGCATGCCTGCGAAGGCGGCGAGCGCCGCTCCCAGGCTGAACACGATCGCGAACAGCCGGCCGACATCGATGCCGAGGATGCGGACCATCTCCCGGTTGCTGGCGCCGGCGCGGATCATCATGCCGATGCGCGTGTTCTGGATCACGAAATACATGCCCGCCGCCAGGCCGATGCAGAGCGCGGACACGAACAGGCGATAGACCGAATAGGCCTGCAGCTCGGTGAGCTGCACGTTGCCGGCCAGCGCCGCCGGCGTGGCGACGCCGTGCACGTCGTTGCCGAAGACCAGCCGCTGCAGCTCGATGAACACCAGGATCAGGCCGTAAGTCAGCAGGACCTGGTCGAGATGGTCGCGGCTGTAGAGCCGCGCGATCGCGAAACGCTCGACCGCCCAGCCGATCGCCGCCGCGAGCGGCAACGCCGCGGCGATGGCCAAAGGCAGGCTGCCGAGCTTCTGCGAGAACCAATAGGCAAGATAGGCTCCGATCATGAAGAAGGAGCCGTGCGCGAGATTGATGACGCCGAGAATGCCGAAAATCAGCGTCAGCCCGGACGCGACCAGGAACAGCAAAAGGCCGTACTGGACCCCGTTCAGAATCTGGATGACGATGAAAGCGGGGTCCATGGCCTGACGGACTCGGTCCTCAGGTGATCGTGCAGCCGGTGCCGGGATCGGCGACCGCCTTCTGCGCGACGCCGATCACGGCATTGTCGCCTTTCTTCACCTCGCGCAGATAAATGTCCTGCACCGGATTCTGCGTCTTGGAGAAGGACCAGCGTCCGCGCGGGCTGTCGAACTGCACGCCGCGCATGGCCTCGACCAGCGCCTTGGTGGCCTTGGTGTCGCCCTTCACCTTGTTCATCGCCTCGATCAGGAGCTGCGCGGTGTCGTAGCCCTGCACGGCATAGACATCGGCGTCGCGGTTCGTGGCCTTCTTGAAGGCGGTGCGGAAGCGACGGTTGACCTCGGTGTCGAGGCTGTCGGCATAGTGCAAAGTGGTCAACACGCCTTCGGCGCTGGCGCCCTGCGCCGGCAGCGTACCGTCGGTGAGGAAGCCCGCGCCATAGAGCGGCACGCGCGACTTCAGCCCGGCTTCGGCATAGTCCTTGACGAACTTGACCGCGCCGGCGCCGGCGAAGAAGGCATAAACCGCGTCCGGCTTGAGCGAGGCGATTTCCGTCAGATTCGCCTGGAATTCGACATTCGGGAACGGCACCAGGATCTCCTTGAGCACCGACCCGCCGTTCTTCTCGAAGCCTTCGCGGAACGCGCCGGTCATCTCCTTGCCGGCGGCATAATTCCAGGTGATGGTCACGGCGCGCTTGTGGCCGCGGCGCACCATCTCCGCACCCATCGGATAGCAGACCTGCCAGTTCGAGAACGAGGTGCGGAAGATGTTCGGCCCGCACATCTCGCGCGTGACAGCGTTGGCGCCGGCATTCGACACCACCGTGATGGTGCCCTCTTCGCGCGCGATCTTGGCCATAGCCATCGCCACGCCGGAATGCACCGGTCCGGTCAGGAAGTCGACCTTTTCGCCGACCACGAGCTTGTTGGTATTGGCCGGCGCCTTGGCGGGATCGGCCTCGCTGTCGACCTGCACGATTTCGATGCTGCGTCCGCCGAGCTTGTTGTCGACGGCGGCGAAAGCGAGCTTCATCGCGTCGGTGATGTTGTGGCCGAGCGCGGCATAGGTGCCGCTATAGGGCAGCAGCAGCCCGACTTTCACCTTCGCAGTCTGGCCGATGGCGAAGCGCGGTGCGAACGGAAGCGCCGCCGCAAGACCGGCCGAGCCTGCATGCGCCAGCAACCGGCGGCGCGAAATCGTATGCGTGTTCATGTCTTCCCCCTTTTGTCGAAAGCCGGCGCGGCGCCGGCATTTCGGTTGGCGGACCACCCGGGTCCGTCCATCCAGCATCGATCGCGCTCGCCCGACCGGCCCGATGTGGGCCGGCTGTGCGCGCGATCCTCCCGATTGTTTTTCGTATCGTTCCGGGAATTCGCTTTCGACAATGCCACGTGCGTTCCGAGTGATTCCTGACTTTGGTCAATCGCGCGCGGCCGGCCGCCGCTGCCGCACGATCGCGATCCCGTCGATCGGCCGTCGTCACGTTGCACGGGCGAAAGATGACTTGGACAGGCCGAGGCAGTAAGAGCGTGGCATGCGCAGTCTTTACCTGGGTCTCGGTCTCGTCTGCATCGCGCTCGGCTTCATCGGCATTTTCCTGCCCGCGCTCCCGACCACGCCGTTTCTCATCCTCGCGGCCGCCTGTTTCGCACGCTCCTCTCCGCGGCTGGAAAGCTGGCTGCTCGACCATCCGCGCTTCGGACCCGCGCTGCGCGCCTGGCGCGCACGCGGCACGATCTCGTTCAAAACCAAGCTCACCGCGCTGGCAGGATCGAGCGCCGGCTTCCTGCTGTTCTGGAACGCGGGAAAATCCGACCCGCTGCTGACCGCCGGCGTAGCGGCGCTTATCCTGGCGGGCCTTCTTTACGTCTTCACCCGGCCGTCGGCCTGAGCCGCGCCCATCGATGTCCATACCGGCTGCCGGCTACGGGAGAGACGCGCGCCGATCCGCGATGGCCTTCAGAATTGCGCGGTCCGATCGTCAGAGGCATTCTTGCTCACGCGCGCAAAGCACGGGCTCGATCCAGAGCAGACTGCCGAAAAGGCGGTCGGCAGCACCGGCCCCCGGCACGAGGCACGGCCGGGGCGAGCCCGCCGGAAGCCAGGCGCCGCATTGTTACAATGAATTGCCGCCCCATCGCCAATCGCGATATCCTCGCAAGACGAAGCCTTCCGGCCGGTCCCGATTGTGGCCGCGTCACGGGACAGCCGGCATAAAAAAGGGACTCGCTTGCGTCTATGCCTTGGGGTCGGGGAAGGATACATTCATATAAGCGAAATCACCCCCGCGAGAGATAATTTCGAGGGAAGAGGGCGACGAAACGTGGCATCGGCCTATGCGAGTACCTAGAATTGGCGCGATAGCCGCTTCAAATGCAAGTTTAAATGGAGGAATCCCAATATGAAACGCGTCCTCATCGCGGCCGCGGTCTGCGCGCTGGCATCATGGCCGGCTTATGCGCAGCGCAGCGACACCGGTCCCGCCAACCAGCGCAGCGATACCGGCCCGGCCAACCAGCGCAGCGATACCGGTCCCGCCAACCAGCGCAGCGACACCGGCCCCGCCAACCAGCGCAGCGACACCGGTCCGGCGAACCAGCGCAGCGACACGGGTCCCGCCAACCAGCGCAGCGATACCGGGCCTGCCAACCAGCGCAGCGATACCGGCCCCGCCAACCAGCGCAGCGATACCGGCCCGGCCA
>JBFWWQ010000215.1:0-6309 GCA_050246095.1 Pseudorhodoplanes sp.
GGCGGCGGTCATGAGGCTTACGCGACCGAACCCTTATCCTCTCGGACCGCGGACCAGTCAACCTGCCCGCCGGCGAATAAACAGATCAATTCGCCCTCCTCCGACACTGCGAATTTTTTCGGCACGTCGGCGGATTTGCGCGCGAAAGTAACCCTGTTTTCGTTCGGCGGCAGCCCGTAAAAGGCCGGGCCATGCAGCGAGGCGAACCCCTCGAACCGGTCGATTGCATTTTCCTCTGAAAAAACAGATAGATAGGCCTCGATCGCGACCGGGGCGCTGAATACCCCGGCACAGCCGCAATCGGCCTCCTTCAGATGGCGCAGATGCGGGGCGGTGTCGGTTCCGAGGAAGAAACAGGTCTCGCCGCCGGTCGCCGCACTGCGCAGCGCGCGGCGATGCTCCTCGCGCTTGAGAATCGGCAGGCAATACATGTGTGGCCGCAAACCGCCCTGGAACAGCGCGTTGCGGTTGAACAGCAAATGCTGCGGCGTGATCGTGGCGCCCATGCGCGTCTTGTTGCGGCGGACGATCTCGGCGCCGTGCGAGGTCGTGATGTGCTCCATCACGATCTTCAGACCGGGGAATCGTTCCAGCGTCGGTTCCAATACCCGCTCGATGAACACTTTCTCGCGGTCGAACACGTCGATCGCGGCATCGGTCACCTCGCCGTGTGTGAGCAGCGGGATGCCGTGCTCTTCCATCGCGCCAAGCACACGATGGATTTTCGCGATGTCGGTCACGCCATGCTGGGCGTTGGTTGTCGCATGCGCGGGATAAAGCTTCGCCGCCGTGAAAATGCCTTTGCGATTCCCGTCAACAAGATCGGCCGGATCGGTGTCGTCGGTGAGGTAGCAGGTCATCAGCGGCGTAAAATCGGCGCCCCGCGGCACGGCCGCCCTGATCTCCTCACGATAGGCTGCCGCCATCTTCGCCGTCGTCACCGGCGGCACGAGATTCGGCATCACGATCGCACGGCCGAACTGGCGGGCGGTGAACGGGACCACTGTTTTCAGCATCGCGCCGGAGCGGAAGTGCACGTGCCAGTCGTCAGGCCGGCGGATGGTGATCCGGTTCATTCAGAGAGTCTCCGAAACGGTACTGTAGAGGATGTCGACGCTCTTAATGAAGTCATCGATATCCATCGCCTCGTTCGGATTATGCGATCCGTTGGCGTTGCGGACGAAGATCATGCCGGAGGGCACGCCGCCGTTTGCGAAAACCTGGGCGTCATGCCCGGCCCCGCTCGCGATCAGCTCGGTCGGAAACCCAAGCTTTTCGGACGCCCTGGTCAGCGCCTTGATAATGGCGGCGTCCATCGTCGCCGGCTCGGTATAGATGCGGGTGTCGAACTCGAACGTCACCCGGCGCTGCTGCGAGACAGCACGGCATTCCGAATGGAACAGCTCATAGAAGGCTTCGAGCGTATCGTGACTCTGGCTGCGCACCTCGAAGCTGAAACTCACCTCGCCGGGAATGCGACTCATGGCATGCTCGTTCGGATTGGTCTCCACAATGCCGATGGTGATGACGAGATCGAGTCCGCGCTCTAGAAGCCGCATCCAGTGCTCGTCGAGCCGCGCGATCAGATCGGAGACGGCAAACACTGCATCGCGCCGCAACCAGCGCGGCACGGCGCCTGAATGCCCTGCCTCGCCGTGGCAGGTTATCTTGCGATGCCGGATATTCCCGCGGATGCCGGTCACGATCGCGGTCGGCAATTCGCGCGCGATCATCACCGGACCCTGCTCGATATGCACTTCCAGATAGGCGCGTGCGCGCGCCGGATCGAACAGCCGCGCGCCGGCCTCGATCGGGCCGACATCGATCCCCGCACCCGTCATCGCTTCACGTAAGGTCTTGCCGTTGCCGCGCGCCTTGGTGTCGAGGTCTTTGGTCGTCAGCAAGCCAAACAAAGCGCGCGAGCCGATATTCGCCCGCGCATAATAGGCGCTCTCCTCCCCGCGCAGGATGATGACGCGGACGGGGTCGGCACCGCGGACATTCTCACGCCGCCGCCGAATCATGCACAGAAGCCCTGCGATTATCCCCGCCGCGCCGTCGAAATTGCCGCCCTGGGGGACGGAATCGATATGCGACCCGACATAGATTGCCGGCTTGCTCTGGTCGTCGGCAGGATCGGAGATGATCAAGCTGCCTGCGGCATCGACCATCGTGGTCAACCCTTCGGCCTCCGCCGCCTTCTTCATCGCTTCGATCGCGCGAATTTCCCCCTCGGCGAAGCATTCGCGCGTGATGCCGACGCCATCGTGGCTGATGCGCACGAGTTCGTCGAACAGATACTCCGCATGATCGCGCAGCGTCATGTTGCCGAGATTGGGAGAAACGACAGCGGCGACGGTCACGGCACAGCCTCCAGATCGTCGACCGCCATTTCGTCGTCGCCAACGGCACCGATGAGGTCGGAAACGCGGGCGATCCCCTTGCGTTGGCAGAAAGCGGTCAAGCCGTCGATCACGTCGGTCATCGCCGAGGGACGCAGGAAGGTGGCGGTGCCGACCTGCACGGCGGTCGCGCCGGCCAGCATGTATTCGACGGCGTCCGCCGCGGTCGAAATGCCCCCGCAACCGATGACGGGAATGCGCACGGCCTTCGCACATTGATAGGTCATGCGCACGACGATCGGCTTGATCGCGGGTCCGGACATCCCGCCCATGATGTTGCCGAGCCGCGGCTTGAAGGTCTCGATGTCGATCGACATGGCGAGGATGGTATTGGCGACGACAAGCGCATCCGCGCCGGCATTTTCCGCCGCGCGCGCCACCGCGGCAACGTCGCTCGTGTTGGGCGTCAGCTTCACCCACAGGGGCAGGCGCGTGGCCTTGCGCAGCTTGCGCACCGCCATATCGGTCGAGCGCGGATTCATCGCGAACGCCTTGCCGTCCTCTTCGATATTCGGACAGGAAATATTCGCCTCGATCGCGGCGACGCCCGGCAGTTCGAAGCGTGCCGCGAGTTCGGCAAAGGCGCCGGCCGAGGGCGCGGAAATGCTCACCACCAGCGGGCTTTTAAACTTGCGGTAGAAGGGCAGCGATTTCCGCACGAAATAATCGACGCCGCTGCTTGGAATGCCGATGGAATTGAGCATCGCCTGGTCGAGTTCGGCGACGCGCGGTGTTGGATTGCCGCCACGCAATTCGGCGGTGATGGTCTTGGTCACCAGCGCGCCAAGCCTGTCAAAGGGCACGATCTGCGCAAGGCCGTCAGCGAATGTGCCCGAAGCCGGCATCACCGGGTTGTCGAGCGTGAGCGAGCCGATCGTGACGCGAAGGTCTACCATGACATCGCCTCGTCAAGCCGGAACACCGGCCCGTCCCAGCAGACGCGGCGGCTCACGACCTCATTGCCGGAGCGGAAATTGCGCACGCAGCAGAAACACATGCCGACGCCGCAGGCCATCTGCTGCTCGAGCGCGACCTCACCCGGAATACCGAGCTCGCGGCCAAGCCGCTGCATCAGCAGCATCAGCCGGTTGGAACCGCAGGTGAAGAAGGCGTCCGCCTTTCCCTCGGCCGCGATCTGGCACAGCAACCTCTCGACATTCTTCACGTCGCTTGAGCTGTCGCTGTCGAGCACGATCTCCACATGGGCGCCTGTCTGCGCGAAGCGCTCCTCCGACATGACCTGCGACGGCCCGCGCGCGCTGAAAATCGCCGTCACGCCAACGCCGCTGGCCGCCGCCATCTCGGCAAGCGGCGCCAATGTCGCGAGGCCCACGCCGCGCCCGAGCACGACAATGTTCTTCCAGTTCTTGTCGAGCGCGAAGCCGACACCGAGCGGCCCAAGCATGCGCAACGTGTCGCCGGGGCGAAGCGTCGCCAGGCCGCGCGTGCCTGCGCCCGTCACCTTGTAGAGAAACTCAACCTGCCCTTTCCGCGGATCGGCCTTGTAGACGCTCATCGGGCGCCTGAAGAACGGGTGATCTGCTCCCGCCTGCGGACATTCCAGATGGAAAAACTGCCCGGCCTGCGCCTGCGGCGCGGGCTCCGGCGCGTCGAGCACGAGATGCTTGTATTCGCTATTGATCCAATCATGCGCGGCAACCTTGGCCGCGACATCGTCGGCGGTCCGCTGCAGCGCGGACGGAACGTGACTTCGGGTATCCAGCAACGCTTCCACGACTCTTCATACTCCCGTCAGCGAATGACGGACAAAATGCCGCTGGAGATTTGCGGCACATAGGTGATCAGCGCCAGCACCAGAATGTTGGTGATGATGAAGGGCCAGATTCCACGGATGATCAGTTCGACCGGACGCTTGAGCGTCGAGGAGGCAACAAACAGGTCGAGTCCGAAGGGCGGCGTAATCATGCCGATGCAGATGTTGAGGCAGACCACTAGGCCGAAATGGACCGGATCGATGCCGAGCGCCGTCGCTACCGGAAAAAATGTCGGCACAAGGACCAGCAGGATCGAGTTCGGGTCGATGAACATGCCGGCCATCAGCAGCACAATGTTCACGATCAGGAAGAACGTGATCCAGTTGACGTTCCAGTCCGCGAAAAGCTGGGTGAAGAAGGTCGGCACCTGCGCGAGCGTGATGAAGTACGAGACAAGCGACCCCATTGCCAGCAGGATGAAAATCACGATTGTGGTGATGGACGAGCTTTCGGCAACTTCCATCAGCGCCTTGAAGCCGAACGAGCGGTAGAGCAGCATCTCGACCACGATTGCATAGACCACCGCGACCGCCGCAGCTTCGGTCGCGGTGAAAATACCGCCATAGATGCCGCCGAGGACGATTGCCGGCAGGCCAAGCGCAACGAGTCCGTCGCGCAGCGCCAGCAAGCGCTCCTGCCGCGTAGCCTTCGGGACCGCCCCCGCCCCCGTGCGCCAGGTCACGATCTGCACCTGGATCATGAAGGCGATGCCAAGCACGACGCCGACAATCAGGCCGGCGGCGAACAGATCGGCGATCGAGGTGCCGGTCAGCCAGCCGTAGATGATGAGCGTGATGCTCGGCGGAATGAGCAACGCGCATTCCGCGCTCGAGGCGATCAGCGCAAGCGAGAATTTTTCCGGATAGCGCGCCTTGAGAAGTTCCGGATGCAGCAGGCGCCCGAGCGCGGCGACGGTCGCCGGCGCCGAGCCGCAGATCGCGCCGAAGCCCATGCAGGAGGCGACCGTCGTATGGCCGATGCCGCCGCGCAGATGGCCGATATTGGTCTTCACGAGGTCGGTCAGGCGTTTTGCGATCGTGCCGCGCGCCATCAGGTCCGCGGCGAACACGAAGAACGGGATCGCGAGCAAGGTCGAGACATTTACCCCGCCGAGGAGTTTTTGCGCGATCGCGACCGGCGGGATGCCCGGGAAAAACAGCAGCCAGGCAAACAGGGCCGGAATGCCCATCACCAGGAACATTTCAAAGCCGAATGTCAGCAGGGCCGCGGCAAGAATGCAGAGAAGGATGACGGTCATCGGCGCGGACTCAATGATCCTGAATCACGTCGTGTATCAGGAAGCGGTTCTGGAAGCCGGTGAGCTCGAGCAGATAGCGCAGCGATATGAGCGCGAAGCCGATCGGAAGCGACGCGTAGAGCCACAGCATCGTGGTGCCGAGTGTCGGGCTTATCTGTCCGCTGTTGTAGATGAACACCGCAAGGTCGTAGCTGAACTTCGTCAGCAACATGCAGAATACGAGGCCGGCAAGATTGATAACAAAATGTAGGATGCGTGCTGTGCTGGCGGACAAACCATCGAGGACGGCCGTCATCGCAATATGACGCCGTCGTTCCAGCGCAAGACCGAGGCCGATAAACACAAGCCACGCCAGCCCGAACAGCGTCGCCTCATCGATCCAGGCAAGCTCGGTCGCAAGATGCGGGCTGAAGAAGCGCACCGCCACGTTGATGAAATACATAAGCGACATCGCGATCATCACGACTGCGATGAAAAATCTCTCGACGACGCGGATTGTTTCCATCATGCGCGCGAGCATGGCCTTCTCCTTCGCTTCGCTTGACCGGAGCGCCGCCAATGCCACCACCGAAATCGGTACGGCACGCCGGACAAACCCGGCGTGCCGTCCGTGATCTTAGGCGCCGAGACGCTTCAGCTCGGCCCTGTAGAGTTCCAACGCCTTCTTCCCTTCGGCGCCAGCCCGCTCGACGAACGCGGCCTCCGCCTTCGGCGCCATCAGCGCCTGCCATTTCTTCCTGTCCTCGTCGGAGAGCTTGGAGATTTCGGTCTTGCCGGCGTTCTTGACGATTTCAAGCGCCTTGACCTGCGCCTCCGCCTTCATCTTCTCCACCTCAGGCCGGATTTCGATAAAGGTGTCGGTGATGATCTTGCG
>JBFWWQ010000216.1:0-6306 GCA_050246095.1 Pseudorhodoplanes sp.
TGCGCGTGCCGCTCCGCCAGATCGCGGTCGGAGAGATGGAAGCGGCTGGTCTCGGTCTGCTGCGAATTGCGCCGGCGGAAGCGGAGCTGGTTGAGCCTGGAGCCCTTGCGCACGCGGATGGAAAAGCTGGACGGGGAAATCTCCGCGTAGATCTTGCCCTCGTAGCCGCCGCGCACGCTGTCGAAGGCGTCGCTGCCGTCGGCGATCAGGCGGGTGAAGATGTCCAGCCGCCCGGTCGAGCTCTTCGGGTTGGCGAGGCCGGACACGCTTTCCGGCAGGTTCAGGTGTTCGAGCAGCTCCACCACATAGACGCAGCCCTTTTCCAGCACCGCGCCGCCTTCGAGATCGATCGCGTCGGTGGCGAGCGCGGCGAGCTGCTGCTCGACCGTTCGCCCGCGCCCGGGCAGGAAGCTCGCGCGCACGCGGTAGCCCCTGGCGCCGAGCCGCAGATCGAGGCTCGCGGGCTGGATCTGCGCGTCCTCGATTTCCGGCGTGGCCTGCACCAGCTTGCGGTGCGCGATCAGCGTCTTGATGCGCTGGCGCGGCAAGAGGCCGGGCTTGCTGCCGATCTCGGCCAGCGGCCCGGTCGGCTCGCGCAACGGCTCGCGGTAATCCATCGTTCTGGCAGATTGCGCCGGCATCGGTTTTTTCCGCGCCCCGCCTGCGCCGGAGCCGGTCCGTGCCGGAGCCGGTGCGCCCGCCGGGCTTGCCTTTCTGATAGCCGAAGCGCCGGCCGGGGGCCATTTCGCTGCGGCGGCGGCCGCGAGTTATCCCGGATATTCGCGCGCCGCGGGCACCGCCCGCCGCCGGCTCAGCGGGCGCTGCCGCCCGCCTGCGCGGTCAGCGTGCCGCGCGTGGCCGCCTCCGCGATCGCGCCCGCCATGATCTTGGCGATGCAGGCATAGCTCCAGTCGTTCATGTGCAGTTCGTCGGACGACAGGAACGCCTCGTAGGGAATGCGCGCCACCTGCCGCCAGTGACGCATCACGGCGAAGCGGCGGAACAAGCTGACATTGTCCTTCTTGGCGGTGGCCGCGAGCAGGTCGACAAGCTCGTCGACATCCGCCTTGGCCAGCACCTTGGGCGCGAATTGCGGATCGATCAGGATCACGTCGGCGCCGATCGCCTTCAGGCGGGCGAGGCCCTCATGGATGAGCGAGCCCGCCGGCTGCAGCGGCTGGTCGCGCAGCACGGAATTGGTGCCGACCTGCCAGAGCACGAGGTCCGGCTTTTCCGCGATCACGTTGTCGTCGAAACGCGCCAGCATCTCGCGCGCATCCTCGCCGTTCACGCCGCGATTGATCACGTCGATCTTCTGGCGGGGGAATGCCGCGGCAAGCTCGACCGCGAGCCGGCTCGGATAGGACGCCGCGGGCGAACTCGCGCCGGCCCCCGCCGTCGAGGACGATCCGATCGCGACGATGGTCAGCGGCTCGCCGGCGGCGATGCGCTTGGCCGTGCGCGGCAGCGGCGTCACGATGCGGGAAAGTTCGGAAGGAACGGCGCAGGGCGGATTCGGCTTCGCCGCGTCCTCAGCCCGCGCGGGGACGATACCGGCTGCGGCGGCAAGCGCCGCGGCCACCAGCCATGTCGTCGGGCGAAAAGGGCGCATGCGTGTCACTGTGCGGGCCGCCCTTCGGTAGTATCGAGCGCGGCCGCTTCGGTCACCAGCAAGGCGAGCGCCTGGCCCAGGCAGTCATGCACCTGCGTCGCGAGCGTGATGTCCTTGGTCGCGGAAGCGAGGTCGAAGGCGCCGCTGTCGTTCCAGTAGCGCATGAGGTTGAGCCGGTCGAACAGCGGAGCGTCGCGATCGCGCGCGACAGCGCGCATGATGTCGGCATAGCTGTCGAGGTGAAGCATGGATTCGGTGCGCGGGCTGAATTGCATGTTCATCAGGACGACATCGGCGCCGCGCGCCTGCAGGAACTCGATCCCATTGTCGAGCGTGAGCTGGAAATCGCCAGCATCCACCCCCCGCATCGCGTCGGCGGTACCCGTTTGCCATACCACCAGGGCCGGGACCCCGTCGAGCAGCAATTTGTCGAACGTCTTAACGGTTTCGGCGGCGGTCTGGCGCGACTTCACGCGCGCAGTCACATTGATTTCGATCCCCGGGAGACGCCGTTCCAGGGCGGCTTTCAGCCGCGCCGGATAGGACCGGGCCGCCCCGTCCGGTCCGGACAGGGCCGAAGAACCGGTGCCGACCACCACGATATCCAGGCGCTTGCGCTCCTTGATGGCGGCCGCCACTTTTTTGAGCGGGATTTCGCCGACAACGAGATAGGCCGGAATATCGCAGGCCCGGGGCTGCGGTTCCTGCGCGCGCAGCGCTCCAACCGACAGCAGGACCGCCGCCGATGCGACCAACCATCGTTTCATGCCTCGCCTCCCGCGAGGTCGGCTTCCGGCATCTTTTTCCGTGCGCCTGATTTTTTTCCTTCGGCATCCTTGTACCACGAAAGCAGCTTTGCCGTCGCCACCATGATCAATATGCCTAACACGCTCACCAGGATCTGCATGGGAATGCCGCCCGAAACCTCGACCTTCACGAAATGCGCGGCGAAAGCGAGGAACACGCCGAGACAGAAAATCTCGAGCGAATGCTGGCCGCACAGGATCGCCGGTCGCACCCATCGCGAACCCAGCCAGGGCGCGTTCTGCGGCACGAAATAGACGACGACCGCCGCCAGTGCGAGAAAATGCGCGAACCGCAGCACGTCGAGATTGGTTTTGTCGATCGGGTAGATCGCGTCCATCAGCAGCTTCGGCATATATTGCTGTTCGAGCCGCGGAAAATGCCAGGTCAGGACCAGGGCCAGGCAGAACAGCAGGTAGGCGATCGCCAGCGACAGCGTGATGCGCGAATGCAAGAGGCCGCTCAGGCGCTCGGCGCCGCCCAGCGCGCACCAGGCGCCGAACACGAACAGCAATTGCCAGGCGAACGGATTGAAATACCAGACCCCGTTCGGGAAGGCCGGCAGATTCCAGCCGAATTCCCATGTGGCCGCATAGATCGCCGCCGACGTGGCCAGCGCGAGCGTCGAGGCGCGCTGCAGCAGGAACAGGATCGGCGGGAACAGGAGCAGCAGCACGATGTAGAGCGGCAGCACGTCCATGTTCGCCGGCTTGAAGCGCAGCAGCAGCGCTTCGATGATCGCCACGTCCGGCTGCTGCAGGAAATCCATGATGCCGGTTTCCTCGGCGTAGAGCGGGTTCTGGAATCCGCGCGCGACATAGGCGATCTGCGCCAGATAGATCGTGAACAGGAAGACATGCGCGACGTAAATCTGCCACGCGCGCTTCAGGATGCGCGCGCTCGCGACCACGAACCCGCGCTCGGTCATCGCCCGGCCGTAGACGAAGGCGGCCGTGTAGCCGGAGATGAAAATGAAAATCTCGGTGGCGTCGCTGAGCCCATAATTGCGGATCGTCACCCACGAGACGATGTTCGAAGGGATGTGATCGAGATAGATCAGCCACAGCGCCAGCCCGCGGAACAAATCGAGCCGCAGGTCGCGCTCCGCGGCGGGAATCGCTGCTATCGGGCCGGCTGCCGCCATGCGCTGGACTTCGATCCCGGTTGGCTTCGGGTGAGGATTGCCGCAGCAAACCGCCAGTTGCAAGGGAACACACGAAGGGATTGAATTGGCGGGATTCCGGCCCCGGCGATTCGGGGGAGCATGCCATGTACCGTGCGGTCACGCGCGACATCGAGGTCAAGGTGGAACCGCGTTTCATGCCGGATCGCTCGACGCCGGAACGCGGTCATTTCTTCTGGGCCTATACGATCGAAATCTCGAATTTCGGCCGCGAGACCGTGCAGCTCAAGACCCGCTATTGGCACATCACCGACGCGACGGGCCGCATCCAGGAAGTGCGCGGCGCCGGCGTCGTCGGCGAGGAACCGGTGATCGAGCCAGGCCAGTCCTACGAATATACGAGCGGCGTGCCGTTGCCGACCGCATCCGGCTTCATGGCGGGCCGCTACGGCATGGTGAGCGAAGCCGGCGAATCGTTCGAGATCGAGATTCCCGCCTTCTCGCTCGACTCCGCGCCGGACGAGCGCGTCCTCAATTGACGTCGCCCGGATCGGCGACCTCGTCGGGTTTGAAGACGTAGGTCTGGCTGCAGAACTCGCAGGTGACCGAAATCTCGCCGTTCTCCACCATGTCGTCGCGGTCGCTTTGCGGAAAGCTGCGCAGCATGGCGAAGACATGCTCGCGCGTGCAGGAGCATTGCGCGCTCACCTCCGCCGGCTTGAACACGCGCACGCCGCGCTCGTGGAACAGGCGATAGACCAGCCGCTCGGTCGATAGCGACGGATCGATCAGTTCGAGATCCTCCACGGTCTGCATCAGCGAACGGCCTTCCACCCATGCATCGTCCTCGGCGACGACATGCGGCGCCGTTCCTTCCGGCGCGTCGCCCGGATCGAGATCGGGAACGCGGGCGCGCTCGGGCGCCTTCGGCAGGAATTGCGCCATGATGCCGCCGGCGCGCCAGTAATGGCGCGCACCGCCCGGACCCGCGCGCAATTCCTCGGCGACCGCCGCCTTCACCACGGTCGGAATCTGCTCGGAGCGGCGGAAATACTCGTGCGCGGCCGCCTGCAATCCGCCGCCGTCGAGTTCCACCACGCCCTGATAGCGGCTCATGTCGCCACCCTGATCGACGGTCATCGCCAGATGCCCGCGGCCGAGCAGCGCTTGCGCGGAATCCTTGTGCGCGGCCACCGCCTCCTGCACGCGCGCCGTGTCGAACTTGGCACAGGCGCGAATCTTGCCGGCGGTCGAATAATCCACCACCAGCATGCGCACCGGACCGTCCGTGCGCGTCTGCAGGATGAAGCGGCCCTCGAATTTCAGGGCCGAGCCGAACATGGCGGCGAGCACGATCGCCTCGCCGAGCAGCCGGGCGACCGGCAGGGGATAGTTGTGGCGCGTCAGGATTTCGTCGACGGAATGGCCGAGCCGGACCACGCGGCCGCGCAAATCCAGCGGTCCCACCTCAAACGGCAGGATGGTGTCGTCGGCGGATTCGGCTTTCGGCGTTCTGGACGGAATTTCGATATGGGTCATCGCATGCCCGCATTCAGGCACCACGTAAGGATGCCCTTCTGCGCATGCAAGCGGTTCTCGGCCTCGTCGAAAACAACCGAATTGGGGCCGTCCATGACCTCGTCGGTGACCTCCTCGCCGCGATGGGCGGGCAGGCAATGCATGAACAGCGCGTCCGGGCGCGCCTTGGCCATGAGCTTGGCGTTCACCTGGTAGGGGCGCAGCAGATTGTGCCGGTTGGCCTGCGTCTTCTCGTCTCCCATCGATACCCAGGTATCGGTGACGACGCAGTCGGCATCCCTCACCGCCGCATCCGGGTCGGTACCGATCTCGATCGCCGCGCCGGACGATTTCACCCAGTCCGTGAGCCAGGGCTGCGGCCACAATTCCCGCGGGCTCGCCACTTTCAGGCCGAACTCGAACTGCCGCGCCGCGTGCATCCACGAAACCAGCACGTTGTTGCTGTCGCCGGTCCAGGCCACCTTGCGGCCCTTGATCGGCCCGCGATGCTCCTCGAAGGTCATCACGTCCGCCAGCACCTGGCAGGGATGCGAGCGCTTGGTCAGCCCGTTGATCACCGGGATAGTGGCATGGCGGGCGAGCTCGTTCACCGTCTCGTGGTCGAGCGTGCGGATCATGATGCCGTCGACGAAGCGCGACATGACGCGCGCCGTATCGGCGATGGTCTCGCCGCGGCCGAGCTGCATCTCCTGGCCGGTCAGGACGACCGTCTGCCCGCCGAGCTGCTGCATGGCGACGTCGAAGGAGACGCGCGTGCGCGTCGAAGGCTTGTCGAAAATCATCGCCAGCGTGCGCCCGGCAAGCGGCTTGCCGGCGGCGGCAGGATCGGCCTTGCGTGCCGCCTTCATCGCGATCGAGGATTCGATCATGCCGCGCAGCTCCGCCTGCGGAATGTCGGTCAGGTCGAGGAAATGCCGGATGGCGCCCATCATCCCACCGCCTGTTTGCCGGCGGCTTCCGCCTTGGCGCGTGCGGCCAGCTTCGCGCAGGCGCGGTCGATCATCCCGATCGCCGCCGCGATCTCGGCTTCGCCGACGATCAGCGGCGGCAGCAGGCGCACGACATTGTCGCCGGCCGCCACGGTGAGCAGATTCTCGTTGCGCAGTTCGGCGACGAGATCGCCGCTCGGCACCACGCAGCGCAGGCCGAGCAGCAATCCCTCGCCGCGGATTTCGGAGATGACGGCGGGATACCTGTCCTTGTTTTCCGCAAGCCGCTGCTTCAGCAG
>JBFWWQ010000217.1:0-6264 GCA_050246095.1 Pseudorhodoplanes sp.
GAACAGGTCGAGCAGCGCGAGCGGGACGCACACCGAGTAGATGACCGGCGCCGTCAGGATCACGAGCGGGTTGGCGGTCCAGATATAGCTGGACAGCGCGGTCTTCAGTTCGCGGTGCCGCCGCAGCAATTCCTTCTCGAAAGCCACGCGGCCGCGCTCCAGGCCGACCCGCAATTCGGCCCTGCGCTTGGCCATTTCCGCGTCGACTTCCGCTTCCAGTTCGCGGATTTTCCGGGTCAGGTCCTCGATTGTACCCATTGCATGCTCCTCCGCGGCCAGTCTGCATGACGCGCGGCGCAAAGTCATGGCGGGAGCATTCTTCTCTCGAACCTCTCGCACCCGGCGAGCTTCCGTCATAGGTTGCGCCCCGAAAACGCGAGTACAACGATGGCTCCCTATACCCCGCCGCCCTACCGCAATCCCAAACAGGCCGCCGCGCAGCGCGCCTCCATGATCCGCACGCTGCTCTGGCTCGCCGCCGTGCCGCCGCTCCTGTTCGCGCTGATGATCTACGGCTATTCCGACCAGGCGCCGGCGGCCCTGCGCAGCTTCACGGCCTCGCTGGACGCCGCGCTCGGCTCCCCGGTCTGGAACTTCCTCAGCCCGCCCAAATGACCGACGGCGCGCCTTTCCGGGGCGGCCCGGGGAACGGGGCAACGGCCGGATTCACGCGGGTTCCTGCGGCGCATCATGAATTTGCCGGTATTCCCATGACACAGATGCGGGCCACATCGCATTGCACTGCGACGGCGCGGTGGTAGCCTGATCCTTTCCGTTGCGTGGGGGAGTTCTATGACCGTTCGTTGCATCCGTCCGGCCGGCCTGCTGGCCGCCCTGGCTTTCGGCGTCCTCCCGATCTCGCCTCTGCGGGCCCAGGACATGGCGGCGACTTCCGGCACTGCAACCCAGCGCCATGCCTGCGAGAGCGATGCCATCGCGCTGTGCGGCGAGTTCATTCCGAACGTGCCGGCGATCGAGGCCTGCCTCAAGCGCAAGGTCAAAACGCTTTCGCCCGCCTGCCGCACGGCGGTGAGCGGGGCGACCGTGCGCAAGCCTCGCAGCGCCTCCGCCGTTCACTAGGGTCTTTGCATCGGCGCGAGTCATGCTAGCGTCGGGGAGTCAGCAATGGGGGCTTCCATGACCAATCGCGATTTTTCTCCCGTGCGTCTCGCGGCCGTTCTGGCCGTTGCCGGTAGCCTGATGCTTGCCGGGTCCGCCGGACCGGCTGCCGCGCAGGGCACCGCCGCCCAGCGTGCCGGCTGCGAGGCCGATGCGTTCAAATTCTGCAGCCAGTACATCCCCTGGGTGCATTCGATCGAGAACTGCCTGTTCAAGAACATCAAGAAGGTCTCGCCCGCCTGCCGCGTGCAGCTCAAGGGCGGCCAGTAAGCGTTCGCGCGCCGCGCGGCGGCGGAAAGCGCCGCCGCTCAGAACGTGCTTTTCAGCTTCAGGTGATCGAGCCGGTCCATCGACTTCACGTCGTAATGGCCGGTGGCGCCGCCGCGCTCGATTTCCAGCGGCACGTTGGCGCCGGCGCTGCCGAGCGACTGCACCTTGCGATAGAAATCGGCGAGGCTGCGCGGCGTGTCGCCGGCGATGCCGACGATAACGTCGCCCTTGCGCAGGCCGGCGCGCTCGGCCGGGCCCTGCGGCGCCACCTGTTCGATCACCAGCCGGCCGGCCATGTCGGCGGTGGTGATGCCGAGCCACGGCCGCGGCTTGCCGGCGGGACGGCCGTCGGCGATCAGGTCGGCGAGGATCGGCGGCAGCAGGTCGATCGGCACGAACATGTTGCCGGCGACGCCGCTGCCGTCGCCGGCCGCGTCGCCTACGATCAGCGAGCCGATGCCGACCAGCTTGCCTTCGCGGCTGACCAGCGCGGCGCCGCTCCATTCGCGATAGGGCGGCGTGGTGAAGATCGCCTCGTTCAGCAGGTATTCCCAGGAGCCCGCGAATTCCCGCTTGGCGGCGATGCGCGCCGCCGCGATGCGCTCGATGCCGCCGCCGCCGGCGATCAGCACCGCGTCGCGCGCCTTCACGTCGGCGGAGCGGCCGAGGGCGAGCGGTTTCACCTTCAGCGGCGCGATGGTCTGGATCAGGCCGAATCCGGTCTCGTGGTCGTAGCCGACGATATTGGCGGGCAGCGTGCGGCCGTCCTGCGTGCGGACTTCCGCGGCATAGGCCTCGACCATCAGATAGCCGATGGTCAGGATCAGTCCGTTGCCGTCGATGACGACGCCGTTGCCCTCGCGCTCGCGCCCGAGGTTGCGCGTGGTGCGGGCATCCGGGTTGATGAAGGTCTTGATGCGCAGGACCGACTCGACGATGTCCGCGGGTGAGAACGGGCGCTCCTGCGCCGTGGCGGCGGCCGGTGCCAGCGCGATGCCGATGAAGAGCGCAAGCGCGGCAAGCATCGGCCGGAACCCGCCGGCGAGGGAACGTTCTGCGTCGGAAAAAGCGCGCACGGACACCTCACATTTGTACAAGACTATCGTGCGGTTTCGTCCAATTCCAGCGCCGGGCCGTGCGCCTCCGCGTGGATTCGCCGCATTTTGACGGGATTTCGGCCGACCGGCGGCGTTGCCTCTATCCGGCAAAAGGACTAAGGGCTGCCCGTCAAAAAGGGAGACCATCGTTGCGATCGATCTTTTTCATTCCGCTGCTGGCGCTGCCGATGCTGCTGGCGATGCCGGCGCCGGCCAGGGCCCAGTCCGCCTGCGTCAACGACGCTTTTCGCTTCTGCAGCGCCTATATTCCCAATCAAAGCCGGGTCAAATCCTGCCTCAGCCGCAACAAGAGCAAGCTCAGCGCGGGTTGTCGCCGCGAAATGAGCGGCCGGCGCTGACGCCCGACGCTGCGCGCCGTACTGGCGCCGCCCGTCGCATGCATGGCAATAACGGGCGGGGCGGCCGTCGTCCCGCTTGGAACCCATCCGGCATGAACGAGCGCGTGATGCCCAGTCTGCAGCGGCGGCTCGCGCGCGAGCTCGCCGGCGAAGTCCGCTTCGACCGCTTCACGCGCGGCCGCTACGCCACCGACGCCTCGCATTACCAGATCATGCCGGTCGGCGTGGTGACGCCGCGCAGCATGCAGGATGCCGCGCGCGCGATGGCGGTGGCGCGGGAGGAGGGCGTCAGCGTCACGGCGCGCGGCGGCGGCACCTCGCAATGCGGCCAGACCGTCAACCACGCGCTGGTCCTGGATTGCTCCAAATATCTGAACCGCATGCTCGATCTGGACGTGGCCGGCCGCCGTTGCACGGTCGAGCCCGGCATCGTGCTCGACGATCTCAACCGGCAGCTCAAGCCGCACGGCCTCTGGTTCCCCGTCGATATCTCCACCGCCTCGCGCGCGACCATCGGCGGCATGACCGGCAACAATTCCTGCGGCGCGCGCTCGCTGCGCTACGGCAATACGCGCGAGAACGTGCTGTCGGTCGACGCCATCCTGGCCGACGGCAGCGAGGCGCATTTCGGGCGGGTGAGCGCCGACCTGTCGGACGTTCCGGCTTCCTCCCCGCTGCGCGGCATCGCGCGCGATCTGTTGGCGATCGGGGCGCGCGAAGCGACCGAGATCGAGGCGAATTTCCCGAAGGTGCAGCGCCGCGTGGGCGGCTACAATCTCGATGCCTTCCTGCCCGGCAACAACGATCTCAATCTCGCGCATATCCTGGTCGGCTCGGAAGGCACGCTCGGATTCACCAAGGCGGTCGAGCTGAAACTCTCGCCGCTGCTCGGCCGGCGCGCGGTCGGCGTCTGCCATTTCGGCCGCTTCTACGAGGCGATGGATGCCGCGCAGCATCTGGTGAGGCTGAAGCCGATCGCCGTCGAGCTGGTCGACCGCACCATGATCGCGCTGGCGCGCGACATCGCGATCTTCCGCCCGACGCTGGAGCGGTTCGTGCGCGGCGAGCCGGACGCGGTTCTCCTGGTGGAGTTCGGAGAGGACGACCAGGAGGAAAACCTGCGCCGGCTGAGGCGGCTTGGCGAGACGATGGGCGATCTCGGCTTCGGCTGGGACAGGAGCGGCGCGAAATGCGGCGGCGTGGTCGAGGTGCTCGATCCCGCTTTGCAGGCCGCGATCACCGAGGTGCGCACGTCCGGCCTCAACATCATGATGTCGATGAAGGAGGAGGGGAAGCCGGTCTCCTTCGTCGAGGATTGCGCGGTGCCGCTCGAGCATCTCGCCGAATATACCGACAAGCTGACGCAGGTCTTCGAGAAGCACGGCACCCGCGGCACCTGGTATGCGCATGCCAGCGTCGGTTGCCTGCATGTGCGGCCGATCCTCAATCTGCGGCTCGACAAGGACGTGAAGGCGATGCGCGCCATCGCCGAGGAGGCCTTCGCGATGGTGAAGGCCTACAAGGGCTCGCATTCCGGCGAGCATGGCGACGGCATCGTGCGTTCCGAATTCCACGCATTCATGTTCGGGTCGCGTCTCGTGCGTGCCTTCGAGGCGGTCAAGGCGCGCTTCGATCCGAAGGGATTGCTCAATCCCGGCAAGATCGTGCATGCGCCGAAATTCGACGACCGCGCCAATTTCCGCTTCGGCCCGGGCTATCGCGGCGAGGAAATGGTCACGCAGCTCGACTGGTCGGCCTGGCCGGGGGCCGGCGGCGGATTCCAGGGCGCCGTCGAGATGTGCAACAACAACGGCGCCTGCCGCAAGCTCGAAGGCGGCGTCATGTGCCCGAGCTATCGCGCCACGCGCGACGAGCGCGACGTGACGCGCGGCCGCGCCAACACGCTGCGGCTGGCGCTGACCGGCCAGCTCGGGCCGGACGCGCTCACCGGCGAGGAGATGGCGGAGACGCTGAAATACTGCGTCTCCTGCAAGGCCTGCCGCCGCGAATGCCCGACCGGCGTGGACATGGCGCGCATGAAGATCGAGGTGATGGCCGCGCGCGCCGCGCGATACGGCTTCAGCCTGCGCGACCGGCTGGTCGGCTGGCTGCCGCGCTACGCCCCTTACGCGGCGCGGCTGTCGTGGCTGCTCAACCTGCGTGACGCGCTCCCGGGTGCCGCCCGGCTGTCGGAGGCGGTTGCCGGGTTCTCGGCGCGGCGCACGCTGCCGCAATGGCGGCGCGACTGGTTCCGGGATGCCGGCGCGCCGGGCGAGCCCGATGTGATCCTGTTCGCCGACACCTTCAACCGCTATTTCGAGCGCGAGAATCTCGACGCGGCCCTGCGCGTGCTGGCCGCCGGCGGCTACCGCGTGCAGGTCGCGGCGCCCGCGGACGGCCCTGCGCGCCCGCTATGCTGCGGCCGCACCTTCCTGTCGGTCGGCAGCGTGGCGCAGGCCCGCCGCGAGGCGCAGCGCGTGCTCGACGCGCTGGCGCCGCATCTCGTGCGCGGCATTCCCGTGGTCGGGCTGGAGCCGAGCTGCATCCTCAGCTTCCGCGACGAGGTGCCGGCGATGATCCGCGGCGAGGCGAGCGCGAAACTCGCCGCGCTCGCGCTCACCTTCGAGGAATTCATCGCGCGGGAGGCAAGCGCGGGGCGCCTGAAGCTGCCGCTCGCGCCCTTCGCCGCGCGCGCGCTGCTGCACGGGCATTGCCATCAGAAATCCTTCGACGCGATGTCGCCGGTGCGGCAGACTCTCGCGCTCATTCCCGGCCTCGCCGTCGAGACGGTGGAATCGAGCTGCTGCGGCATGGCCGGCGCCTTCGGCTACGGCAAGGAGACGATCGACCTATCGCTGGCGATGGGCGAGCTGTCGCTCCTGCCGGCGGTGCGCGCCGCCGATGCCGATACCGTCATCGTCGCCGACGGCACCTCCTGCCGGCACCAGATCCACGACGGCACCGGGCGCGGCGCGCTGCATGTCGCGCGCCTGCTGGCGATGAGCCTGGCGCGCGGAGCCCCCGCACCGTCACCCTGAGGCGGCCGGCGATCCGCAGACTGTGTCCCGGGCGCGGCGCAGCGTGCAACGGTGCGCCGCGCCCGGGACCGTTCCACGCACCGAAACCCGGTGCGGCCCCGGATCGGCGGTGCACCCCTTCGCTTCGCTTGTGCCGCACCGCGTCCGGGGCACGTCGGCTGCGGGACGTTTCCGTCAAAGCGGAACCGGCCCTAGCCCTGCGCGTAGGCGATGGTGGAGAGCAGCGCGATCTCCGCGCGCCGCGAATCCAGCCGCGTGTGCTGCACGACGATAGGCACGTCGGATTCGAATACCGAGGCGTAATCGGTGTCGAGCGGGATCGGCGCGGGGTGCTTCAGGTCGTTGAAGCGCAGATGCAGCGTGCGCCGCGCCGGAACCTTC
>JBFWWQ010000218.1:0-6189 GCA_050246095.1 Pseudorhodoplanes sp.
GCCGCTGCAGGACATCAACAAGGGCTTCGACCTGATGCACGCGGGCCAGTCGATCCGCTCGGTGGTGGTGTTCTAAGAGCATTTTCGAGCGAAGTGGGTACCGGTTCGCATCAAGAAAATGCGATCAAATAAAGGAATCTAAAGCACGTTCCGATTCCATGTAAAACGAACGTGCTTTAGGCGCTGCGCTGGCGTCGCCCTTTCAGGGCGGCGGGAAAGCGCACGCCATCAAGCGGCTGGACGATCATCCGATCCGCCCGAGCGCGGGAAAAGTCTCCAGCAGCCAGAAGCTGAAATCGGTCAGCGAGCCGGTGATGAAGGCGATTCCGGTCAGCACCAGCAATCCGCCCATCACCATTTCCATGCGCGCGAGCTGCTTGCGAAAGCGCGACAGGAACTTGGCGAAGGGCTCGATGGCGAGCGCCGCGAGCACGAACGGAATGCCGAGCCCGAGCGAATACAAAGCCAGCAATCCGGCCCCCTTGGCGACGGTGGCCTCCGACGCCGCGACCGCGAGGATCGCGGCGAGGATCGGACCGATGCAGGGCGTCCAGCCGAAGGCGAAGGCGAGCCCCATGACATAGGCGCCCCAGAGGCCGGCGGGCTTGGGGATTTCGGTGCGCTTCTCGCGCATCAGCAAAGCGAGCCGCGTCACCCCGAGGAAATGCAGGCCCATGACGATGATCGCGACCCCCGCGATCATGCCGAGCCAGTAGGACCAGGCGCGCAGCAGGCCACCGATGGCGCTGGCGCTCGCACCGAGCGCGATGAACACGGTGGAGAAGCCGGCGACGAACAGAAGCGCGGCGAAGACGGTTTCGCGCTCGACGCGGGGCTCGGGCTCCTGGTCGGCGAAGCGCTCGAGCGAGGTGCCGGCGAGATAGACGAGATAAGGCGGCACCAGCGGCAGCACGCAGGGCGAAAGAAAGCTCACCAGCCCGGCCAGGACCGCAGCATACAGGGGGACATCCGACGGCATCGGCTTCCCATGCCCCGGGCCGCCGCCCGCCGCAAGGAAAACCCGGCCTGCGCGCGCGGATGTGATGATGCGGTGAGCCACAGGGCGGACGGCCGCGGCTTGTTGTTTCCGCGTTGACGGCGCGGGCGATTTCGTCTCCGCTCCGCGCCGGGAGCAGAATGGTGCGCAACCTCATCACCGACATTGCCGGCATCCGCGTGGGGCATGCCGAGAACCGCGCGCTTGCCTCCGGGGTCACGGCGGTGGTGTTCGATGCGCCGGTCGTGGCCGCGGTCGACGTGCGCGGCGGCGGGCCGGGCACGCGCGAGACCGATCTGCTCGACCCCGCCATGACGGTCGGCGCCATCGACGCCATCGCCCTTTCCGGCGGCTCGGCCTTCGGGCTCGATGCCGGCACCGGCATCCAGGCCTGGCTCGCCGAACAGGGGCGCGGCTTTGCCGTGGGACCGGCGCGGGTGCCGATCGTGCCCGGCGCCATCGTCTTCGATCTGCTCAACGGCGGCGACAAGAACTGGGGACGCTTCCCGCCCTATCGCGATCTCGGCTACGCGGCCGCGGCGCAGGCGGGCCACAGCTTCGCGCTGGGCAGCGCCGGCGCCGGTCTCGGCGCCACCACCGTCAATCTCAAGGGCGGCATCGGCGCGGCATCGGCGCGCTTGCCGGACGGGATCACGGTCGGCGCGCTCGCGGTCACCAATGCGGCGGGATCAGTGACCGTCGGCGACAGCCCGCATTTCTGGGCGGCGCCGTTCGAGCGGCAGGGGGAATTCGGCAATCTGGGGCCGCTCGCCCCGGTCCCGGCCGGCGCGCTGGAGCCGCGCATCAAGCGCCGGCCGCTGGAAAGCACGGTGATCGCGGTGGTCGCGACCGACGCGGCCTTGTCCAAGGCGCAGGCCCGGCGGCTTTCGGTGATGGCGCAAACCGGCCTCGCCCGCGCGGTCTATCCGGTGCACACGCCGCAGGATGGCGACGTGGTGTTCGCGGTCGCGACCGGCGCCCGCCCGCTTGCCGATCCGCTTTACGGCCTGACCGCGCTCGGCGCCGCCGCCGCCAACGTGCTGGCGCGGGCGGTCGCCCGCGGGGTGTTCGAGGCGGCAGCTCTGGGGCTGCCCGGTTCACCGCCGAGCTGGCGTGAAAAATTTGCCGAACGAAATCCCGTCTCGCGCGACTGAACCAGAACGGAACTCGTGCGTTGATTTTGCGAACGCCCATCCGGGAGCCGCGATACGGTCGCGATACGGTCATGGCCCTGCAACCGAAAATGCTGTCTGCCGACCCGCTGCCGGAACTCTATGTGCTCTCTTCCGTTATCCGGAAGGTCGCCTATGACGACGACGCCCAGCGCCTCTACGTGACCTTCGTCAACCGGCAGACCTATTGCTACAGCGGCGTCGCGCCCGCAACCTTCGCCGAATTCATCGCCGCCCGCTCCAAGGGCGCGTATTTCAATCTCGCCATCCGCGGCAACTACGCCTTCCACAAGGTGGCTTGAGATCAGGCCAGGAAACGCTCCGCGGAAAACGGCTTGGGATCGCAGAACGGCGTCTGTCCGGTCATCATGTCCGCCAGCAGCCTTCCGCCCACCGGGCCGAGCGTCAGGCCCCAATGCGTGTGGCCGAAATTTCCCCACAGACCGGCATGCCCCGGCACCGGGCCGATGAACGGGCGTGAATCCGGAAAGCTCGGACGCGAACCCATCCACGGCTCGTCCGGGTTGTCGACCGGATCGCCGAGCGGAAACATCTCGCGCGCCTGCGGCATCAGGCGGTCGAGCTGCACCGGCGTCGGCGCTGCATCCCGGTCCGCGAATTCCGCACCGGTGGTCACGCGCAGGCCCTGCTCCATCGGCACCACGCAATAGCCGAGTTCGGCATCGAGCACCGGTCGCGACAGCCCGCCATTGCCGCGCGGCTTGAAGTGCCGGTGATAGCCGCGCTTCACTTCCAGCGGCAGCTTGACGCCGAGCTTGTCGAGCACGTCGTTGCCCCAGGGCCCGAGCGCGATCACGGCCTGCGGAGCGTCGACCGGTCCTTCCTGGGTATCGACCCGCCAGTTCGCGCCCGAACGATGCAGCGACCGCGCATCGCCGGTCAGGATCACGCCGCCGCGCTTGCGCAGCAGGTCGGCATAGGCGCGCGTCACCGCCAAGGGGTTGGTCACGCTTGCGGCGGTCGGCCAGAAGGTGGCGTGCTTGAACACCGGCGCGAGATCGGGCTCCAGCCCGATCGCGCCCGCCTGGTCCAGGATGTCGACGCGGATCCCGGCCTTGGTCACGGCGTCCAGATCGGCCTTGGCCTTCTCGAAACTCGCGCCGCCGCGATAGATGCGCAGCCAGCCGGTCTTGCGCAGGTAACGCTCCGCGCCCGCCTCCTGCATCATCGCCTCGTGTTCGGCGACCGCCGCCCCGAACAGAGGCCGCATCGCATGCGCGAACTCGTACATATGCTGCGGACGCCCGGCATTCCAATAGGCGGCGAGCCAGGGCAGCAATTTGGGCAGGTGCGAGAGGTGGTAATTCGCCTCCGTCGCCTGCTTGAGCCCGATCCGCAGCAGCGTCACAGGGTCGGTCGGAAACGGATAGGGAAAGAACGTGTTGCCTTCGAGGATGCCGGCGTTCCCGTAGGAGGTGGCCTCGCCCGGGCCCTGGCGGTCGATCAGCGCGACCGACAAGCCGCGTTTGGCCAGCTGCACCGCCGCCGACGTGCCGACGATCCCCGCGCCAAGAATGATGACATCCGTCCGGGCCATGCTGCTGCTCCTGTCCGCTTCCTCCATGCTTGCTTGCGGGCGCTATGACAAGACGGATGCGGGCTCTGCATCCGCATATGTGGATTGCGTCGCGCAGTCGCGCTATGCGAACGACGGGAGCGCCGCTGCGGCGCGGGCCGGGACCGGATATGGGATGGCTGCAAGGGCTGCCGGCCGGCTTGGGCTGGCTCGGCGGGCAAGGCACGCGGGCCTTGGCGACGATGGTGTTCATCGGCATCGCGCTGCCGCCGCTCGGCGCGATCCTGAAGCCCTATGTCGCCGAATCCGTGTTCGTGCTGCTGCTGCTCGCCTTCCTGCGGGTGGAGCCGGCGGCCTTGCGCGCGCATGTCGGGCGCCCGCTCAAGCTCGCGGCGATCGTGCTGTGGACGATGGCGGTACTGCCGGCGCTGCTGGGCCTCGCCTTTTCGGTCAGCGGGCTCGCGCAATCGGCGCCCGGCCTCTATCTCGCGCTGATCCTGCAGGCGGTGGCGGCGCCGCTGATGTCGTCGCCGGCGATCGCGGCCCTGCTCGGGCTCGATGCCGCGCTGGTGTTGGCATCGATGGTTTCCTGCACCGCCATGATCCCGTTCATCGCGCCGGTCTTCGTGAAAATCTTCATGGGCGACACGCTGCTGCTCTCCCCGCTGGCGCTCGGGCTGAAGCTGTTCGGCATGCTCGCGGGCGCCGTCCTCGTCGCCGCCCTGATCCGCCGCTTCGCCGGCACGGCGCGCGTGCGCCGCTACAATCCGCAGATCGACGGCATCAATGTCATCGTGCTGTTCGTGTTCGTGGCCGCCTTGATGGGCGATGTCGGCGCCCGGATCCTGTCCGACCCGCTGCTGGTGCTGGCGCTGATCGCGCTGTCCTTCGCGCTGACTTTCATCCTGCTGGCGCTGACCGCGGCAGCCTTCGCGGCGACCGGGCGGCGCGAGGCCTTCGCGCTCGGGCTGATGTCGTCGCAACGGAATATGGGCCTGATGCTGGCGGCCGCCGGGGGGACGGTGCCGGAACTGACCTGGCTGTATTTCGCGCTGGCGCAGTTTCCCATCTATCTGCTGCCGCAATTGCTCAAGCCCGTGGCCAGGCGGCTGAACGACCCGGCCTGACATTGCCGCTGCCGGTCCCGAAATGCTATCGAGCCCGCGTCCGGACCCTGTGCGAGTCGCCGATGCCCCGCCCGCTGCTGATCGCCCCTTCGATCCTGGCTTCCGACTTCTCCAAGCTCGGCGCGGAGGTCGCCGCAGCCGACGCCGCCGGCGCCGACTGGATCCATCTCGACGTCATGGACGGGCATTTCGTCCCCAACATCACCTTCGGGCCGGACGTCATCAAGGCTTTGCGTCCGCATTCCAAGAAGGTGTTCGACACGCATCTGATGATCGCGCCCTGCGATCCGCATCTGGAGGCCTTCGCCAAGGCGGGCTCCGACATCGTCACCGTGCATGTCGAGGCCGGGCCGCACCTGCATCGCTCGCTGCAGGCGATCCGCGCGCTCGGCAAGAAAGCCGGCGTGTCGCTCAATCCGGCGACCCCGGTCGAGAGCGTCGAGCATGTGCTCGACCTGCTCGATCTCGTGCTGGTCATGTCGGTCAATCCCGGTTTCGGCGGGCAGGCCTTCATTCCCGCGGCGGTGGAGAAGATCGCGCGCCTGAACGCGCTGATTGCCGGACGCCCGATCGACATCGAAGTCGATGGCGGCATCACGCCGGAAACGGCGCCGCGCGTCACCGCCGCCGGCGCCAACGTGCTGGTAGCGGGTTCCGCCGTGTTCAAGGGCGGCGCCGCAGCCTATCAGAAGAACATCGCCGCGATCCGCCATGCCGGCGCGCTCGCGCGCGGCGAAGCGGCATAGCGGCCGCACATTCGCCTTATCCACTGCGTCCGCGGCGGGAGTGGCGCGCGCTTCCGTCATCCCTTAACCTTCGCGCAGGAACGGGGGATCGAATGCGGCCATTCACCGTCCACGCACGCGCCCTGCGCATCGCCGCCGTGGCAACGCTCGCGGCAGGCGGCGGCGCGCCCGGCGCCTTCGCCGCGACCGCGACGAGTCTTTCTCCGGCGATGACCCAGATGTATGCGGCGGTGGAATCCCAGCCGCCCACCGCGCAGCGGATGATGGTCTGCTACGGCTTCGTCTGCCGGCGCAAGATGTTCCTCACCTTCTCGCCCGGCGAGCGCGCGACGCTGAGCGGCATCCTTTCCGCCGGCCGGGGCTCGCCCGAGCAGGAGCGGCGGGCCTTGCAGCGCGCCTTCGTGTGGTTCGACCGCCGGGTCGCGCGCGAAATCGGCACGTCGCGGCGCGTCGCGCGGGCGGATTTCCGCACCGGCGATGCCGCGCATAAATTCGACTGCTTCGACACCACGCGCAACGCCGTGAGCCTGCTGCTGGTGTTCCGGGAATGGGGCCTGCTGCGCCATCACAGCATCGCCGATCCGCGCTATCGCGGCGCCTTCCTTGCCGG
>JBFWWQ010000219.1:0-6124 GCA_050246095.1 Pseudorhodoplanes sp.
GCCCGGCCGCACGGAAAGCGGGTGTACGGAGAGCCGCGCGGCGAGCATGAGGATGCGCCCCGGACTCCGATCCGATCGAGTTGAATCGGATCGGAGTCCGGTTCTCTTGGTTTGTCGCGCAATCTCGCGGCGAACCGGTGCCCACTTCGCCGGATTGCGAGTTTTTCTGGTTTGTCGCGCAATCTCGCGGCGAACCGGTGCCCACTTCGCCGGATTGCGCTCTGAGCCAACGGAGGCCGTTTGCCGAAATCGTTTCCCGCCTATGCCGCCGTCGGCTTCACCGTCCTGAGCTGGGCGTCGGGGTTCTCGGCCATCACCATCGCCCTGCGCGAACTCGCCCCCATCCCGCTGGCGGCGGCGCGCTTTGCCGTCGCCGCCCTGCTGGTGCTTGCCTGGCTGGCCTGGCGTAGGCCGCCGCTGCCCTCCGCCGCCGATGCGGGCCGCTTCCTGCTCACCGGCACGATCGGCATCGCCTGCTACAACGTCGCGCTCAATACCGGCCAGCAGACGGTCAGCGCCGGGGCCGCGAGCTTCATCGTCAATGTCGGGCCGATCCTCACCGCCCTGCTCGCGCTCGTCTTCCTGCGCGAGCGCTTCACGGTCTGGGGCTGGATCGGCACGCTGATCTCGTTCGGCGGCATTGCGATCATCGCCTCGGGCCAGCCGGGCGGCCTGAGCTTCGGCGCCGGCTCGACCTATCTGTTTTTTGCGGCAATCTTCAGCGCCACGTATTTCGTGATCCAGAAGCCGCTGGTCGCGACCTATGGCGCGCTGCCCTGTGCGGCCTATACGCTGCTGGTGGGCGCGCTGATGCTCTCGCCCTGGCTGCCGGAAGCGATGCGCATGCTGGCGGGAGCGTCGGCCGCCGCCTGGATCGCGGTCATCGCGCTGGGCGTGTTTCCCGCCGCCCTCGGTTACGCGACCTGGACCTATGCGCTCGGCCATTTCGGGGCCGCACACGCCGCCAATTTCCTGTATCTGATCCCGCCGCTCGCGCTGTGCATCTCGTTCTTCCTGACCGGGGAAATCCCGGGCACGCAGACGATGCTCGGCGGCCTGCTGGCGATCGCCGGGGTCGCGCTGGTCAACACGCGCGGACGTTCCTAGAGCATTTTCGAGCGAAGTGGGTACCGGTTCGCGTCAAGAAAATGCGATCAAATGAAGGAATCTAAAGCACGTTCCGATTCCATGTAAAACGAACGTGCTATAGGTCATCGCACGGGCGCGTCGTCCTTGCGCGAACCCGCCTCGCTCGAAACGCTACTTCACTTGCCGGCCGCGCGGCCGGCGGCGCGGTTGCGCGCCTTGGCCAGCAGCGCGTCGATGCCCTGCGCCGGCACCGGCTCGGAAAACAGGAAGCCCTGCATCTCGTGACAGCCGGCGAGCCGCAGCAGCACGCGCTGGGCCTCGGTCTCCACGCCCTCGGCCAGGATTTTCAGACCGAGCGCGTTGCCGAGCGCGACGATGGCCTGGATCATGGCGCCGCTCTGCCCGTTCTGCCCCAGCGGCTCGACGAAGGAGCGGTCGATTTTCAGCTTGTCGAAGCAGAAGCGCTGCAGATAGCTCAGACTGGAATAGCCGGTGCCGAAATCGTCGAGCGCGATCTGCACGCCGAGCTCGCGCAGCGCATCGAGTTGCAGCTTCGCCTCGTCCGGCTTGTCGATCAGCACGCTCTCGGTCATTTCCAGCATCAGGCGCGCGGGCGCGGTCGCGGTGTCGCGCAGCCGCGCGGCGACGAACTCGATCAGGTTGCGGTCGCGCACCTGCAGCGGCGACAGGTTCACCGCCACGTAGATTTCCGGCCAGCGCGCCGCGTCGTCCAGCGACCGCCGCAGCACGAAGCGGCCGAGTTCGTCCATCAGCCCGCATTCCTCGGCGAGCTTGACGAATTCCAAGGGCGGCACCTCGCCGCGGCGCGGATGCGTCCAGCGCAGCAGCGCCTCGACGCCGACGATGCGCGCGCCGGCGGCGGAGACGATCGGCTGGTAATGCAGCGCGAGCTTCTCTTCGGCCAGCGCCATGCGCAGGTCGTGCTCGAGCGCGCGACGCCGGCCGAACACCGCATTCATGGCATGATCGAACAATACGAGCTGGCCGCGACCGGCGGTCTTCGCCTGCTGCAGCGCGAATTGCGAACGGCGCAACAGGTCGTCGCGCACGGCCCCGTCCGCCGGCGCCTGCACGATGCCCGCACTGACGCCGATCGAAAGCGCGCGGCCCGCCGCGAAATACGGCCGCGCCAGCGCCTGGTGCAATTGCCGGAAGGTCTGCACGACGGCCTGCGAATCCTTCGCGTTCAGGATGACGGCGAACTCGTCCCCGCCCAGCCGCCCGCAGACCGCCCCCCTGGGCAGCGTTTCCTGCAGCCGTTCCGCGAAGGCGGCCAGGGCCTGATCGCCCATGCCGTGACCGTGCTGCTTGTTGATGTCCTTGAAGCGGTCCAGATTGATGTCGAGGATGGCGGTGACGCCGTCTGCCGGGCGCGATGCCAGCGCCGCATCGATCCGTTCGAACGTGCGCTTGCGGTCGGCAAGACCGGTAAGCTGGTCGACATTCTCCAGGCGCGCCGCCCGCTCGTCGCTGGCGCGCAGCAGCAGCAGCACCTGGCGCAATTGCCAGATCAGGAAGGCCGCCAGCGCCGCGACCGTCGCGAAGAAGAGGATCGCCGCAGGCCAGATTTTGCCGAGAAAGGCGCCGACCGGCCGTTCCGGGTCGAACGAGAGCCAGGCGATGATGCGGCCGTTGCGGTCGAGCACCGACTGCACCTGTCCCGCACCGCGCGGCGGTTCCTGTTCGATGCGCAGGCCGCTGATGCCGGCGCTGCGTTCGAGATGCCGCAGGCCCTGGTGCTGCAGGCTGGGAAATTCGCCGATGACCGGCTTCGCCTCCTCCAGCGCGTCATGCAGCGCGCGGCGCTGGATGGTCTCGATGCGGTTGTCGGTGTCGGCGGCCAGGATCAGCACGGCCAGCAGGAAGGCCGCGGCGGAGAGTCCGGCAACGCCCGCGGCAGCCTTCACCACCCACTCGGAAAACAGCCGGTGCCCGCCCCGCTCGATGAACAAACGCATGACGCACCAGAAACGCGCACCCGACCCAGAGGGCCACGTTAGCCGGCGATGGTTAACAGGGGGTCAGCGCAGGCCGAACCAGAGCGTGGCGATGCCCAGGAACGAGAAAAATCCGACCACATCGGTGATCGTCGTGACGAAGGGCCCCGAGGCGATGGCCGGATCGACCCCGAACCGGATCAGCGTCAGCGGTATGACGATGCCGCCCAGCGCCGCCGCGCTCAGCACGCAGATCATCGCCAGCCCGATCACCAGCCCGAGTTCCGTCACCTGGAACCAGGCCACCGCCACCGCCCCCATGATGATCGCGAACCCGATCCCGTTCAGCGCCCCCACCAGCGCCTCGCGCCGCACCACCCGCCAGGAATTGGCGTCGCCGAGGTCGCGCGTGGCGAGCGCGCGCACCGCGACCGTCATGGTCTGGGTCCCGGCATTGCCGCCCATGCTGGCGACGATCGGCATCAGCACCGCAAGCGCGACCATCTTCTCGATCGCGCCGGAAAACTGCGCGATCACCCAGGCCGAGAGCAAGGCGGTCAGCAGGTTGGCGAACAGCCAGGGAAAGCGGGCGCGCACGATGGTCCACACCGAGTCCGACAATTCCTCGTCGCGCGTGATGCCGCCCAGCGCCTTGATGTCCTCTTCCGCCTCCTCCTCCAGCACGTCGACGATGTCGTCGAAGGTCAGGACGCCGACCAGGCGCCCGGTATGGTCGATCACCGGCGCGGCGACCAGGTTGTAGCGCTCGAACAGCCGCGCCACGTCCTCCTGGTCCTCCATCGCCTCCACGCGGCGGCGGTCGGCATCCATCAGGTCCGCGATCCGCACCGGGCGCTTGCTGCGCATGATGCGGTCGAGCCCGACGGCGCCGAGCAGCTTGCCTTCGGCGTCCACGATATAGACTTCGTAGAAGCGCTCCGGCAGTTCGTCGGTCTCGCGCAGATGGTCGATGGTCCGGCCGACATTCCAGTCCGGCGGCACCGCGACGAACTCGGTCTGCATGCGCCGCCCGGCCGAGTTTTCCGGATAGAACAAACTCTGTTCCAGCGCGACGCGCTCGGTCGGCGGCAATTGTTCGAGGATTTCCTCCTGCTCCTCGCGCGGCAGGTCTTCGAGAATGTAGACGGCGTCGTCGGATTCCAGCTCGCGCACGCCCTCCGCGACCGTCTCGGTCGGGAGTTCCTCGAGGATTTCCTCGCGCACGGTGTCGTCGACCTCGGTCAGCGCCGAGAAGTCGAAATCGCGCCCCATCAGCTCGATCAGCGGCAGGCGGATCTGCGCATCGAGCGCCTCGATCAGGTCGCCGGTATCGGCTTCGTGCAGCGTGCCGACCAGCGCGCGCAGGCTCGCGCCGTCGCGCCGGTGCACGGCGTCGGCGACGCGCGCGACATAGTCCTCGCGCACGTTGCCGTCCTCGTCGCGCAACGCCTCCGCCGGCGCGGTCGTCTCCTGCTGATCGAGCATGCCGCGCCTCGCCGATGCCGGGCCGAAGTATGGGATGTCCGGCTTGTACGCCTGCCTCCTAGCGCTGGCAATGCGCGCTTGGCTTGCGCGGGGCGCCGCAATTCTGTCTTAGTCGCGCGGGAGATCGAAGCATGCTGCGCACGACCCTCGCCTGCCTCCTCGCGATTGCCGCCGCACCGGCCTGGTCCTGCCCCGGCCGGCCGAACGCGCTCGGCACCGCGCGCGAAATCGTCGTCGATGCGGCCCGCACGCCGCGCGTCGGGCGCGTGCATTTCCCCGCCACGCTGCCGCTCGCGCCGAACGAGGTGGTGCTGACTTTCGACGACGGCCCGATGCCGCCCTCCACGCTGCGCGTGCTCGAGGCTTTGCGCGCCGAATGCGTGCGGGCGACCTTCTTCCTGATCGGACGCAACGCCGCCGCGCATCCGGCTCTGGTCCGCCGCATCAAGGCGGAGGGGCATACGGTCGGCTACCATTCGCAGACGCATCCGATGCTGTCGCAGATGAGCCCGGACCGGGCGGAGGCCGACATTGCGCGCGGCATCGAAGCGGTGGACACGGCGCTGGGCGATCTCGGCCCCGGCGCGCCGTTCTTCCGTTTTCCGTATTTCTCCGCCACCCCTCTCCTGCTGGAGCGCATGCAAGCACGCGGCCTCGTCGTGTTCGGCGCCGACCTGTGGGCGAGCGACTGGAACGTCATGGCGCCGGCGGTCCAGCTCGACACGGTGATGCAGCGCCTGCGGCGGACCCGGGGCGGCATCCTCCTGATGCACGACATCCGCGGCCAGACCGCCGCGATGGTGCCGGATTTGCTGCGGGCGCTGAAACGGGGCGGCTTCAGCATCGTGCATGCGGTGCCGGCCGACCGCGAACCGGAGGTTGCGCGCGCCCGCACCCGCAAGGGCTCGTGAGCTGGGTTCGTGACCCTCGGCTCTTAACCTTGGTTCGTCACTTGAGCGGGGACGGCCGAAGATTTAATCCTGCATCGGGCGGCGATCCCCTACACTGGTAGGGGGCATTCCGAGGAATCACGGGGACTGGGATATTCATGCGTCTTGCCGCTTCCGTCACGCTGGCGCTCGCCGGCGCCTTCGCGATGCCGGCTGCGGCCGCCGAATGCGCCAATCCGGACGCCATCGGCATCAGCCGCACCATCGCGGTCGACCCCGCCGAACATCCGCGCGTCGGCTCGTTCCAGTATCCGGAAACGCTGCCGCTGAACGAGCGCGAGATCGTGCTCACCCTCGACGACGGACCGCGCCCCAAGGGCTCGGGCGAAGTGCTCGATATTCTCGCGCGCGAATGCATCAAGGCGACCTATTTCATCATCGGCCGCAACGCGCGCGAATTTCCCGATCTGCTCAGGCGCATGCAGGCGGCCGGGCACACCATCGGCACGCATACCCAGAACCATCCGCTGATTTTCGACCGCGCCGCAGCCGCGCGCATCGAGAAGGAAGTGCAGGACGGCATCGCCTCGGTGGAATCCGTGCTCGGGCCGAACAGCGTCGCGCCCTTCTTCCGCATTCCCGGACTGCTGCGCTCCGACGCCGCCGAGAGCTACCTCGCCTCGAAAAACCTGATGCTGTGGA
>JBFWWQ010000220.1:0-6049 GCA_050246095.1 Pseudorhodoplanes sp.
GTTTTTTATGGAGCAACCCATGATCAAGGTGACCGCCATCGAGACCGGCAAGGCCCGCATGAAGACCGCCCAGCGCACCGGGGCGGACGGCCGCAGCGGTTTCATGCGCAAGGTCGACATCTTCCGCGACAGCAACTGGGTCGATCCCCTCCCCATCCTGTCCTTCCTGATCGAGCACCCGGAGGGGCGCTTCCTGGTCGATACCGGGGACACCTGGCGCAATTCGGTGCCGGGCTATCTGCCGCGCTGGAATCCGTTCTTCACCAAGGAGGTCGTGATCAAGGTCGCGCCGCTGGAGGAGATCGGCCCGCGCCTGCAAGCCATGAACATCGATCCCGCGCGCGACATCGAGGCGGTGATCCTCACGCATTTCCACCACGACCATACCGGCGGGCTCGACCATTTCCCGCACAACCGCATCGTCGCGCCGCGCGAGAATTACGCGCTGTCGCGCGGCTTCAAGGGCATGATGATGGGCTGCCTGCCGCAGCGCTGGCCGATCTGGTTCAAGCCGGAGCTCGTGGACATGGACGGACCGGCGGTCGGCCCCTTCCCCGCCTCGCATCCGGTCACGCGCGACGGCCGCATCTTGCTCGTGCCGACGCCCGGCCATGTCGCGGGCCATGTCTCGGTCGTCGTGCGCGACGACGATATCACCTACTTTCTCGCGGGCGACGCGACCTACGACGAGGCGAACCTGCGCGACGAGAAGGCCGACGGCGTCACCAACGATCCTGCAACCGCGACCGAGACGCTACGGAAGATCAAACAATTCGCCGCGCAGGAGCCGACCGTCATCCTGCCCGCGCACGATCCGCAGGGACCGGCGCGGCTTGCGGCGAAAGAGGTCTATCGCTGAACGGCGTCCGCGCTCGCATGCCAGCGCGGCGCATAGCCGCCGGCCAGCACCGCGGCGATGCTCGGCGGCGTGAGCATGCGCACCTCCCCGCGCGGCAGCGGCGCCGCCTCGGCATAGCCCGACGGCGTCCAGCGCAGGAGCCGGCCATCCTTCACCATCCAGCTATCGCCGTCGTCGCCGGCGATGCAGGCGCCGTCGGGCAGCGTGGCGGCGGGCACGCGATGCCTGCGCTTCCTGCGTCCGTCGAGCCGTTCCGCATGCAGCACGCGGTCCATCTCCGGCGCGCCCGGCCGCCGCGCGAGTCCGCGCGCCCTCGCCCAGCATGCAGCGAAGGCGAGCGCGTCGGCGCGCCGGCATTCGAAGCAGGGCCGGTGCCCGGCGGCGAACGCGGTCACTTCGTCGAGGAAGAAGAACTCGGTATAGCCCGCGCCCCACACCTTGCGCCGGCGTCCCTTGAAGGCGAGCACGCAGCAGATCCATTGCCGGGAGACCCAGCGCCGGCGCGAGAGCGTCGCGTCGTCGCCGTGCAGGCGGCCGCCGCGATTGCCCATGAACAGGCCGCGCGCGGGATCGGCGGTCGGCGTACCGTCGGGACGAATCCGGTTTTGCAGCGGACGCATTACAATCTATGGTTGCAGCTCTAAAAAGGCTCGACTAGGCTCGTCCCAGTGTCCCACGCGGGGGAAGGCGATGCGACTCGACGAAGCCTGGCGGCAGCTCAATCTGGTGCAGGATTTCATCCCGGCCGGAAGCGCGAACCGTCCGGGGAAACGTCTCGAACCGACCGCGATCACCATCCACAACACCGACAATACCGCGCCCGGCGCGAATGCCGCCGCGCATGCGCGCTATGTCAAAGGCGCCGATGCCCGCGCGCGCCAGGTCTCCTGGCACTTCACGGTGGACGACACCGCCGTGTTCCAGAGCCTGCCGACCAACGAGGTGGGCTGGCATGCCGGCGGCGGCAACGCCACCAGCATCGGCATCGAAATCTGCATGCACCAGGGCATGAACGAGCAGCAGGCCTACGAGCGCGCGGCACTCCTTACCGCGGTGATGGCGCGCCAGCACGGCATCTCGGTCGTCAACGGCATCGCGCAGCACCATCACTGGACCGGAAAGAATTGTCCGCGGGTGCTGCGCAGCCGCAGCAACGGCTGGACAGATTTCCTGCAGCGGGTTCGCACGCTGCACGGCGCGCTGCGCAACTTCCTTGCCGTCGAAATATCGCTGGGCGAGGACGATGTCTGTTGTCTCGCCGGCGCCAGCCCGCGCCCGGCAGCGGCGCGGTCGGGCAAGAAGCCGGTGCGTAAGGCGGCGCGCAAAAGCGGCGCCCGTCGGCCGGCCAAGGCGGTGCGGCGCAAGAAGACGCGCAAGAAAGCAAGCAAGGCGGCGAAGAAGCGCAAGTCGCGCTGATCCGGATCAGCAGCGGTTGGCCCAGATCGGCGGGCGGCGCACCAGGAGCGGCCCGTAGAGGAGCGCATAGCCGGCAAAGGCGGCGACCCAGGCGACGGCCGCAAGCTCGATCAGCAGCATCGAACCGGTGATGGCGGCCGCGATGCGCAACAGCGCGCCGAGCGCCGCGGCGGCATAGACCGCCTGTGTCCCGGGAGAAGCGGCAAGCGCCTGACCGGTATGGCCGAGCGTCGCGCGCGTCATCACCGCAAGCGGCATCAGACCGATCGCACCGGCGGTCCAGGCGTGGATGCCGGCGCTCGCCGGCACCCATTCCGGATGCAGGATGGCGCAGGCGGTCAAGAGGAAGCCGAGCGGGATGAAGGCATAGGCGATATGCAGGACCAGCACGAGGCGGTCCGCGAAAGTGCGCTCGCCCGCCCAGCGTCCGAGCCGCACCGCCTGCAGGATGGCCGAAGCGATCATCAGCACGCCGACGACGACATGATCGGGCTGCAGCACCCAGCCGGCCAAAGCCACGCCGCTCGCCGCCATCGCGATCGCGTCGAAGCGCGAGAATACCGCGGGCATCCGCCCCGGACCGCGGCGCGCGAGCCAGTTGCGGGTGAAGCTCGGCACGATCCGCCCGCCGATCAGCATCAGCAGGCCGATGATCGCCGCTATACCGAAGCGGGTGCCGTAGACCGCCGATCCGCGCCAGAGGATTTCCGCGTGAAAGACGATGTTGGCGGCAATGAGCAGCGTCAGCAGCGCCAGCACGCGCAGATTCCGCCAGTTGCGCCCCGCCACGATCTCGCGCCCGGCGGCAAGCGCCAGCACCAGCAGGAACAGCACATCCACCGACGCGGCGAGCGGCAGCCCGATGCGGCCCGAGAACAGCAGCGCCAGCCGCCCCGCCAGCCACAGGGCGGCGAGCCCGGCCAGCGGCCAGCCGGAAATCGGCAGCCGCCCGGTCCAGTTCGGGATCGCGGTGAGCAGGAATCCGGCCACCGCCGCGGCGACATAGCCGAACAGCATTTCGTGCACGTGCCAGTCGACCGGCGTCATCGCCGTCGGCAGCGCGAACAGGCCGAGATATTGCGGGATCCAAAGGCCGATGCCGAGCGCCGACCACAGCGCCGCGCCCAGGAAGAAGGGACGGAAGCCGTAGGAAAACAATGCGGGACCGGCGTAGCCGAGCCGCCGCTCAAGGGCGGCAGGTGTAGACATAGCGACAATCTCGGCCATCGCGCGTCCGCGCCACTTGATCTAGATCATGCACGCCTGAATTTGCAGCGCCGCGTTGCGGCCCGTTCATGGCTGCGCGCAACTTATTCTCATAGAGAATAAATCTTATTCCACGATCCGATAGCCGGGCCGGCGCCCCGGTGCCAGTCTTTCGGCCGAGACGAACCTTTCGCACCGGAGAAACATTCGTGACGTTTTCCATCATCGCACGCTGCGAGCGGACGGGCATGTTCGGGATCGGCATCGCCACCCGGCCGATGGCGATCGGCGCCAAGTGTCCGTTCCTGAAAGCCGGCATCGGCGGCCTGGTCGTGCAGGCCAACGGCGATCCGCGTCTCGGCGTGCTCGGCCTGAAGCTTCTCGAGCAGGGCTATTCCGCCGACAAGGTCCTGCGCGAAATCGCCGACAGCGACGGCGCGGAGAACATGGCCTGGCGGCAGATGGCGGTCGTCGACAAGGACGGCCGCACCGCCGTGCATACCGGCGCGACCAACGAGGAATGGAAAGGTCACGTCGTCGGGCCGGGTTTCGCGGCGCTCGGCAACCGCCTGACCAGCGAGCGCACGGCGCAAAGCATGGCAAACGCCTTCGCCGCCTCCGCCGGCGAGGAACTCGCCGAACGGCTCGTGTGCGCGCTCGAGGCCGGGCGAGACGCCGGCGGGCAGATCGCCGGCCAGCATTCCGCAGCCCTGCTCGTCGTCAACAAGAAGTCCTACGGCTGGGTCGATCTGCGCGCCGACGAGCATGACGAGCCGATCGGCGAATTGCGCCGCCTGTACAAGCTCTACATCCCGCTGATCCCCTATTACGACGCCCGCCCCTCCAATCCGAGCATGCCGCGCGACGACGACTGGCGGCGCGAAACGGGGGTCAAGGGCGGACCGCGATGAACGACACGGCGGCCGGCACGTTCCTCTATCTCTCCGGCGCCGAAGTCGAGGCGCTGCTGCCGCCGCCCCTGGATTGCGCCGATGCCGTCGAGGCGGCGTTCCGCGCCCTCGCCACGGGCGGCGCCGCGAGCGTGCCGAAGAGCGGCTTCGACGTGACGCCCTCGACGTTCTTTCATGCCATGCCGGCGCGCTACGACGCGCGCGGCGAGATCGGGGTGAAATGGATCGGCACTGCGCTGAATGCCGCGCGCGGGCTGCCCCACATCAACGCGATGATCGTGCTGAACGACATCGAGACCGCGGTGGTGAAGGCGATCATGGACGGCACCGCCATCACCGCGATCCGGCCGGCGGCCGTCGGTCTCGCCGCCGCGCGCAAGCTCGCGCGCCCCGACGCTAGCCGGATCAGCTTCTATCCCTGCGGCGTGCAGGCGCTGGCCAATCTCGAAGCCTTCGCGACCAGCTTCCCGATCCGCGCGGTGACCTGCCTCAGCCGCCGGGTGGAGACCGCCGAGGCCTTTGCCGCCGAGGCCCGCAGGCGTGGCTTTGAGGCGCACGTCGTGACCGATCCCCGCCGCGCCGTGGAGAACCAGGACATCGTCGTGTCGAGCGCGCCGCGGGCGGCCGATCTGGTGCGCATATTCGATCCCGCATGGCTTTCGCCCGGCGCTTTCGTCACCGGCGTCGATCTCGGGCGCGCCTGGCAATGCCGCGACCTGCGCCAGCTCGAACTGCTCGCCACCGACAACCATGCCCAGAGCCGCGAAGCCGCCGCGACCGGCATCATTTCGTGGATCGGCGAATACGACGCCGATCTTTCCGAACTCGCCTTGGGCGCGCATCCCGGACGCACCTCGCCGGAGCAACGGGCATTCTTTTTGCATCCGGGACTGGGCCTGGGCGACGTCGCGATCGCCTCGCAGGTGCTGCAACGGGCGATCGAACGCAAAGCCGGCACGCGCCTGCCGCGCTGAGCGATGCAATGCATGCCACGTTTTGGAAGAACGACGAACGAAAGGGGAAAGACCATGAAGAATGTCATGATGAGCGGCCTGCTCACGGGTCTGCTCGCGGTCCTGCCGGCCATCGCATCGCCGGCGGCCGCGCAAGACTATCCGACCAAGACGATCCAACTCATCGTGCCGTTCCCGGCCGGCGGCGACATCGATCCGATCGCGCGCGTGCTCGCCGATCACCTGCGCAGCGCCTGGGGCCAGCCGGTCGTGGTCGAAAGCCGGGCCGGCGCCGGCGGGCGGATCGGCTCCGCCGCCGTCGCCAAGTCGGACCCCGACGGATACACCCTGCTGATGTGCTCGGCCGGACCGATCACCATCAGCCCCAGCCTCTATAGCGACATGCCTTACGCACCGGAGAAGGACTTCGAGCCGGTGGTCCTGATCGGCGCCGCACCGGCGGTTCTGCTCGTCAACGAAGGCATTCCGGCAAAGACCTATGCGGAATTCCTCAAGCTCGCCCAGGCGAAGCCGGGCACCATCACCTACGCCTCCTCCGGTATCGGCAGCTTCGCGCACCTGACGACGCTCGCCTATACCGGCGAAGCCGGCATCAAGCTGATGCATGTCCCCTACAAGGGCAGCGCGCCGGCGGTGCAGGATCTGGTCGGCGGGCAGGTCAACACGAGCTTCAACCCGATGCC
>JBFWWQ010000221.1:0-6019 GCA_050246095.1 Pseudorhodoplanes sp.
GCTGAATGCCGGCGTCACGATCACCTGGCGGATCAAGGGCGGGAATTAGATAAGTCTGACTCCGTCATGGCCGGGCTTGTCCCGGCCATCCACGTCTTATCTGGTCGCAAAGGCGTGGATGCCCGCGACAGGCGCGGGCATGACGACGGAGAGATAGGCTTTAGCCTCACCGCTTCGGCAGGTTGTCGGAAATCCAGCGGGCGAGCGTTTCTTCGTCGATCGCACCGGCGGCCAGATCAAGCATGACCGCCGTTGCTTCAGCCGGCGCGACGCGAAAATCAATACCATTGAGCCCGAGAAACACGATGATCGCGGCGAACGCCGTTCGCTTGTTGCCATCCACGAAAGGATGATTTCGCGCTATGCCAAAGGCATAGGCTGCCGCCCGCGCGGCAAGCGAAGTCTCTCCGCAGCCGTGCTTGTTGACCGGACGCGCCATCGCAGATTCGAGCAATCCTTGATCGCGAACGCCGTCCGCTCCTCCGAAGAGGGCAAGCTGCTCGGCCTGAACATCCAATATGATGTCCAGGTCGAGCCATTCGATTTCGTTCACTTCGCAAGTACCTTGAACGTGTCGGCGTAGGTGCGGAACGCGCGGCGCGCAATCTCCATAGCCCTTGCATGCTTGGGATCGTAGGGCGTGAGCTTCATGCCGCGATCGAGTTGCTCCACGACATGCAGCACGTCGCCTTCCTTCAAGCGAAGACGGGCGAGCAACTCCTTCGGTAGGATCAGACCCAGCGAATTGCCAATCTTCTTGATCTGTAATTCGTTGGCTTCGAGCTTCGGATTTCCGACAGGCTTGTTCATGCCAATGGCTCGCAAAGTATTATGTTATACAAAACGTATAACATCCATCGAGCGCACGTTCAACACCTGTTTTACTTCTTCTCCATCGCCTCCAGCTCGCCGATCATGCCCTCGATCACCGACAGCCCGCCCTGCCAGAAATGCGGGTCGCGGGCGTCGAGCCCGAACGGCCGCAGCAGCTCGGAATGGTGCTTGGTGCCGCCGGCCGAGAGCATCGCCAGATAGCGGTCGGCAAAGCCGGATTCCGCCTTCTCGTAGACCGCATAGAGCGAGTTCACCAGGCAGTCGCCGAACGCATAGGCGTAGACGTAGAACGGCGAGTGGATGAAATGCGGGATGTAGCTCCAGAACGTCTCGTAGCCCGGCTTCAGCGCGATCGCGGGCCCGAGGCTCTCACGCTGCACGTCCATCCAGATTTCGCCGAGCCGCTCCGACGTCAGTTCGCCGTTCTTGCGCTCGGTATGGACCATGCGCTCGAAGGTATAGAACGCGACCTGGCGCACCACGGTGTTGATCATGTCCTCGACCTTGCCGGCCAGCATGGCCTTGCGCTGCTTGCGGTCGGCGGTCTCCGACAATAGCCGCTTGAAGGTCAGCATCTCGCCGAACACGCTCGCGGTCTCCGCCAGCGTCAGCGGCGTCGGCGCCATCAGCGGGCCGTTGGGCGCGGCCAAAACCTGGTGCACGCCGTGGCCGAGCTCGTGCGCGAGCGTCATCACGTCGCGCGGCTTGCCCTGGTAATTCAGCATCACGTAAGGGTGCGCCGAGGGCACCGTCGGATGCGCGAAGGCGCCCGGCGCCTTGCCCGGGCGCACCGGCGCGTCGATCCATTTCTCGTCGAAGAAGCGCCGCGCAATATCGGCCATGCGCGGCGAGAAGGCGCCGTAGGCCGACAGCACGGTGTCGCGCGCCTGCGGCCATTTGATCGACTTCATGTCGACCTTGGGCAGCGGCGCATTGCGGTCCCAGTGCGGCAGCGCCTTCCTGCCGAACCAATGCGCCTTCAGCCGGTAATAGCGGTGCGACAGCTTCGAATAGGACGCGCGCACGGCGGAGACCAGCGCGTCCACCACTTCGCGCTCGACGCGGTTGGACAGATGCCGCGCATCGGCCACGTCCTGGAATCCGCGCCAGCGGTCGGAGATTTCCTTGTCCTTGGCCAGCGTGTTGGTGATTAGCGCGAACAGCCGCAGATTCTCGCCGAAGGTCTTGGCCAGCGCTTCGGCGGCGGCCTTGCGCTTCTTGCCGTCCGGGTCCTGCATGAAGTTGAGCGTCGGCTCGAGCGCGAGCTTCTTGCCGTTCACCGTGAAGCGCAGTGCCGCGATGGTCTCGTCGAACAGGCGGTTGAAGGCGGAATAGCCGGTCACCGACTTCTCGTGGAAGAGCTGCTCGATGCGGTCCTCCAGCTGGTAGGGCTTCTCCTTGCGCACATCCTCGACCCAGGGCCGGTAATGGCCGAAGATCGGATCGTCGAGCGCTTCGATCAGCGCCTTGTCGTCGATCTGGTTGAGTTCGAGCGTGAAGAACAGCAGATGCAGCGAGATCGCGGTCAGGCGCTCCTGCACGTCGCCGTAGAATTTCGCGATCCGGGGATCGGTGGTGTCGCCGGCATAGACGAGGCCGGCATAGGAAATCACGCGGCCGAGCAGGTCCTCGATCGCCTCGTAGCGGCGCACCGCCGCCCCGAGCGTGGCTCCGCCCGAAGGACCCGCCGCGATGGCGATCAGCCGACCCTTGAACTCCTTCTCGAAGGCGATGCAGTCCGCCTCCGCGCGGTCGAGATCGGCCTTGATGCGCGGATCGTCGATCGCGGCGTAGAGGTCGGTCAGGTTCCATTCCGGCAGCGCGCCCGCGTCCTTCGGCCGCGACGCCGGCCGCGCCATCCTGGTGTTGACCGGCGGCGGGACGGGACGGGCCCTCTTGCGGGGCGAGCGGGCGGCGGCGGATCGGGGCATCGGGGGGCATTCTCCAGTGGGGGCCGGCCCAGGCCTGCCGTGGCGCGGGACGCAGGCATGTCGGTCCTTCGAAATATCGGCATTTGCGCCCGGTTCCACAATGCCGGGGACGGCGCGTTTACACCCCCTTAAGCCAACCGGGAGAGAGTGCCCCGAATCGGTACAGTTCCGTCGGTTGCGGGGTCGTGGCATGAGCGCGTGCATTCTTGTCGTGGACGACGATCCGGTCGCGCGACGTCTTCTCGAAAACATGGTGCGGCGGTTCGGCTACGAAGCGATCGTGGCCGAAGGCGGCGATGCGGCGGTGCGGCTGCTGACCGCAAGCGAGGGTCGCCGCATCGATTGCGCGGTCATCGACCTGATGATGCCGGACCTCGACGGCCTCGGCGTGCTGGCGCGCCTGCGCGAGGCCGGCACGAACATCCCCGCCATCGTGCAGACCGCGCATGGCGGCATCGACAATGTGGTGTCGGCGATGCGCGCGGGCGCGGTGGATTTCGTGGTCAAGCCGGTGGGCGCGGAGCGCCTGCAGGTGTCGCTGCGCAATGCGCTCACCGCCAGCGCCATGGCCGGCGAATTGCAGCGCATCAAGCGCAGCCGTTCCGGCACCCTCTCCTTCAAGGACGTGATCACGCGCAGCCCCGCCATGCGCAGCGTGCTGCGCGCCGCGGAGAAGGCTTCCGCCTCCACCATCCCGGTGCTGATCGAGGGCGAATCCGGCGTCGGCAAGGAAATCGTTGCGCGCGCCATTCACGGCTCCGGCGAACGCGCCGCCAAACCCTTCGTCGCGGTGAATTGCGGCGCCATCCCCGACAACCTCGTGGAATCGATCCTGTTCGGCCACGAGAAGGGCGCCTTCACCGGCGCCACCGAGCAGCATGTCGGCAAGTTCGTCGAAGCCTCCGGCGGCACGCTGTTCCTGGACGAGGTCGGCGAATTGCCGCCCGCCGCGCAGGTGAAGCTGCTGCGCGCCATCCAGGAGACGGAAGTGGAGCCGGTCGGCGCCCGCAAATCGGTAAAGGTGGACGTGCGCATCGTCTCGGCGACCAACCGCAACCTGGTCGAGGACGTAAAAGCCGGACGCTTCCGCGAGGACCTGTTCTACCGCCTGCACGTGTTCCCGATCCAGGTGCCGCCGCTGCGCGAGCGGCCGGACGACATTCCCGACCTGCTGCGGCATTTCCTCGCCCGCTTCGGCGCCGAGGAAGGCAAGAGCATCCGCGCCGTCACGCCCGAGACGATGGCGCTGCTGGGCGCGTTCCACTGGCCCGGCAACGTGCGCCAGCTCGAAAACGCCGTGTTCCGCGCCGTGGTGCTGGCCGAAGGCGATTGCATCGGGCTGTCCGAGTTCCCGCAGATCGCTGCGCAGACGTCGGTCCGCGCCGAGCTGCCGCGCGTCGCCGCCACCCCGGCTCTGGCCGCCGATCCGGAACCGCTGCTGCTGTCGCCACGGCGCGAGCCGGACGCGATGCCTGCGCTGGGCGCGGACGGCCATGTGCGCCCGCTGGAGGAGATGGAGGCGGAGCTGATCCGCTTTGCCATCACCCATTACCGCGGGCAGATGTCGGAGGTGGCGCGGCGGCTGCGAATCGGGCGATCGACGCTGTATCGCAAGCTGGAGGGACTGGGCCTTTCGGACACGGAAATCGAAAAATCCGTGGCTTCCGGGTAACATCCCTTTCCAATTCAACTGAATTTGACGATAAGCGGGACCCGGATGTGCGCGTTTGCCATCTGGACGCCGCAGGCTGTGGATAATACGTCCACGCTTCTGACTTGTGGATGCCACACTCGATTCATTCGGAGAGCTATTCGATGCGCGGGCTGAAAATCGATCGCATTCTCGCCGGAACAGCCTTGGCGCTGGTCCTGACCGTCGCCGGCCAGGCCTGGGCCAACATGGACGAGGCCAAGATCGAAGCCGCCGTGCCGGTCCCCGAGGCCGCCGATCTGCCCCCGCCGAGCGCCGCCGATGTCGTGGCCGCAACGCCCACCGTGACCCCGGCCAAGCCCGCCGAAATCCCCGCCCCCGCGACCACCGCCAGCACGCCGCCGGCCGCCGCGCCGATGCCCGCCCCGGCCGTCGCCGCCAAGCCGCAGGAGCGCCCGGCGCCGACCGCGAGCCTGACGCCGCTGGTTCCGCCCGCTCCCGACGGCGTGGACGTGAAGACGCTGTCCGGCAAGGACCTCGCCAAGGCCCCGGTCGCGTCCAATCTCCCGGCCGCCGACACCGCGGTCGCCGAGAAGCTGCGTGACATCCTCGCCGCGCGCGGCGAGCGCTATTTCAGCCGCAAGAACGAGAAGGCGGCGGTGGAAGCGTTTTACCGCGACCGCGGTTTCGCACCGCTCTGGACCAGCCAGGATGCGCCCTCGGCGCGCGCGCTGCAGGCCATCGCCTATCTGCGCGGCATCGACGCCGACGGCATGGAGCCGTCCGACTATCCGGCGCCGCAATTGAAGGCGGGCGACGCCGACGCGCTCGCCGATGCCGAGCTGAAATATACCGGCGAGATTCTCGAATTCACCCGCCATGCCATGGGCGGCCGCGTGCATTATTCGCGCGTGTCCGGCGACATCGGCTATGAGCTCGATACGCCGGATCCGACCGGCGTGCTCGCGCGGCTCGTCGGCAGCGAAGCGATCGCACAGATTCTCGACTCCTATCAGCCGCAGCACGACTACTACAAAAAGCTGAAGGCGAAGCTCGCCGAGGCGCGCGGCAAGACCGCCGACAGCGGTCCCAAGCGCATCGATAACGGCCGGGTCCTCAAGCTCGGCAAGAGCCCGCACGGCGTCGACTGGATGGAGGACGAGCGCGTCCCGCTGGTGCGTGCGCGCCTGAACCTGCCGGCGATCCCCGACAACCTCTATTACGACCGCGCGCTCGCCACCGCCGTGACCGCATTCCAGAAGAAGAACGGCATCAAGCCGACCGGCGAGCTCAACATGGCCACCGTCGCCGCCCTGAACGGTCCCAAGCGCGACCGCGACGCCGACATCATCGCCGCCAACATGGAGCGCTGGCGCTGGGCGCCGCACGAGCTCGGCAAGACCTACGTGATGGTCAACATCCCGGATTTCACGCTGCAGATCGTCCGCGACGGCAAGCCCTACTGGAAGACCCGCATCGTCACCGGCAAGCCGTCGCAGCCGACGCCGATCACCACCGCGTCGATGAAGTTCATCACCGTCAACCCGACCTGGAACGTGCCGCCCTCGATCATCGCCAACGAATACCTGCCGGCGGTGCGTCA
>JBFWWQ010000222.1:0-6018 GCA_050246095.1 Pseudorhodoplanes sp.
TTGGAATCGGAACGTGCTTTAGATTCTTTTATTCTATCGCATTTTCTTAACGCGAACCGGTACCCACTTCGCTCGAAAATGCTCTAGGCAGCGCCCGATTCACCGCGTTCGCAAATCCGCCGCAGATCGCTGGTTTACAGCAAAGCTAGCCGCTACACTGGCCGCGCGCGGGAGCGGAGCGGCCCGGTTCGGCGTACGGGATTTGTAAGGATTACCTAGCATGCCATTGACCGCCGACGACCACCGCAAGCTCGCGGGCGAATACGAGAAGCTGGCGCGCTTCGCCACCACGCTGGAAGACCGCGAGAAACTCCGCCGGCTCCGGCAGGATCATCTGGCCAACGCCAAGAAGATCGAATGGGAAAGCGGCCATCCGGCGCCGACCGCGCTCGCCGAGATCGAAGCCGGCGAGTGGGAGCGCTGAGCGCGGGCGGGACGCCGCCTTTCACCTCTCTTTGGGAGGGGTCGCGCACAGCGCGCGGGTGAAGGGTTACGGTGCAACCATGCGCTTTCGATCCCCCTCACCCTAACCCTCTCCCCACAGGGGAGAGGGAACAGACTGTTGTCGCTGCACCATCGTCGCTTCAAACCGAAGTCGTCACACTCTACCGCCCCTCCCGGCTGTACCGGAGTTCGCCGGCGACATAGGTCGCCTGCACCGCGCGGTCGTCCCCCATCGTCATCTGGATGAACAGCGCCTCGTGGATGTCGCGCGCGAACTGCATCCGGTATTCGATGATCGGCGTCGATTTCATGTCGAGCACGACGATGTCGGCTTCCATGCCGGGCGCGATGCTGCCGACCTTGTCGTCGAGATACATCGCGTTGGCGGTGCCGCGGGTCGCCAGATAATAGGCCTGCCCCGCCGTCAGCCTGTTCTGGTTGAGCTGCGCCGTCTTGTAGGCCTCGTTCAGCGTGAGCAGGATCGAGAACGAGGTGCCGGCGCCCAAATCGGTGCCGAGCCCCACGCGCACCGGCCTCGCCTTGTGCACGGCGCGGTGAAGGTTGAAGCGGCCGCTGCCGAGGAAGGAGTTTGACGTCGGGCAATGCGCGATGGCCGAACCGGTGCGGTGCAGGCAATGCATTTCGTCGTCGTCGAGATGGATGCCGTGCCCGAACACGGCGCGCGGCCGGCAGAGCTTGTGATGGTCGTAGACGCGAAGATAGGTCTCGTGCTGCGGGAACAGCTCCTTCACCCAGGCGACCTCGCCCTTGTTCTCGGAAACGTGCGTCTGCATCAGGCAGTCGGGGTGCTCGTTCCAGAGCGCGCCCGCCGATTCCAATTGGTCCGGCGTGCTGGTCGCGGCGAAGCGCGGCGTGATGGCGTAAAGCAGGCGGCTCCTGCCGTGCCATTTTCCGATCAGCGCCTTGGAATCGTCGTAGCCGCTTTGCGTGGTGTCGAGCAGGTAATCGGGCGCGTTGCGGTTCATCAGCACCTTGCCCGCCGCGATGCGCATGCCGAGTTTCTCCGCCTCCTCGAACAGGGCGTCGACCGATTGCGGGAACACCGTGCAATAGACGCAGCTCGTGGTGATGCCGTTCTTCAGGCATTCGCGCAGGAAAACCTTGGCCACCGAACGCGCGAAATCCTTGTCGGAGAATTTCCGCTCGGTCGGATAGGTGTAGGTGTTGAGCCAGTCGAGCAGCTGCTCGCCGAAGCCGGCGATCATCGGCGTCTGCGGATAATGCACGTGGCTGTCGAGGAAGCCGGCTGAAATCAGCGCATCCGGTCCGTAATGCGTGATCGTCAGTCCGGCCGGCAAGTGCGGCCGCACCCGATCCGCCGGACCGAAATGCGTGATCACGCCGCCGCCGAACGCCACGATGGCATCCGATTCGTAGATCATGGTGCGATCGAGACCGTCCCTGAACGGATCGCCGGTGAAGGTGAGGACCGGACCGCGGATGGCCTTGCTCGGGGTTTTGCCCTGCGCGGGCGGATTCAACGGCAAGACAAATTCCTTTCGAACGATTCCATCCGGCGGCAAGCGCTGCAGCCGGCTCGCGCAGGTTCGGTTTGCGCTTTGCCCTTTCGGATGCGGAAGAGATCGCGCGCATTGTCTCCGTCTCCCGACGCCAGCTCAAGGGCCTATCGAAGGAGGAGCGGCAAGGCATCGAGCTCGACCCGATGGCATCTCCCAATGCCGGTCCCAATGCCGGCCATCCTGCCCGGGACGCGGGCCGGAAAACTGCCGGACCGCCATGACTATGCCGTCATGACTATGCGTCATGGCGGCGCGCTGGGGGCGAGCCCTTTTCCGCGTCGGCCTCTCGCCCTTGCCCTGCCACTGCCGGACTTGTTGAAAAATGGGCAACATCGACCGGGGGTTGTTGACAGGCATGGCCGATCCACCGTTCCGCGCACCACGGTCAAATTTCGCAAGTCCGCGCGGATGAAAGGCGGCCGCACGGGGTTTAGATTGACAAGGCCGTCCGCCGCATTCGAATGTCGGAGCGGCCAGTCCATGCGATCCGAACCGCCTATTACTTTGCCCGATGTCCCCCGATCCGTTCTTCATCCGCGCAACGCCAACACGGGCGATGCGTTATCGTCTTGCGGCCATGACGGCGGTTGAATGAACCAGGCAAGATCAAGCGAGATTCTGGATGTCGCAGCGCAATAGCGCGAGGCCTGGAGGATCACTGTCGGTTTTCGACGCAGTGATCATCATGGTCGGTCTCGTCGTAGGAATCGGCATTTTCAGGACGCCGTCGATTGTCGCCGGCAATGTCGACAACGAATTCACGTTCATCGCCGTCTGGATTGCGGGCGGATTCGTGACCCTGATCGGTGCGCTTTGCTACGCCGAGCTCGCCGCCTCGCATCCGCATGCCGGCGGCGAATACCACTTCCTTTCGCGCGCCTACGGAAAGCCGGTCGCCGTGCTGTTCGGCTGGGCACGCGGCACGGTCATTCAGACCGGGGCGATCGCGGGCGTGGCGTTCGTGTTCGGCGACTATGCCGCGCAGATCCTGCCGCTGGGGCCTCACGGCCCTGCCCTCTATGCCGCGATGTCGATTATTCTGTTCACCGGCATCAACGTCATCGGAACGCTGCAGAGCAAGACGCTGCAGGTCGGCATGACGCTGATCGAAGTCGGGGCCATCGTCGCCATCATCGCCTTCGGCCTGCTGGGCCCCGCGGCACCGGCGGAGACGCAGCCCGTCGCACAGACCGGCCAGCTCGGCCTGGCGATGATCTTCGTCCTGCTGACTTACGGCGGATGGAACGAAACGGCCTACCTTACCGGCGAGCTCAAGAACGCAGAGTCAAACATCCCCAAGGTGCTGATGACCGGCACGGCCATCCTGGTGACGCTTTATGTCCTGACGAACCTCGCGCTGCTTTCGATTCTCGGGCTGGACGGGCTGCGCAACTCCGAGGCCGTTGCCGCCGACATGATGCATCGCGTCGCCGGCCCGTCGGGCGCCTTCATCGTCAGCCTGGCCATCGTCGTCGCGGCGGTCTCGACGCTGAATGCCACGATCTTCACCGGAGCCCGGGTCTACTACGCCATGGCGCGCGACCTCACCTTGCTGCCCCGCGTCGGGGAATGGAACGAGCGCGGGAAGACGCCGGCAAACGGCCTCATTCTGCAGGCGATAGTGGCGCTGGCGCTTGTTGCACTGGGCGCCGCCACGCGCGACGGGTTCAAGGCCATGGTCGACTATACCGCGCCGGTTTTCTGGGCTTTCCTGCTGCTTGTCGGCCTCGGGCTGTTCGTGCTGCGCCGGCGCGAGCCGCAGCGCATCCTGCCTTACAAGGTGCCGCTCTATCCGCTGACGCCGATCCTGTTCTGCCTGACATGCCTCTACATGCTGCACGCGAGCATCGCCTATACGGGCATTGCCGGCCTGTTCGGCCTCGCCGTGCTGGCGGCGGGCGTGCCCTTGCTGTTCTTCCGCCGGCGCGAAGCTGAGACGATCGCCGGGGCCGTACCGGCGGGCGACATTCCTACGGATTACAAACCGTAATGAGGAGTCCTTCGATGAAGCAGTTCCGCATCCTTACACTCTGCTGCGCCGTCTCCGTGCTGGCGCTGCATGGGGCGCCGGCTCAGAACGCCCCGGCGGCGACCGCGACCGGCCCCGCCGCGGGCGCCTACGAGCCGAAATCGGGCCAGGACGGCAAGGACGTGGTCTGGGTGCCGACGCCGGAGTCGCTTGTCGACCGGATGCTGGACATGGCGGCGATCACCAAGGACGATTATCTCGTCGACCTCGGTTCCGGCGACGGGCGGACGGTGATCACCGCCGCCAAGCGCGGAACGCGCGCGCACGGCATCGAATACAATCCCGACATGGTCGCGCTTTCCCAGCGCAACGCCAAGGCGGAAGGCGTGGCCGATCGCGCCACGTTCGAGCGCGCCGACATTTTCGAATCGGATTTCTCCAAGGCGTCGGTGGTCACGCTCTTCCTGCTTTCGAACCTGAACGTGAAACTGCGTCCGACGCTGCTCGACATGAAGCCCGGCACGCGCGTCGTCTCGAATTCCTTCGATATGGGAGACTGGGAGCCGGACGAGCGCGCGGAGGTGTCGCACGAATGCAGGAATTACTGCCGGGCGCTGAAATGGGTGATCCCCGCCAAGGTGGAAGGCACCTGGCGCCTCGGCGAAAGCGAGCTCAGGCTGACGCAGAAATACCAGATGCTCGAAGGTTCGCTCGTCGTCGGGGGCAAGTCGCTGCCGATCAGCGCGGCGAAGATGGACGGCACCAAGATCGCCTTCACGGTCGACGGTCGACGCTACACCGGCGAAGTCGCGGGCGGCGCGATGAACGGCCAGGTCGAAGGCGGGCAAACGTGGAGCGCCACGCGCTCCCCCGGCTGATCTTGCGCCGGGTGCCGGCGCGGTGGAGAGGATGAAACGGGGCCCCGCTCTGTCATAGCGGGGCCTTGGTGATTTTCTCCGGCGCCGGACGGCGGACTGGCCTTGGCGACATGGCCGGGTTCCTATCTTGCAAACCGGCGCGCGCTCGCGACACACCCAACAATCGCCACCGTCACCAGCAGCATGAGCGGGGTAACGGCTTCCCGCAGCAAGGTCGCCGCGAGCCCCAAGCCGAAGAACGGCTGCAATAGCTGCAGTTGGCCTACTGAAGCGATGCCGCCCTGCGCGAGGCCGCGATACCAGAAGACGAAACCGATGAGCATGCTGAACAGCGATACGTAGCCAAGGCCGATCCACGCGGGAATGGTGACCCCGGCAAAGCTCGACGGCCAGTAAAGAAGGGTCAGCACCGCCATCACAGGCAGCGACAATACCAACGCCCAAGAGATCACCTGCCAGCCTCCGAGCGTGCGCGAGAGCCTGGCGCCCTCGGCATAGCCGAGACCGCACACGACGATCGCGCCGAGCATGAGGCCGTCGCCGACAGGCGATGCCGTGACCCCCTGCGACAGGGCGAACCCAACCACCAGCGCACTGCCGAGCAGCGAGAAGGCCCAGAACGCGGGCTTTGGCCGTTCGCCGCCCCGGATCACGCCGAAAATCGCCGTCGCCAGCGGCAAGAGGCCGATGAAGACAATCGAATGCGCCGAAGTGACGTGCTGTAGCGCAAGGGCGGTCAGGAGGGGGAATCCCACGACCACACCAAGAGCCACGATGGCGAGCGACGGCAGGTCGGCGCGCGCAGGCCGGCGCTCCTTGAACAGCAGGAGAAGACCGAGCCCCAGGATGCCGGCGATGGAGGCGCGCGCGACGGTCAGGAACACCGGGTCCAGCGCCTGCACGGCGACGCGCGTGGCGGGGAGCGATCCACTGAAGATGATGACCCCGATCAACCCATTGATCCAACCGCTCGCCGACCGCTGCATCCCGCGCTCCTTTGCCGATGCGTTCATGGATTGCCTATCCGCTCGTTCGGACTCAAAGACGTGTTCGCCGAAGTGTCGCGTAGCTCTGCATAAGCGACAAAAGCGTCATTCGAAATTCGCTGCGAAGATCGCAGGCAAGGTCGCGGACGAAGCGAACGCGCGCGGCGGCATATTGTGCTTGCCCACCAAAACCGCAGACG
>JBFWWQ010000223.1:0-5986 GCA_050246095.1 Pseudorhodoplanes sp.
CACGAACCTGGTGATCGCGCCGAGATAATTGCCGAGGTGCAGATTGCCGGTCGGCTGCACGCCGGAAAAGACGCGTTGCTTGAACGCCATCGCGGGCTCCCTTGCTCGATGGGCGGGTCCCATGCCACGGACGCCGCCCGCCGCGCAAGGCCCGCGTCCGCTATTCGCGCGCGGTGCGGCCAAAGGTTGCCGCCGCGCCTTGCGCCGCTATAGTGCGCCGCTTCTTCTCACAGGGACCGATCGATGACTTCTCCCCGCTACGATGTTCTAGGCATCGGCAACGCCATTGTCGACGTGATCGCGCGCGCCGAAGACGACTTCCTGGTCGCGCAGAAAATGCAGAAAGGCACGATGGCGCTGATCGACGAGGAGCGGGCGCAGGCGATCTATGCCGCGATGGGTCCCGCGGTCGAGAGTTCGGGCGGCTCTGCGGCGAACACCATCGCGGGTGTTGCGAGCTTCGGCGCACGTGCGGCCTTCGTCGGCAAGGTGCGCGACGATGAGCTGGGCGGCGTGTTCGCGCACGACATCCGCGCCTCCGGCGTCGCCTTCGAGACGCCCGCGGCCAAGGACGGCCCCTCCACCGCGCGCTGCTACATCATGGTGACGCCGGACGGCGAGCGCACCATGAACACCTATCTCGGCGCGGCGCAGAATCTGCAGCCGCAGGACATCGACGAGGCGCAGGTCGCCGCCGCCGCGATCACCTATCTGGAAGGCTATCTGTGGGACCCGCCGCAGGCCAAGGCCGCCTTCGTCAAGGCCGCCGCCGCCGCGCACAAAGCCGGCCGCATGGTCGCGCTGACCCTATCCGACGCCTTCTGCGTCGACCGCTATCGCGACGAATTCCTCAAGCTGATGCGCGACAAGACCGTCGATCTCCTGTTCGCGAACGAGGCCGAATTGAAGAGCCTGTATCAGACCGCCGATTTCGACACGGCACTATCGGTGTTGCGCCAGGATGCGCGGCTCGCCGCGGTCACGCGCAGCGAGAAGGGCTGCGTGGTCGTATCCGGCGAGATGATTGAGGCGGTGCCCGCCTTTCCGGTCGCCAAGGTGGTCGACACGACCGGCGCCGGCGACCTGTTCGCGGCCGGCTTCCTGTTCGGCTATGCGCGGGGCGCCGACCACAAGACCGCCGGCAGGCTCGGCGCGCTGGCCGCGGCCGAGGTGATCCAGCATGTCGGTGCGCGACCCGAAGTCTCGCTCGCCATGCTGGCGCGGGAGCGCGGTATCGCGGTGTGAGGATTGCGCCGCGGCTTCGCGGCTTAACGGATTGGTAAGGGCGGCATGGTTACCAATTGGTGAAGAGGAGCCTTCGCCAGAGGTAACGTCATGAGCCAAATTCCATCCGATGCGGATGTATCGCCCGCCGACAGCGCCGCGCCTGGGACCGATTCCGCACCGCCGCGGCAATTGTCGACCACGCTGGTCGATGCCGGCGCTTCGCGCGCGCGCATGGGCCGTATCGCCATCGTCGCGGCTTCGCTCGCCGCCGCGGCGGCGCTCGGCTCGGTCGCCGGCGCGCTGGCCGGTTCGGCGCTGAGCCGCTCCGCGCCGGAGCCGGCGCTGAATGCCAACGCCGTCAACGAGCGGCTCGCGCAATTGTCCTCCGATCTCGCCACGCTCAAGTCCAAGCTCGAAAGCGCCAACCGCGATACCGGCACGCAGCTTTCGCGCGTCAGCGAGCGGCTCGACCGCGCCGAGAAGGGCCAGGTTGAGCCGGCGGCGCGGATCGCGAAAATCTCCGAAGCGATCGAACGCATCGAGCGCAAATCGGTCGCCGGCGCGGAAGTCACCGGCTCCATCGTCCCCAAGCAGGAGGACCGGCCGCCGGTCGTGGAAGGCTGGGTGCTGCGCGAGATCGAGGACGGGCGCGCGCTGGTGCAGAGCCGGCTCGGCTATTTCGATGTCGGTCCCGGATCGAAGCTGCCGGGCATCGGCCGCGTCGAGGGGATACGGCGCGAGGACGGCCGCTGGGTGGTGGTCACGGCCAAGGGCCTGATCGTTTCGAGTGCCGCGCGCCGCTAAAGCGCCATCCGGCGAACCGCCATTGCTGCGGCTGTCTGCCACAAGGATGGGCAGGGGCCGCGGCCAACGCAGATGTGAAGAAAAGTGGCGCCGCGACGGCGGCGCTGCCGCGCTTTGCGCCTTGCGGCGCCGGGCCGGCCTGTGATCGGATGCGGCATTGCGATCCGGAGCCGTCATGACCGCTCTGCAAGCCGCTTTTCGCGTCGTCTCGCTGTCCGTCTTTGCCGCGCTGCCGGCCATGCCGACGGCCGCGACCGAGCGGGTGCAGGCGCCGCCGCCCAAGCCGGAGATGACGGAGAACTGTCCCGGCCTGGTGGCGCGGGAGCGCCCGCGCGCCATTCCGGCCGCATTGCGCATGGCGGCGCTGGCCGGCGACGAGGTGCGCATCACCTATGCCGGCCATTCGACCTTCCTGATCGAAAGCCCCGGGCTGGTGCGGATCGCGACCGACTACAACGATTATGTGCGTCCGCCGGTACTGCCTGACGTGATCACGATGAACCATGCGCATTCGACGCATTACACGGACAATCCGGACCCGAAAATCCCGCATGTGCTGCGCGGCTGGGCGCAGGAATACGGCAAGCCGGCGCGCCACGACGTCAGCGTGAAGGATGCGCGTATCCGCAACGTGCCGACCAATATCCGCGATTACGGCGGCGGCACCGAGCGGCACGGCAACTCGATCTTCGTATTCGAGATCGCGAATATGTGCATCGCGCATCTCGGCCACCTGCATCACACGCTCAACCAGCAGCAGCTCAACGAGATCGGCCGCGTCGATGCGGTCCTGGTGCCGGTGGACGGCAGCTATACGCTGGACATGGACGGCATGCTGGAGGTGGTGGAGGCGCTGAAGGCGCCGCTGATGATCCCGATGCACTTCTTCAGCAGCTTCACGCTGGAGCGCTTCCTCGCCAAGGCGCGCGAGAAATTCGAGGTGGAGTTCAACGGCACGCCGTCGCTGGTGATTTCCAAGACCACGCTTCCGGCCAAGCCGAAATTCGTGGTCCTGCCCGGGCGTTAACCTCCGCGGGCAAAATCTTAGTCAAATTCCTGTGTCGTACGCCGGATGGCGCTTGCGCTCGCGGCCGTGGCTTTGCATAGAGCGCGTTCCTTCGCGCATAGCCGCGACGATTTTCCAAACACAGGGCTTTCGAGAATGCTTCTAGCGTGGGGTCTTTGGCGTTCCTTTCCGACTTCCTCTCCGACCAGTCCGTCGCTGGACGCTCCCGCAGGTCCGGGCCTCTATGAGATCCGGCGGGTGTCCGACGGTACGCTGGTGGCGTATGGGCACGCGGAAAGCGTCAGGGAGACGATGAAGCAGTTCCTGCCCGGGACGGCGACCCGCCTGCGCCGGCTGTTCTCGCCGTACCGGAAAGTCTGGAACAGCGGCGCGCTCGAATACCGCACCGTGGCGGTGTCCACGGCGGACGAGGCACGCTCGATCGCCGATCGCCTGGAAGACCGGCGGATGGCCTTCTACCGCCGCAGGCTGTCGGGCTGAGGGCTGCCGTTCGGGCGACGCTGACGCCGGTTCGTGTAAAGATACCGAGTCAGCGCAAAAGACTCTAAAACGGAGTGGGTTCAAGTTGAATCGGGCGGGGCACCCGTCTTTCACCTCTCCCTTTGGGAGAGGTCGCCCGCGCAGCGGGCGGGTGAGGGGTTATGGTGCAACACTACGCTTTCGATCCCCCTCACCCTAACCCTCTCCCCAATGGGGAGAGGGGACCGACCGTTGTCGCCGCGCCCTTGTCACTTCAAACCGAAGTTATCGCACTTTAGGCGTCGACGCTCGCCGACAAGGCATTTTCCTGGATGAAGTCGCGGCGCGGCTCGACCAGCTCGCCCATCAGCTTGCTGAAAATGTCGTCGGCGTCGTCGCCTTCCTTCACCTTGACCTGCAGCAGCGAGCGCACGTCGCTGTCCAGCGTCGTTTCCCAGAGCTGCTCCGGATTCATTTCGCCCAGCCCCTTGTAGCGCTGCAGCGTCAGCCCCTTGCGGCCGGTGCCGGTGACGGCGTCGAACAGGCTGACCGGCCCGTGCACCGGCGTCTCCTCGCCCTTGCGGCGGAGCATGCCGGCCTTGGCGTAGAGGTCCTGCAGCGAGGGCGCGAATTCGTCGAGCTTGCGCGCATCGGCCGAGCCGAGCAGCGCCTGGTCGATGATCGCGACTTCCTTCACGCCGCGCACGGTGCGCTCGAAGTGGAAGCCCGCCTCGTCGAACCGGCCGGACCAGCCGCGCTCGGTCTCCTCTTCCAGGGCGTCGAGCCGCTTGGCGATGTATTCGGCGGCGGCGGCGGCCGATTTCGGATCGCCGGTGATGCGCGGCGTCAGCACGCCGGCGATCGCGGCCTGTTCGACCACCTTGCGGTTATAGCGGCTGTGCAGGCCCTGCAGCAGGTTGCGGATGAGGCGCGCTTCCTCGGCCACCTTCTTCAGGTCGGCGCCGGCGCGCTCCGCGCCGCCGGCCGTCTTCAGCACCGTTTCCTCGAGGCCCGCCTCGATCAGGTAATCTTCCAGCGCGCGCTCGTCCTTGAGATATTGCTCCGACTTGCCGCGGTTCACCTTGTAGAGCGGCGGCTGCGCGATATAGAGGTGCCCGCGCTCGATCAGAGAGGGCATCTGGCGGAAGAAGAACGTCAGCAGCAGCGTGCGGATATGCGAGCCGTCGACATCCGCGTCCGTCATGATGATGATCTTGTGATAGCGCAGCTTGTCGGCGTTGAATTCCTCGCGTCCGATCCCGGTACCGAGCGCGGTGATCAGCGTGCCGATCTCCTGGCTCGACAGCATCTTGTCGAAGCGCGCGCGCTCGACATTCAGGATTTTCCCGCGCAGCGGCAGCACCGCCTGGAATTCGCGGTTGCGCCCCTGCTTGGCGGAGCCGCCGGCGCTGTCGCCCTCGACGATGAACAATTCGGATTTCGCGGGATCGCGCTCCTGGCAATCGGCGAGCTTGCCGGGGAGGGATGAGACGTCGAGCGCGCCCTTGCGCCGCGTCAGCTCGCGCGCCTTGCGCGCGGCCTCGCGCGCGGCCGCGGCCTCGACGACCTTGCCGACGATGACCTTGGCCTCGTTCGGATGGATTTCGAACCAGTCCTGCAGCGCCTGGTTGACCACATTCTCCACCACCGGCCGCACCTCGGAGGAGACCAGCTTGTCCTTCGTCTGCGAGGAGAATTTCGGATCGGCGACCTTGACCGAGAGCACGGCGGTGAGACCTTCGCGGCAATCGTCGCCGGTCAGATCGACCTTTTCCTTGCGCGCGCTGCCCATGGTCTCGGCATATTGCGTCACCTGCCGCGTCAGCGCGCCGCGGAAGCCGGCGAGATGCGTGCCGCCGTCGCGCTGCGGGATGTTGTTGGTGAAGCAGAGCACGTTCTCGTGGTAGCTGTCGTTCCACCACAGAGCCGCTTCCACGCCGATGCCGTCGCGTTCGATCTTGATGTAGATCGGCGCCGGGATCAGCGCGGTCTTGTTGCGGTCGAGATATTTCACGAACGCCTCGACCCCGCCCTCGTAGCGCATCTCCTCGCGCTTCTCGACCGCGTGGCGCATGTCGGAGAGCACGATGGTCACGCCGGAATTGAGGAAGGCGAGTTCGCGCAGCCGGTGCTCGAGGGTCGCGAAATCGAACTCGATCATGGTGAAGGTCTTCGGCGAGGCGAGGAAGCTCACTTCCGTCCCGCGCCGGCCGTTGGCCGGGCCGCGCACCGCGAGCGGCGCGGTCGCGACGCCGTCCCGGAATTCCATGAAATGCTCTTTGTCGTCGCGCCAGATCGTGAGCCGGAGCCAGGTCGAGAGTGCGTTCACCACCGAGACGCCGACGCCGTGCAGGCCGCCGGAGACCTTGTAGGAATTCTGGTCGAACTTTCCGCCGGCATGCAGCTGGGTCATGATGACCTCGGCCGCGGAGACGCCTTCGCCCTTGTGGATGTCGACCGGGATGCCGC
>JBFWWQ010000224.1:0-5969 GCA_050246095.1 Pseudorhodoplanes sp.
CTACGAGACGCTGGTGGAAGCGGGCTATGCGCCGGAAATGGCGTATTTCGAATGCCTGCACGAGGTGAAGCTGATCGTCGACCTGATCTACGAGGGCGGCATCGCCAACATGAACTACTCGATCTCCAACACCGCCGAATACGGCGAATACGTCACCGGCCCGCGCATCATCACGCCGGAGACGAAAGCGGAGATGAAGCGCGTGCTGGCCGACATCCAGAGCGGCAAGTTCACCCGCGACTGGATGCTGGAGAACAAGGTCAACCAGACCTCGTTCAAGGCGACGCGCGCCAAGCTTGCCGAACACCCGATCGAGCAGGTCGGCGAGAAGCTGCGCGCCATGATGCCCTGGATCAAGAAGGGCGCGCTGGTCGACAAGTCGCGGAACTGATCGCGCCTCCGGGGGAGGGGCGTCCGCGCTCCTCCCGCCGCTGCGCGGCGCCCGCGCCGGCGTCGATTCCTCACGCGGGAACCCGGGCGGCGCTTCCCTTCCTTCGCCGTCGCTGCCGTATCTGAACTGCCGTTCAGACCGCGTCCGCCGCCAAGTGGCGCGACCCCCTGCCGCTTGTCATGACTGTTTTATTGCAGTTTGATGACAGTGCCGGCGTTCCCTTGAAACGAAGAAAATCCGGCCGGACGCGCGCAGGTCGGCCATGTCCATTTCCAGCCTTCCCACTCCTCGCGCGGCGGCCCTTGCGGCGGCGAGCCAGTCGCGCCGGCTGTGGGGCGGCATCGTCCTGCTCCTGCATCTCGCCGCGCTGACCGTCCTGTTCATGACCGAGGTCGGGCTTTTCGCGCTCGCGCTCGCGGTCCTGGTCTGGCTGTTCCTCAACTGCGCCTGGCTGATCGTGCTGCGCCGGCCGGCGATCGCGGCGCTGCTGTCGCTGATCATGGTCTGCGGGCTGATCGCCGTGTCGCAGTTCAAGTTCGGCGTGATCTGGATGACGGCGAACTTTCTCGACATCCTCATCATCGATCCGGATACGGTCGCCTATACGTTGCAGATTTTTCCGCACCTGCGCACGGCCCTGCTGCTGGCGGCGCTGGTCGGCATTCCGGCCTTGCTCGCGATCTGGGCGCTCGATCCGTTCCGCGCGCGGCGCCTGCGCGCCGGTGCCGGCGCGGCCGGCGCGCTGTCGATGATCGGCATCCTGTCGCTGTCGGTGCCGGAGCAGCCCTGGGAGCCGTTCCAGGGCATCAACCACGTGTCGAGCTTCTTCCGCTCCGGCATGCTCTCGGTCAGCGAATTGTCGCGGCAGGGCTGGATCGAGGCGGACGAGCAACTGAGCGAACAGCTCAAGCTGCTGCCCGGGCGCGAATGCAGGAGCGCGACCAGGCCGCCGCACATCATCATGGTGCTCGACGAATCGAGCTTCGACGTGAGCGCTGTGCCCGGCGTGAAGGTGCCGTCCGGCTATGCCGATCACTTCCGCTCCTTCGACGGGCGCACGCGGCAGTTCGGCGTCGAGGGGACCGGCGGACCGACCTGGTACACCGAGTACAATGTGCTGACCGGCCTCTCGGTGCAGTCCTTCGGCAAGCTGAAATTCTACGCCACCCGCATCGCCGCCGGTCGCGTCGAGCGGGGGCTGCCGCAGGTGCTGCGGCGCTGCGGCTACCGCACCTTCAGTTTGTATCCGACCTATGGTTCGTTCCTGAGCGCGCGGCGCTTCCAGCACAGCGCCGGCATGCAGAAGGTGATCGAAGGCCCCGACATGGGCGCCGGCGACATCGAGCCGGACAAGTTCTTCTACGGCAAGGCGCTGCAATTGTTCGAGCGCGAACGCGGTGCGGCGCCGCTCTTCATGTTCGTCTATACCGTCGCCAATCACTTTCCCTGGGACGAGCCGTATCTGCCGGAAGCGACCCCGGGCTGGCGCGCGCCCGGCAACATTGCGGTGATCGACGAATATATCCGCCGCCAGCGCATGAGCGCCCAGGATTACGGCGACTTCGTCGAGAAACTGAAGGCGCAATATCCCGAGGAATCGTTCCTGATCGTGCGGTTCGGCGACCACCAGCCGTATATCTCCTCCAAGATCATCGACCCCGATCTCGACCATGCCGGCGTCGTGCGCAACATCGAGGCGCGCGACCCGCGCTATTTCCGCACCTATTACGCCATCGACGCCATCAACTTCCGTCCGCAGGACGTTTCCTCCGCCTTGCCGGTTCTGGATGCGCCCTATCTGCCGCTGGTCGTGCTGGAAGCGGCCGGCCTGCCGCTCGATGCCTCCTTCGCCGAGCAGAAGCTGATCCTGCAGCGCTGCGCCGGCGAGTTTTACGGCTGCCGCGACGGCGCCGAGGCGCGCCGCTTCAACCGCCTGCTGATCGATGCCGGCCTGATCAAGGGCCTGTAGCGGCCGCGGCCCGGCCTGCCGCCATGCCACCTTGCATGCGCGATCCGGCCCGATAATGTCGGCGCAGAAAAAGTCTGGGGCAGGAGCATCGCGCATGGCGGGAGCGACGGCCGCGGCGGAATCCGCGGCGCGGGCGGGAGTCGCGCCGGCGGTGGCCCTTTCGGGCGTCACCATCGCCTTTCGTCTCGCCGGCGGTTCCACCTATACGGCCGTGGAGGACGCTTCCCTGAGCGTGGCCGACGGCGAGTTCGTCTCCATCGTCGGCCCCACCGGCTGCGGCAAATCGACCTTGCTCAATGTCGCCGCGGGGCTGCTCAGCCCCAGCGCCGGCGACGCCGCCATTTTCGGCGCGCCGCTGCGCGGCCTCAACCGTCAGTCCGGCTACCTGTTCCAGGCGGAGGCGCTGTTTCCCTGGAAGACCGCGGTCGACAATGTGGCGATCGGGCTCGAGACCGCGGGCGTCGCCGCCAGGGCGGCGCGGGAGCGGGCGCAGGCCTGGCTCACGCGCGTCGGCCTCGGCTCCTTCGCGCAGCGCTATCCGCACATGCTCTCGGGCGGCCAGCGCAAGCGCGTGGGGCTCGCGCAGGTGCTGATCCGCGATCCCAAAATCCTGCTGATGGACGAGCCGTTCGGCCCGCTCGACGCACAGACCCGCCAGATCATGGGCAACCTGCTGCTCGATCTGTGGAGCGCCGACCGCAAGGCGGTGATGTTCGTCACCCACGACCTGGAGGAGGCGATCGCGCTGTCCGACCGCGTCGTGATCATGTCGGCGGGCCCGGCCGCGCGTATCATCGGCGACTGGCGCGTGCCGCTGGCGCGGCCGCGCGACATTTCCGAGGTGAAGGCGGAAGCGGCGTTTCACGACCTGCACCGCGAAATCTGGCACGTGCTCAAGGGCGAGGTGCTGAAGGGCTACGCCCAGACGGGGGGCGGCTGATGTCGCGCGTCACGCTCATCACCACGCAGATCCTGGTCGCGGTCGCCTTCTTCCTGCTGTGGCACGTCCTGACCGCGGTGCCGCTCAGCGACGGCAAGCCGCTGCTGCCGCCGTTCTTCTTCTCCACCCCGATCGACGTGCTGAAGCGCATCGTCAAATGGTTCTCGGACGGCACGATCTGGCGGCATCTGTGGATCACGCTCGCGGAAGCGATGCTCGCCTTCGTGATCGGCGCGGTCGGCGGTATCCTGGTCGGCTTCTGGTTCGCGCGCCAGCCGCGCGTCGCCGCCGTGTTCGATCCTTACGTGAAGATGATCAACGCGCTGCCGCGCATCGTGCTGGCGCCGATCTTCACGCTCTGGTTCGGCCTCGGCATCTGGTCGAAGGTCGCGCTCGGCGTCACGCTGGTCTTCTTCATCGTGTTCTTCAACGTCTATCAGGGCATCCGCGAGGTCAGCCCGACCGTGCTGGCCAATGCGCGCATGCTCGGCATGAGCGAACGGCAATTGATGCGGCACGTCTACTGGCCGTCCGCCTTGTCCTGGGTGTTCTCCTCGCTGCACACCTCGGTCGGCTTCGCGGTGGTGGGCGCGGTGGTGGGCGAATATCTCGGCTCGGCGGCCGGGCTCGGCTACATCATCCTGCAGGCGGAAATGACCTTCGACATTGCCGGGGTCTTTGCCGGCATGTTCGTGCTCGCGGCCTTCGTCATCGTCATCGACGGCATCGTGACCATGGCGGAAAAGCGCCTCCTGGTCTGGCGGCCCGTTGCGGCCGAAACGCGCACCTGACCCGCGCCGCTGCCCTTTCCAGCGCGGGGGCGCTGAATTATCGTCGGCGCCCGAAGGCCAGCCGGGTTTCCAATCCCGGAACAACAGGGAGGACTGCATGATCCAGAAACTCGCCCGGCACGCGCTGTCCGCGTTCGCCGCGCTCGCGTTGATGAGCGGCGCGGCCGCCGCGCAGCAGAAGGTGACCGTCGCCATCGGCGGCGCGGCCTGCCTGTGCTATCTGCCGACCGTGCTCGCCAAGCAGCTCGGCGAATACGACAAGGCCGGCGTCACGGTCGAAATGGTCGACTTCAAGGGCGGCTCGCAGGCGCTGACCGCGGTGCTGGGCGGTTCCGCCGACGTGGTGTCGGGCTATTTCGACCACTGCGTCAATCTCGCGGCCAAGGGCCAGGCGCTGCAGGCCTTCGTGGTCTATGACCGCTATCCCGGCCTGACGCTCGTGGTGTCGCCGAAACACACCGACAAGATCAAGTCGATCAAGGACCTCGCCAACATGAAGGTCGGCGTGTCCGCGCCCGGTTCCTCGACCGACTATTTCCTGAAATTCCTGCTGCGCAAGAACGGCGTCGATCCCGGTTCGGTCGGCGTGATCGGCATCGGGCTGGGCGGGACCGCGGTCGCGGCGATGGAGCAGGGCACGATCGAAGCCGCCGTGATGCTCGATCCGTCGGTGACGCTGCTGCAGGGCAAGAACAAGGACCTGCGCATCCTCGCCGACACCCGTACGCAGAAGGACACGCTGGAAATGCTCGGCGGCGAATATCCGGGCGGCGCGCTCTACACCCGCGCGGACTGGATCGAGAAGAATCCGAAAACCGCGCAGGCGCTGGCCACGGCGATCGTCAACACGCTGAAGTGGATCCACTCCCACAGTGCCGAAGAGATCATGGCCAAGATGCCGGAAGCGCTGGTCGGCGCCGACAAGACGCTGTATCTCGCCGCGCTGAAGAACACGATCCCGATGTATTCGCAGAACGGCCTGATGGACCCCAAGGGCGCGCAGGCGGTGCTCGCCGTGTTCAGCCAGTCGTCGCAGGACGTGGCCAACGCCAAGATCGACCTGTCGAAGACCTACACCAACAAGTTCGTCGAACAGGCGATGAAGACGAACTGAGCGGCCTGCCGTCGCGAAACGTGGAATGGCCGGGCCCGTCCCGGCCATTCTCGTCCGGTCGGATGTATTGTTCCGCGCGCCCCATCGCCGATCGCGATCATCCCTTCACGCAAATTCGTTTGCCGCATCCGCGGCGCCGCGCTACAGCCCGATCCGGCTTGATGGTAGCGGCAGCGATGCAAACCGATCAGCCCCGTCCTTCGAGACGCGCAGCTTCGTTGCGCTTCTCAGGATGAGGGCGGGTCTGCTCCGATCTTCGCGAATTCAGGTCTAGGCGTCACAGATCGTCCGTCCGGCTGCGCATGAACATCCTGTCGATCCAGTCGCACGTCGCCTACGGCCATGTCGGCAACGACGCGGCGACCTTTCCGCTGCAGCGGCTCGGCATCGAGGTCTGGCCGGTGCACACCGTGCAGTTTTCCAATCACACCGGCTATGGCGCCTGGCGCGGATCGGTGTTCGATGCCGCGATGATCGCCGACGTGGTCGAGGGCATCGCCGAGCGCGGGGTGTTCACGCGCTGCGACGGCGTACTGTCGGGCTATATGGGCTCGCCGGAAATCGGCGAAGCGATCCTCGGCGCGGTGGCCAGGGTCAAGGCCGCGAACCCGCAGGCGCTGTATTGCTGCGACCCGGTGATCGGCGATGTCGGGCGCGGCGTGTTCGTGCGGCCGGGCCTGCCCGATTTCTTCCGCGCGCGCGCCATTCCGGCGGCCGATTTGATCGCGCCCAACCATTTCGAGCTGGATCACCTGACCGGCGGC
>JBFWWQ010000225.1:0-5940 GCA_050246095.1 Pseudorhodoplanes sp.
ATTGATGTCGCTCATCATGTCGCGCTCGACATTGTCGCCGCCCACTGGCAGCGAGGGGTCGTTCTGGCTGTAGCCGGGCAGGCCCGAGCCGGTGGTCCGCGCCACCGCGTCGCGATAGGCGTCGAGCGCTTCCTGCCCGCCGACCAGGGCGCATTTGCAATAATCCGGGTCGGCATAGACATAATATCGAACGCCGTTCTTGCTTCGCGCGACAAACTTGCGCGGGGGGATCGTCTTCAGGCGCGCCATCTTCTGCGGCGTGTCGGCCTCCCGCATGATGAAGCCCGCATCGACGAGCTTCATGTCGATTCTCTCCTGGCCGGGGGCCGGCGCGATCATCAGCGCCGACGCGAACGCGGCCGAAAGTGATGTGCGATAGATCATCGTCCTGTCACCGCCATGCCAATCAATCTTCCGCAGACACATGCCACGAATGCGCCGAGGGGGCTAGCTGCCATGATCCCGTTCAAAGCCGTTGCGCGGCGCGCGCAGGCGCGCCCGAATTCAGCCTCCGTTTACCGCTAGATTCTAAGCATGCTAGTGACGCACGATGCATGCCGCCTTCGAGGTGAAGCCATGACCAGATCCCTGACCGCCATAGCCGCCGCCGCGCTGGTCGCCGGCGCGACGCTCGCGGCCCCCCAGCCGGCCGAGGCGCGCGGCGGACGTATAGCCGCCGGCGTCATCGGTGGGATCGCCGCGGGCGCGCTGATCGCCGGCGCCGCCGGGGCGTTCGCGCCCTATGGTCCCTACGGTTATGGTTACGGCTACGCGCCGGGCTATGCCTACGGTCCCTACCCCGCCTATGGTCCGGCGCCCTATTACGCGCCCGGCTGCTATCTGCGCCGGCAGCCGGTGTGGAACGGCTGGCGCTGGGTGAACCAGCGCGTGCGGGTCTGCTACTGAGGCAATTGACCGCAGCGGGACCGCCCCGGGGTGCGCGAGGTTCCCGGCAATTCCGCCGCGGATTTGGGAATTTTCGTTGCGGCGCAAGGCTTTCTGCTTCACATTGTATTGAGTGGTAGGGGCGGATGCGTTGGCGTCGAATTGGGTTAGACTTCCACATGCGATCGGCTGGGGTTCGGCCGCGCTTTCGAGGAGAACGAGGATGAAGAAAGCTCTGATTGCGGTCGTCGCCGCCACAGCGATCGCGGCAAGTTCCATGGTTGCGCCGGCGCCGGCCATTGCCGGCAGCAAGGGCGCGGCCGTCGCGGCCGGCGTCATCGGCGGTCTGGCGGTCGGCAGCATGATCGGCGCCGCGGCGGCTTCGCAGCCGCGCTATGTCGCGCCGGCCTATGGCTACGGCCCGGCTCCGGTTTATGTCGCCCCCGCCCCGCGCACCTGCATCACGCAGCAGCAGGTCTGGTCGAACAAGTGGCAGCGCTGGGTCATCCGCGACGTCGCGGTCCCCTGCTGATCCACCGCGCATCGTTTCAGCATGAAGCCCGGCCGGCACAAGCCGCCGGGCTTCGTGTTTTTGTAGCCGCCGCATCTCCCCGCGCTCAGCGCCGGCCCGCGCGCATGTGCTCGAGCAGCGCCCGGCTCGGCCAGCAATCCAGCGGCAGATTGTGCGCCTTCTGGTAGGCGCCGAGCGCGGCCCGGGTTTTCATTCCCGCCTTGCCGTCGATCTTCTCCGCATACAGCCCGCGCTGCGCGAGCGCCTGCTGCATCGCCTCGACATCGGCGGTCTTAAGCTGGCTCTGCCTGGTCCAGGGCGTGACGAAGGCGCCGCCGCCGGCGATGCGGTCGGCCAGGTTGCCGACGAACAGCACATACAGGTCGGAGACGTTGTATTCCTTCAGCACGAAATAGTTTTTCGGCGTGAGGAAGGCGGGGCCGTGCAGGCCCTCGGGCATCAGCACCGAGGCTTGCAGCCCGCGCTCCGCCGGCGGGACGGCGCGGCCGAGCGGGGAGAAGCCGCGCGCCAGCCATTGCTCCACCGTCCGCGTGACCGCGGGCTCGGCGGCGCTGCAATCGGCATTCGCCGGCGCGCGCACCTCGTAGGCCCAGCGGCGGCCCCGCTCCCAGCCCTTGCCGAGCAATTGCTGCGCGGCGGAGGCGAGCGCGTCGGGCACCGAATTCCAGATATCCTTGTGCCCGTCGCCGTCGAAATCGGCGGCGTAGCGGTAGAAATCCGACGGCAGGAACTGCACGAGACCCATCGCGCCGGCCCAGGACGAGCGCATCTGGGTGAGCGGGACGTGCTTTTCTTCGAGAATTTTCAGCGCCAGCAGGAATTCCTGCCGGAACTGGTCGCGGCGCCGGCCGACATAGCCCTGCGTCGCCAGCACGCGCACCGCGTTGTGCGGCAGGCGATAGCGGCCGAAATCGGTCTCGCGGCCGAAAATCGCGAGCAGCACCGGACCGGGTATGCCGCTCTGCTTCTCGATTCCCGCGAGCGCCGCGCGGTGTTCCTGCGCGAGCTTGCGGCCATGCGCGGCCAGGCGCTGCAGCGAGGATTCCTTCAGATAGTCGGCGGGCGTCTGGACGAATTCCGGCTGCGCCGGCGGGGCGCGGTCGGCGCGCTGCGGCAGATCGAGATCGGGCAGCGACAGATCCGGCTGCAGGTTGCGCGTCGCCTCCTCGAAGGTCTTGCGCGAGACGCCGAGCCTCTGCGCTTCCGGCCATTGCGCGGCGAGCCAGCGGTCGAAAGCCGGATCGGCATCGGCCGGCCGCGGCAGCAACGCTGCGGCAAGGATCGCGGCGAATATGGCGGACCGCATCATCGCAGGCCTCCGAATTTCCGATTCACCTTGGCGCGCGCCTGCTCGACCAGCCGCAGATAATCGTCGGCGGCGGGCTCGCTCAGCGCTTCCTCGAGATCGGCGAACAGCGACAGCAAAGCGTGCAATTCGGCCGGGTCGGCCAGCGCATCCGCAAGCGGCTCGCCCTCCTCTTCGTCGGCCACGCGCGCAAGAAAGTCGAACAGCACCAGGGCGACGTCGCGATCGAGGACGAGGCTTGCCGTATCGTCGCGGTCGGCCACGTGGCACCTCGCCCCTCAGTGCTCGCCCTTTTGCGCGGGCGCGTCGGCCATGCGATCGACCGCCGCGATGCCGATGGCGGAGAGAATGAACACGCAATGGATGATGGTCTGCCACATCACGCCGGCTTCGGTGTAGTTCGACCTGCCGGCGCCGAGATTGCCGGCCTCGATGAAGGTGCGCAGCAGGTGGATCGAGGAGATGCCGATGATCGCCATCGCGAGCTTGATCTTGAGCACGCTGGCATTGACGTGGCTCAGCCATTCCGGCTGGTCGGGATGGCCTTCGAGCTCCAGGCGCGACACGAAGGTCTCGTAGCCGCCGACGATGACCATGATCAGAAGGTTCGAGATCATCACCACGTCGATCAGGCCGAGCACCACCAGCATGATCTGCTGCTCGGAGAAATCGACGGCATGCGAGATCAGGTGCCACAGCTCCTTCATGAACAGGAACACGTACACCGTCTGCGCGACGATCAGGCCGAGATAGAGCGGCAGCTGCAGCCAGCGCGAGGCGAAGATGATCTGCGGCAGCGGGCGCAGCGACTTGCGTCCGGCGGAAGGCGTTTCGGGCGTCATCGACATGGGACAATCCGCTCAATGAAATCGGGCGGCATGCGGCAGGGCATGCGCCGGCTTTGTGTTTAGCGCGTGAACTTCTTGTACTTGATCCGGTGCGGCACGGTTGAGTCCGTGCCCAGCCGCCGCATCTTGTCCTTCTCGTAATCCTGGAAATTGCCCTCGAACCATTCGACATGCGACTCGCCTTCGAAGGCGAGCATGTGGGTGGCAATGCGGTCGAGGAACCAGCGGTCGTGGCTGATGATGACCGCGCAGCCGGCGAAATCCTCCAGCGCCTCTTCCAGCGCGCGCAGCGTGTCGACGTCGAGATCGTTGGTCGGCTCGTCGAGCAGGAGCACGTTGGCGCCCGACTTCAGCATCTTGGCGAGATGCACGCGGTTGCGCTCGCCGCCGGAAAGGTCGCCGACCTTCTTCTGCTGGTCGGCGCCCTTGAAGTTGAAGGCCGAGCAATAGGCGCGCGAATTCACCTCCCGCTTGCCGAGCTGCAGCATGTCGGCGCCGCCGGAAATCTCCTCCCAGACGCTCTTCTTGCCGTCGAGCGCGTCGCGCGACTGGTCGACATAGCCGAGCGTGACCGAATCGCCGACCGTGATGTCGCCGCCGTCCGGCTTTTCCTGCCCGGTGATCATGCGGAACAGCGTGGTCTTGCCGGCGCCGTTCGGGCCGATCACGCCGACAATGCCGCCGGGCGGCAGCTTGAAGGTGAGGTCGTCGATCAGCAGATTCTCGTCATAGCCCTTCTTCAGGCCCGCGAAATCGATGACGTTCTGGCCGAGCCGCTCGGCGACCGGGATGACGATCTGCGCGGTCTGCGTCTGCTTCTCGCCCGCCTTCTTGAGCAGGTCCTCGTAGCGCTGGTAGCGCGCCTTGGACTTGGCCTGGCGCGCCTTCGGGGAGGCGGCGATCCATTCCTGTTCGGCGGCGAGCGTGCGCTGGCGCGATTCCTCCTCGCGGCCCTCCTGTTCGAGGCGCTTCTGCTTCTGCGCCAGCCAGGAGGTGTAGTTGCCCTGGTAGGGAATGCCGCGCCCGCGATCGAGCTCGAGAATCCAGCCGGTGACGTTGTCGAGGAAGTAGCGGTCGTGGGTGACGATCAGGATCGCGCCCGGATAGTTGCGCAGATGCCCTTCCAGCCAGGCGATGCTTTCGGCGTCGAGATGGTTGGTCGGCTCGTCCAGCAGCAGCAGTTCGGGCTGCTCCAGCAGCAGTTTGCAGAGCGCGACTCTACGGCGCTCGCCGCCGGAGAGCTTGGAGACGTCGGCGTCGTCGGGCGGGCAGCGCAGCGCGTCCATCGCCTGGTCGACCTTGGAATCGAGATCCCACAGCCCCTTGGCCTCGATCTCGTCCTGCAGCTTCGTCATCTCCTCGGCGGTCTCGTCGGAATAGTTCATCGCCAGTTCGTTGTAGCGGTCGAGGATCGCCTTCTGCGCGGCGACGCCTTCCATGACGTTCTCGCGCACGATCTTGCCGGCATCGAGCTGCGGCTCCTGCGGCAGATAGCCGACGCGCGCGCCCTCCGCGACCCAGGCCTCGCCGACATAGTCCTTGTCGATGCCGGCCATGATCCGCAGCAGCGTGGACTTGCCGGAACCGTTGACGCCGAGCACGCCGATCTTGGCGTCCGGATAGAATTGCAGGTGGATGTTCTCGAGCACCTTGCGGTTGCCCGGATAGGTCTTGGTCAGACCCTGCATGAAATAGACGAATTGCCGGCCGTTCATCGCGACTCACAGAGCTTTAAGCATGTCGGGAAAAAGCGCCGCTGATGTAGCGGCGGGACCGCGAAAGCGCAAGGTTTTCAGCGCTTTCCGCCCGCAAAGCCGCGCATTTTTCGACAAATTTTTACAATTCGCGCCTATGAACATGGCAGGGGATTCCCGCGACCAAAGGAAAGAGGCCGCATTGACGGCCGGCGGGAACAGGCAGCACGGTCATGGCGCCTATCGAGACGATCCGGACAAGGCATGCGGCGCCGCCGCGGCTCCTGGCCGCCTTCGGCTCGATCTTCAAGGAACTGCGCCGGGCCTTGTTCGATTCCTACCGCCCCGAGCGCCATTACATGCGCGGCCGCGGCCCCAGGTGGCACGCGCGGCACGCGGCGGAATAAAGGTTCCCCGATTTCTCCGTCGGTCATTCCCGGGCCTGTTTTTCGCGTCCGCCGGCGACGTGTCCCGGGCGCAGCGCAGCACGAAGCGCAGCGAAGTGACGCGCTGCAGAACCGGGACCGCCGCAAATACCGGGACTGGAACGGTCCCGGATCGGCGGCGCACCGTTTCGCTGTGCTTCACGCTGCGCCGCGTCCGGGACACAGGAAGCTTTTGCAGGTCAAAAGAGCGCGCATCACCGCCCCTGTTCTTTGAGACGCGAGGGACGTC
>JBFWWQ010000226.1:0-5878 GCA_050246095.1 Pseudorhodoplanes sp.
GGCGGAGATGGGAGTCGTCGGGCCTCGGGGGGCCTCCGGCTCTGGTTCGCCTCTCCCGCAAGGAGAGGCCGGCTTGCGAGCTTCGTCGCTTTCTTTTCCCTTTTTTACAAGGCCGCGCTGCTTGCGGACGCGCGTCATCGTCCCTGTTCTTCGAGACGCGGGATACGTCTTCATGGACGATGGACGACGAGGGGAATGGCGCGCCGGAAGGCGCGGGCATTCCGCAATCGCGGCGCATACGCAGGCAAGTTTGCGCCATCTGCACAAACCATCTGCGATGCACCGCCGCCTTTCGGCGCGCCGCGCGGGGCCTTGCGGCCTTCGCGCTCATTTGGCGGCGTTCTGATGCGGGGCAGGGCCCCGCACCAACCCCGGGCCGCGCTTGCGCACGCAAGGCAAACGGGCCTTGCGCCGTCCAGCGAGCTCCTCGCACACCGGTCCTAGTGCCGGTAGGGCGGGGTCCCGGGGCCACCCGGGAGCGCAGGCCACGTCCGCCCGCGCCCGCAGGCGCCGCATCCCGCTCCACCCTGACGACGCCTCGCGAGAGCGCCCCTCGATGAGTGGGATGGAGGAAATAAATCCTATTTCGGGGACGATGTCAACAGGCCGGTTGCCGTGCGGTCAGGAAGGATGGCGGGCCGCGGCGTCGCGGCGTCGGCTTTTTGCTTTCGTCCTGTTACCGCGCTTCTGCCGTTCGGTACTTGCCAAGCCCGAGCGTATTGCGACGCGCATTTGCGGGAGTGGCTGACGCCGCGCCGCCCGTTCTTCTCGTGCCGATCCGGATCATCGGGCTGGCATGCCGCAGCTTACCGCGCGTGCATGGCGTAAGTCAGCCGGGCAAGACGGCAGAGAGGTCCGTGTCGCGGGCGCGGCGCAGCACGGAGCGAAGCGGAGTGGTGCGCTGCAGAACCGGGATCGTCATGGACACCGAAGTCGGAACGGTCCCGGATCGGCGTCGCACCGCTGTGCGCTGCGTCGCGTCCGGGACACGAAACATGTCACTTCTTTCTGAACTTCTTGGCTTTCCACCCGCCCCTTTGTCCCGGCCGGCCCATCGTCGAGCGCGCGTCCGATTTCGTGTTGCGCGCTTCGTCGGGGGGGCCTTCGCGATAGGGCGCGCTCTCCACGCCCGGGCCCATCGAGTCGAGGTCGGGCAAATGCGGGCGGTCGCGGTCGTCGAGGAATTGCTCGCCGGCGAGCAGCGGCGGCCGGCGGCCCTTGCCTCTCCCCTCTCCCCGCGAGCGGGATGCGGGAGAAGAAACCGTCCGCGTCACCGGATTGTCGCTGACCGCCAGCTCGGTCGCGCGCAGCCGCTTCAGCTCGTCGCGCAGCCGCGCGGCTTCCTCGAAATCGAGGTCGGCGGCGGCTTCGCGCATGCGCGTTTCCAGATCGGCGAGCACGGCCTCGAAATTGTGCCCGATGGTCGCGGCTTCGGCGAATTCGCCGGCACCGTCGCCGGTCGCGACCAGCACATGGTCGCGCTCGTAGACGCTGTCGAGAATGTCGGCGATGTTCTTCTTGACCGAGGCCGGGGTGATGCCGTTCTCGGCATTGAACGCCGCCTGCTTCTCGCGGCGGCGGCCGGTCTCCGCCATCGCGCGTTGCATCGAGCCGGTCACCTGGTCGGCATAGAGGATCACCCGGCCGTCGACATTGCGCGCGGCGCGGCCGATGGTCTGGATCAGCGAGGTCTCGCTGCGCAAAAAACCCTCCTTGTCGGCGTCGAGGATCGCGACCAGCGCGCATTCGGGAATGTCGAGGCCCTCGCGCAGCAGGTTGATGCCGACCAGCGCATCGAACGCGCCGAGCCGCAAATCGCGGATGATCTCGATGCGCTCGATGGTGTCGATGTCCGAATGCATGTAGCGCACGCGAATGCCCTGCTCGTGCAGGTATTCGGTGAGGTCCTCCGCCATGCGCTTGGTCAGCACGGTGACGAGCGCGCGATAGCCCTTCGCCGCGACGCTGCGCACCTCGCCGACCAGGTCGTCCACCTGCGTGCGTGCGGGGCGAATGTCCACCGGCGGGTCGATCAGCCCGGTCGGGCGGATCACCTGCTCGGCGAACACGCCGCCGCTCTGCTCCAGCTCCCAGCTCCCCGGCGTCGCCGACACCGCGACGGTCTGCGGGCGCATGGCGTCCCATTCCTCGAAGCGCAGCGGCCTGTTGTCCATGCAGGAGGGCAGGCGGAACCCGTATTCGGCGAGCGTCGCCTTCCTGCGGAAGTCGCCGCGATACATGCCGCCGATCTGCGGCACGGTGACGTGGCTCTCGTCGGCGAAGACGATGGCATTGTCCGGCACATATTCGAACAGGGTCGGCGGCGGCTCGCCGGGCTTCCTTCCGGTGAGATAGCGCGAATAATTCTCGATGCCGGCGCAGGAGCCGGTCGCCTCCATCATCTCCAGGTCGAACAGCGTGCGCTGCTCCAGCCGCTGCGCTTCCAGCAGGCGGCCGGCATCGGTGAGCTGGCCGAGCCGCCATTTCAGCTCGGCCTTGATCGAGGACATCGCCTGCAGCAGTGTCGGGCGCGGCGTCACGTAATGCGAATTGGCATAGACCTTGACGAATTTCAGCTCGTCGGTCTTCTGCCCGGTGAGTGGATCGAACTCGGCGATCTCCTCGACCTCGTCGCCGAACAGGTTGATGCGCCAGGCGCGGTCCTCGTAATGCGCCGGAAAGATCTCGATCGTGTCGCCGCGCACGCGGAAGGTGCCGCGCGAGAAATCGGCGGCGCGCTTGTATTGCAGGGCGACGAGGTCGGCGATCAGGCGGCGCTGGTCGACGCGGTCGCCCTTCTTGATGACGAAGGTCATCGCCGTATAGGTCTCGACCGAGCCGATGCCGTAGATGCAGGAGACCGAGGCGACGATGACCACGTCGTCGCGTTCGAGCAGCGCGCGCGTCGCCGAGTGCCGCATGCGGTCGATCTGCTCGTTGATGGAGGAGTCCTTCTCGATATAGGTGTCGGTGCGCGGCACATAGGCTTCCGGCTGGTAATAGTCGTAATAGGAGACGAAATACTCCACCGCGTTGTCGGGAAAGAAGCTCCTGAACTCGCCATAGAGCTGCGCGGCCAGCGTCTTGTTCGGCGCCAGGATGAGCGCGGGACGCTGCGTCGCCTCGATCACCTTGGCCATGGTGAAGGTCTTGCCGGAGCCGGTCACGCCGAGAAGCACCTGCGTGCGCTCGTTCCTGCCGATGCCCTCGACAAGCTCGGCGATGGCGGCGGGCTGGTCGCCCTTCGGCGCCATCTCGCTCTTGATCTCGAAGCGGATGCCGCCTTCGAGCTTGTCCGGGCGCGGCGGGCGGTGCGGCACCCAGGCCTGCTCGCGGAATTCGGCGCGGCCTTCGCGCAGCAGGCTCTCCAGCGCATCGCTCGACGCCTGCGCGCCGGTGACGCCGCGGGCGAGCTCGACGACGTCCTTACCTCTCCCCGCTTTCCCTACCTCCCCCTGCAAGGGGGAGGCCGCCGGCCGCAGGCCGGCGGGTGGGGGTCCCATTTCGACATCGACCCCACCCCGGCTCGCACCTTCGGTGCTCCCCGACCCTCCCCTTTCAGGGGAGGGATTAACGTCGTCCGCGTCGAGCCCCAATTCTTTCGCAAGCTGCGGGTCGAGGCCCGTCACCGCCGGCCCCGAATACGGATCGCGCGCGACATAGCCCGCTTGCGGCCGCTCCTTGAAGGCGAGGGTGGACCGGCGCGCGGTGTGCTCGGCCGCGCGGTCGGCGCGGCGCGCGAAGGAATTGTCGGGCGGCGGCTGGATCCCGGTTCCCGAGCCGATGCCGGCGCGGCCCTTGCCGATGGCGGGGTTCAGCAGCGCGTCGAGCGAGGGGTCCGGCGCAGGCGCCTCCGGCCGGTGCGCCTTGGCGCGCGTCGGCCTGGTGTAATCCTTCGGCTTTTTCGGCTTGTCGGGGGATTTCGCCATCTCCGCGAATATAGGGGAGTCCGGTGGCGGCGGAAGGGCGGAACCGGCCGCGCTCCACGGCTCCTGACAGGGCGCGGTTGCCGGCGCGGCGGTTGATTTCGCGCGCCCGCCCCCGCATGGAATGGGCCCGGATTTCGCAAGGGACGTTCCCGCATGTCGCATGCCCCGGCCGTCAACCGGCTCGACCGCGCGGTCGACGAGACGCGCGACCATGTTCTCGGCCCGGCCGGCGCCCAGATCGAGCTGGTCGAATATGGCAGCTACGACTGCCCCTATTGCCGGCGCGCCAACGAGCGCATCGCCGACATCCGCGACCAGTTCGGCGAGCGCCTGCGCTACGTGTTCCGGCACAAGCCGATCACCGGCAGCGAGATCGCGCGACGCGCCGCCGAGCTCGCGGAATGCGCCGCGAACCAGAACCAGTTCTGGGACGCGCATGTGAAGCTGATGTCGCGCTCGGCGACGCTGAGCGAGGAGGATCTGCGCGTCGTCGCTTCCGATCTCGGGCTGGTAATCGGTGACAAGCCCGGCGACCGCGCGAGCGAAAAAGTGGATTCGGACATCGCCAGCGCGCGCGCCAGCGGGGTGCAATACACGCCGACCTTCTTCATCAACGGCCGCCGCTACGACGGCGCGTGGGACGAGGCTTCCTTCACCGACGCGATGCTCGGGCGGCTCGGGCACCGCTTCCGCGCGGCCGCGCTCGACTTCGCGAGCTGGGCGCCCTCGACCGGCGTGCTGCTGCTGATCGCCACGCTCGCCGCGATCCTCATTACCAATTCGCCGATGGGGCCGGCCTTCGAGCAGTTCTGGCATCGCTATGCCGGGATCAGCGTCGGCGAGACGAATTTCCGGCTGTCGCTGCTGCACTGGATCAACGATGCGCTGCTCAGCGTGTTCTTCCTGGTCGTGGGGCTCGAGATCAAGCGCGAGTTCACCGTCGGTCGCCTGGCCAGCCGCCGCTCGGCGGCGTTGCCGGTCGCCGGCGCGGTCGGCGGCATGGTGGCGCCGGCGCTGCTCTACCTTCTCATCATCCCGGCCGGCGCGTGGCAGCACGGCTGGGGCGTGCCGATGGCGACGGATACCGCCTTTGCCGTCGCGCTGATCGTCATGCTCGGCGCGCGCGTGCCGATCGAATTGCGCATCTTCCTCACCGCGGCGGCGATCGTCGACGATATCGGCGCCATCGTCGTGGTGGCGATCTTCTATTCCGGCAAGATCGATCTCGCCTGGCTCGGGGTCGGCTGCGCGGTCTTCGTCGCGCTGGTCGCGCTCAACCGCGCCGGCGTCTATCGCGCGCTGCCCTATATCGTGCTCGGCGTCATCCTGTGGACCTGCGTGCATGCCGGCGGGTTGCACGCGACGCTCGCGGGCGTGCTGCTCGCCTTCGTGATCCCGACCCTGCCGCCGGCCGATCTCAAGGCGCTGATGGCGCAGGCGACCTCGATCATCAGCGTGGAGTCGCAGCGCACGCACGAGGTGCTGCATCACGGTCCCTCGCCGCTCGCGCTGCGCGGGCTCGACGCCATCCACGACCGGCTGGAATCGCCCGCCGACCGGCTGCTGCGCCATGTCGAGCCGTGGTCGAGCTATCTCGTGTTGCCGCTCTTCGCCTTCGCCAATGCGGGCGTCGCGATCTCGATGGGGGTCGTGGCCGGGCACGAAAAGCTGATGCTTGCCATCGTCGCCGGCCTTGCGGTCGGCAAGCCCGCGGGCATGCTGCTGTTCACGGCGCTCGCGGTGTGGACGCGCGTCGCGGTCAAGCCGGCGGAATATTCCTGGACGCATCTCGCCGGCGCCGGCGCGCTGGCCGGCATCGGCTTCACCATGTCGCTGTTCATCGCGGGACAGGCTTTCCCGGTGCCGCCCGATTTCGCCGCCGCCAAGATCGCGGTGTTCGCGGCTTCGGTGGTGTCGGCGATGGCCGGTGTGGCGATCCTGTATATGGC
>JBFWWQ010000227.1:0-5898 GCA_050246095.1 Pseudorhodoplanes sp.
GGGTCATGGTGGATCGCCCCGCGCTGACTTTGCGCACGATGGCGGTGGCGGCGCTCGCGGTGATGCTGCTGGCGCCGGAAGCGATCGTGCATCCGAGCTTCCAGATGTCGTTCGCCGCGACGCTGGCGCTGGTCGCAACCTACGAGTACGGGCTGCCGTGGCTGTCGGCGGTGCCGCAGACACGGCGCGCGGCACGCATCGCGCTATGGGGCGGGCGCCAGATCGTGACGCTCGTGATCGCCTCTATCGTCGCAGGCCTCGCAACCTCGCTCTATGCCGCCTATCACTTCCACCGCTTCGCGCCCTACGGCGTGCTCGCCAATCTGCTCGCCATGCCGATCGTCTCGGGCTGGGTCATGCCGATGGGCCTCATTGCGCTGGTCGCCGCGCCGTTCGGATTTGACGGGATGTTCTGGGGGCTGATGGGCGAGGGGATTGCCTGGATGATCGCGGTTGCGGTCTGGGTGGCGGGCCTGCCGGGGGCTGTCGGCCGGGTCGCGGCCTTCGGCATCGCGCCGGTCCTGGTCGGCACCGCCGGCATCGTGCTTCTCTGCCTGCTGCGCACGCCGCTGCGCTTCGCCGGTGCCGCGCTGCTGGCGGTCGCGGTGGGAATGGCCGCGACGGCGCCGCAGCCCGACATCCTCGTCGCGCAGGACGGCCGGATGGTCGCCGTGCGGGGCCGGGACGGCCGTCTCGCCGTCATGCAGTCGCGCGGCGACGACTTCGCGCTGCGAAACTGGCTTGCGGCGGATGCGGACGGGCGGCAGCCGAAGGACGCAAGCCTCAGCCACGCGGTGCGCTGTGACGAGGCCGGCTGCGTGGCGCAGACGGCCGACGGCGCGCGCGTGGCGCTCGCCCGTTCCGCGGAAGCCGTGGCGGAGGATTGCGTAAGGGCCGAACTTGTCGTCACGGCGCGCGCCGCGCCGCCGCAATGCCGGGCGATGCTGATCGACCGCGACCTGCTGCGCGAACGCGGCGCCATCGCGCTGCGCCGCGACGGTGATCGGTTCGTCTGGTCGGCGGCTCGACCGCCGGGGGAATACCGGCCCTGGAGCGGCCGCACCGGACGCGCGCCGATTTCCGAGCCGGCGGACGCGACGCCGCGTGCGGAAGATCTGGAAGCCGGCGACCGCTGAGGATCAATACTTGCGGAACAGCCCCACCAGGCGGCCCTGGATGCGCACGCGCGTGGGCGGCAGGATGCGAACCTCGTAAGACTGGTTGGCCGGCTCGAGCGCGATCGAGGCGCCGCGCCGGCGGAAACGCTTCAGCGTCGCCTCCTCGTCGTCGATCAGCGCCACCACGATGTCGCCGGTATCGGCGGCCTCGGTCTTGCGGATCAGGGCGACGTCGCCGTCCAGGATGCCGGCATCGATCATGGAATCGCCGCGCACCTCCAGCGCGAAATGCTCGCCGCCGGAGAGCATGTCGGCCGGCATGCTGATGGTGTGGCTGCGGGTCTGGATGGCCTCGATCGGCGTGCCCGCGGCGATCCGGCCCATGACCGGGACCGAAACGGGGCGCCCGCTGTCCTCCTCGGAATTGCCGCGCCCGCGCCCGAGATTGCCTTCGATGACGCTCGGCTTGAAGCCGCGCCGGCCGGGGGCCACCGTGTCCGGCAGTTTGATCACTTCAATGGCGCGGGCGCGGTTGGGCAGGCGGCGGATGAAGCCGCGCTCTTCCAGCGCCGTGATCAGTCGGTGGATGCCGGATTTCGACCGCAAATCGAGCGCGTCCTTCATCTCGTCGAAGGAGGGCGGCACGCCGCTTTCCTTCAGGCGCTCGTGGACGAAACGCAGAAGCTCGAGTTGCTTGCGTGTCAGCATCGGCCTAGGTCCCCCGCTACCACCGGATACTACCGGCGCGAAACAAATCATGAACATACACTATATGTTCGGTATGTGTTCCGCAACCCTTTAATTTGGCGTGAACAAGTCGAGGGGCGGCTAAAAGAAAAACTTCAGGATGCGGCAGGCCTCGCCGGCGCGGGCGGCCGGCGCAAAAGCCTCGCGGATCAGCAGGCAATCGGCCTGCGCGAGCAGATAGGTGAGGGAGGAATCCTGCACCGGGAACGGGGTGGCGATGCCCCCGCTGAGCGTCGCGCGCAGGTAGTCGGCGCGCTCGTCATTGGCCTTCAGGTCGCAGCCGAGCCGCGCCGATTCGGGGGCGGGGAGGAAGTCGACGCGGCCGGCGAGTTTGCGAATGAGCGGCACCAGGAACAGCACCGCGCAGACATAGGCGGAGACCGGATTGCCGGGCAGTCCGAGCACGTGCGTCGCGCCGAGCCGGCCATGCATCAGCGGACGGCCCGGCCGCATGGCGATGCGCCAGAACGACAGTTCCATGCCCTCGGCCGCGAGCGCCTTCTGCACGAAATCGTAGTCGCCGACCGAGGCGCCGCCGGTGGTGACGATGATGTCGGCCTGCGCCGCGCGGGCGGCGCGGATCGCGGCGACCGTCGCATCGATCCGGTCCGGCACGATGCCGAGATTGGTGACGGCCGCGCCCTCCGCTTCCGCCAGCGCCGCGATGGCATAGCCGTTGGAATAGACGATCTGGCCGGGACCCGGCGCCTGTCCGGGAAGAACGAGCTCGTCGCCGGTTGCGATCATCGCCATTTTCGGGCGGCCATGCACCGGCAGCTTTGCATGGTTCATGGCGGCGGCCAGCGCCAGGTCGCGGGCATTGAGCCGGCGTCCGCGCGGCAGCAGCACGTCGCCGGCGTTGAAATCGATGCCGGCGCGGCGGATATGCCGGTCGGGGCGCGTCGCCGCATGGACGGTCACGTGCGCGCCGTCCGCCGCCGTGTCTTCCTGCACCACGATGGTATCGGCGCCGGCGGGAATCACGCCGCCGGTGAAGATGCGGATCGCTTCGCCCGCGCCGACCCGGCCTGCAGAAGGCTTGCCCGCCGCCACCTCGCCGGTCACCGCGAGCCGCACCGGGGCCGTCGCCACATCGGCGGCGCGCACGGCGTAGCCGTCCATGGCGGAGACATCCTGCGGGGGCTGCGTGCGCAGCGCGGCGATATCGCCGGCCAGCACGCGGCCGACAGCTTCGTGCAAGGCCGCTTGCTCGGCCCCGAGCGGGCCTGCGGCATCGAGCACGCGCACGAGAGCGTCTGCGACCGGCAACAGCGCCATGCTCACGGCTCCGCGCGGTAGCGGCCGGACTTGCCGCCGGACTTCTCGATCAGCCGGATGCCGCCGATGCGCATGCCGCGCTCGATCGCCTTGGCCATGTCGTAGATCGTCAGGCAGGCGACCGAGACCGCGGTCAGCGCTTCCATCTCCACGCCGGTCTGGCCGGTGACCTTGACGGTCGCGCGGACCTGCAGGCCGGGCAGGCGATGATCGGGCTCGACCTCCACGCTGACCTGGCTCAGCGCCAGCGGGTGGCAGAGCGGGATGAGCTGGTGCGTGCGCTTGGCCGCCATGATCCCGGCGATGCGTGCCGCCCCCAGCACATCGCCCTTCTTGGAATCGCCGTGCAGGATTTTGTCGAGCGTCGCGACGGCCATCGTCACATGCCCTTCGGCGGTCGCCAGGCGCTCGGTGACGTCCTTGGCCGACACGTCGACCATGCGCGCCTCGCCGCTTTTGCCGAGATGCGTGAGCGATTTTGCACCGGGTTTGGTGCCCGGCCCGGCCTGGGATTTCCCTTTGGATTTCCCTTGCGATCCGCTTTGCGGCTTGGCGCGGGGCATGCGGTTACTCGGCCGCATGCACGGTGGACGCTCCGCGCGCCAGCAGTGCGCGCGTTGCGGCGGTGACGTCGGCTGCGCGCATCAGGCTTTCGCCGACGAGGAAGGCCGAGATGCCCACCTGTGCCAGCCGCGCCAGATCCTGCGGCGCGAATATCCCGCTTTCGCCGACCAGCACACGGTCGCGCGGCACGCGCGGGGCGAGCCGTTCACTGACGGCGAGCGAGGTTTCGAAGCTGCGCAAATCGCGGTTGTTGATGCCGAGCAGGCGCGAGCGCAGTTGCAGCGCCCGCTCGAGCTCCGCCTCGTCATGCACCTCGACCAGCACGTCCATGCCGAGCGCCAGCGCCGCATCCTCGATGTCGCGCGCGGCTTGGTCGTCGAGCGCCGCCATGATGATCAGGATGCAGTCGGCGCCCCAGGCGCGGGCTTGCGCGCACTGATAGGGGTCGAACATGAAATCCTTGCGCAAGGCGGGCAGGGCGGTCGCGGCGCGCGCCTGCATCAGGAATTCCGGCCGGCCCTGGAACGAGGGCGCATCGGTCAGCACCGAGAGGCAGACGGCGCCGCCCGCCTCATAGGCGCGCGCGAGTGCGGGCGGATCGAAATCCGCCCGGATCAGCCCTTTGGAAGGGCTCGCCTTCTTGATCTCGGCGATCAGCGCGTAATCGCCGCCCGCAAGCCTGCGCTCGATCGCGGCAAGGAATCCGCGCGGCGCGCCGGCCGTCCCGATTTCCGCTTCCAGCGCCGAAAGCGGCTTGGTGCGCTTCGCCGCCGCGATCTCCTCGCGCTTATAGGCTTCGATCTTCTTCAGGATATCGGCCATGCCCCTTACGCCGCGTGCGATACCGAGGCGAGCTTGTCCAGGCGGGATCTGGCGGCGCCCGTTTCGAGCGATTTCCGCGCCAGCGTCATGCCTTCCTGCAGCGTCTTGGCCGCCTGCGCGACCACGAGCGCCGCGGCCGCATTCATCAGCGCCACGTCGCGATAGGCGCTTTCCCTGTTGTCCAGCACGCGGCGCAGGGCCAGCGCATTGGCGTCGGCGTCGCCACCGCGCAGGGCTTCCGGCTTCGCGGTCTTCAAGCCGACATCCTCCGGCTTGATCTCGAAGGTGCGGATGCTCCCGTTCTCCAGCGCCGCGACCGCGGTCGGGCCGGACGTGGTGATTTCGTCGAGGCCGTCGGAGCCGTGCACCACCCAGACGCTGTCGGAGCCGAGATTCTTCAGCACCTGCGCCAGCGGCTCGATCCATTGCCGCGAGAACACGCCGACCAGCTGGCGCCTGACGCCGGCGGGATTGGACAGGGGGCCGAGCAGATTGAAGATCGTGCGGGTGCCGAGCTCCACGCGCGTCGGCCCGACATTCTTCATCGCCGGATGATGCGCCGGCGCGAACATGAAGCCGATACCGGCCTCGTCGATGCAGCGGCCCACCGCTTCCGGCGGCAGATCGATCTTGACGCCGAGCGCGGTCAGCACGTCGGCCGCGCCCGAGCGCGAGGACAGCGCGCGGTTGCCGTGCTTGGCCACCGGAATCCCGGCGCCGGCGACGATGAATGCCGCGCAGGTGGAGATGTTGTAGGAGCCGGACGCATCGCCCCCGGTGCCGACCACGTCGATGGCGTTATTCGGTGCGTCGACCTTCACCATCTTGCCGCGCATCGCGCTGACCGCGCCGGTGATCTCGTCGACCGTCTCGCCGCGCACACGCAAGGCCATCAGCAGGCCGCCCATCTGCGAGGGCGTCGCTTCGCCCGCCATCACGCGCTCGAACACGCTGTTCGCCTCGTCGCGCGTCAATGCCGCGCCGGTTGCGACCTTGGCGATATGCGCCTTGAATTCGTCGATCACGCGCAACTCCTCAATGCATGCGGCGCGCGGCGTTCCAGGCCGCGGCTAGGTCGAGAAAATTCTTCAGGATGACGTGCCCGTGCTCGGAGGCGATGCTTTCGGGATGAAATTGCACGCCGTGCACCGGCCGCGACCTGTGCGCGAGCCCCATGACCAGGCCGTCGGTCTCCGCCACCACTTCCAGATCGTCCGGCATGCTCGCGCGCTCGACCACCAGCGAATGGTAGCGCGTGGCCTTGAACGGCCCGTTGATGCCGCGGAACACCCCGCAGCCACGATGCTGCATGTCGGAGAGCTTGCCGTGCACCGGCACCGGCGCGCGCACCACCCGGCCGCCGAAGGAT
>JBFWWQ010000228.1:0-5837 GCA_050246095.1 Pseudorhodoplanes sp.
TCTCGTCGACATCCGCCGCATCGAGAAGACGATCGCGCGGCACGGCGACCGCTTCATCCAGCGCATCTTCACGCCGACCGAGCGGGCGCGGGCGGAGCGGCGCGCGGCGCACATCGACACCTATGCCAAGCGCTTCGCCGCCAAGGAGGCCTGCGCCAAGGCGCTCGGCACCGGATTCCGCCGCGGCGTTTTCTTCCGCGACATGGGGGTGGTCAATCTGTCGTCCGGACGTCCGACCCTGCAGCTCACCGGCGGCGCGCTGGAGCGCCTCGCCGAAATCACCCCGCCGGGCTTCGAGGCGCGCATCGATCTCAGCCTGACCGACGAATATCCGCTCGCCCAGGCCATCGTGATCATATCGGCGGTGGCCTTGCAGGCACCGGCGCGGGAGGTCTGAAAACGGCCGATCCGAGTCGCGCCTTGCCCACCGAAGGCGCACCGGGGCGATCCGAATCCCTTATGAAATTCAAGTGATTAGCGAAAGCCTCGCGGTTCATTGCGCGCCCCGATTCGAGCCGCTACAAGGGCGAAAGGGCGCCAGCCGCAGGACAAGAGGCCGATGAGCGTGACGACCAACACCAAGCGCAAAGAAGGCGGCTTCGGCGAAACCGTCCGCGTCATCATCCACGCGCTGATTATCGCGCTGGTAATCCGGACTTTCCTGTTCCAGCCCTTCAACATCCCCTCGGGCTCGATGAAGGAAACGCTGCTGGTCGGCGATTACCTCTTCGTCTCCAAATTCTCCTACGGTTACAGCTATTATTCGTTTCCGTTCTCGCCGCCGCTGTTCTCCGGGCGCATTTTCGGTTCGCCGCCGGACCGCGGCGACGTGACCGTGTTCCGCCTGCCGAAGGACGATTCCACCGATTACATCAAGCGCGTGATCGGCCTTCCCGGCGACCGCATCCAGATGAAGTCGGGGCTGCTGCACATCAACGGCCAGCCGGTGAAGCGCGAGCGCATCGAGGATTATCTGGAGACGGAGGAGACCGAGCGCGCGACGCGCGTGAAGCGCTGGCGCGAGACGCTGCCCAACGGAGTCTCCTACACGACGCTCGATCTCGTCGATAACGGCTTTTACGACAACACCCCCGAATACACCGTCCCGCCGGGACATTATTTCCTGATGGGCGACAATCGCGACAATTCCACGGACAGCCGCGTGCTCAGTCAGGTCGGGTATGTGCCGTTCGAGAACTTGATCGGTCGGGCGCAGATCATTTTCTTCTCGGTCGCGGAGGGACAGCGCGCCTGGCAATTCTGGCTCTGGCCGTGGACCGTCCGATGGGGTCGCCTGTTCACGATCGTGCGATGAGCCGCAAGGCGGACGGCAAGGATACGCCGCCGGCGGAAGCGGCGGCGCCGGCCGCCCCGACTGCCGCCCGCGCCGCCAAGCGCGCCGCGCCGAAGACGCCGAAAGCGCGCAAGGTCAAGGTCAAGCCGCGCGGACGCGATGCAAGCCCGCTGGAAAGCGTGATTGGATACCGGTTTCGCGATCCGGAATTGCTGGAACGCGCGCTCACGCACATTTCCGCGCTGAAGGGACAGCAGGGGCGCGCCGCCTCCTATCAGCGCCTGGAATTCCTCGGCGATCACGTGCTCGGCCTCGCCATCTCGGAAATGCTGTTCGCGGCATTTCCGAAGGCCGATGAGGGGGAATTGTCGCGCCGGCTCGCGGACCTCGTGCGCCGGGAAAGCTGCGCCGACGTCGCGCGCGCCATCGATCTGGGCGCTTCGCTGCGGCTCGGCTCGTCCGAGGCCAAGGCCGGCGGCCGCGCGCGCGGGGCGATCCTCGCCGATGTTTGCGAGTCGCTGATCGGCGCGATTTTCCTGGACGGCGGCTACAAGGCCGCGTCCGCCTTCATCGACCGCTTCTGGGACGAGCGCATGCGCAAGCCCGCGCGCCCGCTGCGCGATCCGAAGACCCTGCTGCAGGAATGGGCGCAGGCGCGCGGCCTGCCGACCCCGAGCTACCGCGAGGTGGAGCGTACCGGGCCGCATCACGATCCCGAATTCCGCGTCTCGGTCGCATTGCCCGACCGCGAGCCCGCCGAAGGCAAGGGACGCTCGAAGCGCGCGGCGGAACAGGCGGCGGCTTCCGCTTTGCTGACGCGCGAGGGCGTCGGCACCGATGGCTGAGGATGCCGGCGAAAGGCGGTGCGGCTTCATCGCGCTGATCGGCGCTCCCAATGCGGGCAAGTCCACGCTGATCAACGCGCTCGTCGGCAGCAAGGTCTCGATCGTCTCGCACAAGGTGCAGACCACGCGCGCGCTGGTGCGCGGGATCGCGATCGAGGACCGCGCGCAGCTCGTCTTCGTCGACACGCCGGGAATTTTCGCGCCGCGCCGCCGGCTCGACCGCGCGATGGTTTCGACCGCCTGGGGCGGCGCCAAGGATGCCGACCTGACCGGGCTCCTGATCGACGCCAAGAAGGGGCTCGACGAGGAGGCCGAGGCGGTGCTCGCCAAGCTCGCCGAGATCGCGGGGCCGAAATTCCTGATCCTCAACAAGATCGACGTGGTGGAGAAGGAGACGCTGCTGACGTTGGCGCAGGCGGCGAACGGGCGGGCGAAGTTCGGCGCGACCTTCATGATTTCCGCGCTGACCGGCAGCGGCGTTGCGGATCTGCGGTCCTGGCTCGCCGGTCAAGTGCCGGCGGGTCCCTGGCATTTTCCCGAAGACCAGATCACCGACGCGCCGCTGCGCCAGCTCGCCGCTGAAATCACCCGCGAGAAGCTGTTCGCGCGGCTGCACCAGGAATTGCCGTATCGGTCGACGGTGGAGACCACGGACTGGAAGGATCTGCGCGACGGCGCGGTGCGCATCGAGCAGACGATCTTTGTCGAGCGCGAGAGTCAGCGCAAGATCGTGCTCGGCAAGGGCGGCCAGAGCATCAAGGCGATCGGCGCGGACGCGCGCCGGGAACTGGCGCAGATCGTCGGCGGCAAGGTGCACCTTTTCCTGTTCGTGAAAGTGCGCGAGAACTGGAGCGACGATCCGGAACGCTATCGCGAGATGGGCCTGGAATTCCCGAAGGACTGAGCCGGATGGAATGGACCGACGAGGGGATAGTCCTGGGCGTGCGGCGGCACGGGGAGGCGAATGCCATCCTCGAACTGATGACGCGCGCGCATGGGCGGCATCTGGGCCTGGTGCGCGGCGGCGCGGGATCGCGGCTGCGGCCGGTGCTGCAGCCGGGAAACTTGCTGCGCGCGGTGTGGCGGGCGCGCCTCGACGAGCATCTGGGCAGTTTCGCGGTGGAAGGTCTGCTGCTGCGCGCGGGCAATTTGCTGGTCTCGCCGCACGCGCTGTTCGCGCTCACGCATCTCGCCGCGCTGACGCGGCTGCTGCCGGAGCGCGACCCGCATGAAGGGGTGTTCGAATCGCTGGGCGTGATTCTCGACCATCTGGACGAGCCGGCGGCGGCGGCGGCGCTGGTCGTGCGGTTCGAATTGCTGCTTCTGTCCGAACTCGGCTTCGGGCTCGATCTCGACGCCTGCGCGCTGACCGGCGCGACCGAGGGACTGGCTTACGTGTCGCCGAAGACCGGACGCGCGGTTTCGGCGCAGGCCGGCGCGGAATGGGGCGACAGACTGCTGCCGCTGCCGCCTTTCCTGGTCGAGCGGCGCGGGGCGCCCGCGACCGGCGCGGAGATCGACCGGGCCTTTGCGCTGACCGGGTATTTTCTCGGCCGGCACCTGTTCGAGCCGCGCGGCGTGCCGCTGCCGGATGCGCGCGGGTATTTCATCGCCGCCGTCGCGCGGCGCGCGACCGATGCCGCCTGAATGAGAAAGGCCGGCGGGGCCGGCCCTTCTCCTGTTCGCGTTACCGTTCAGCAGACGCGGCGCCACCAGCAGCCGCGCCAGTCGCATACGCGCACCGAGCGGCAGACCGGAGCGACATAGACCGGCGGCACGATGGCCGGCGGGGCGACGAAGACCGGCGCGGGCCGCCGGCAGGTGGTCCAGCAGCGGCGCCAGTTGCAGACCCGGCGGCAGGCGATGGTCTCCACCAGACTCGTGTCCTTCAGCGCATTGGCGATCGCCGCGCCGTTCGCCGGCGTCGCGCCGACGGTATCCGGCGCCACGAGGCCCATGCCGGCCGCAAGCAACAAAGCCGCAAGGATGATTCGCATTTCCAGGTTCCTTCGTAAGGGTGGCCGAGGCCACGAACGATGTGACCGCTCCTCTCGACAGGTCCCGCAACCGGCGGGCCGGTATTTCCGTCGCCTGAGGCGGCAGGCTAACGCGGGATTTCGGTCGACTTCATGGCGGACCGACAACGGCGGCATTGCGCGGCGTTCATCCGCAATTCACACGCCCGGCCTTGTTCGCGGGCGACGCGCGCGATACCCCTGCACGATGGGCAAACGGCTGATTCCCCCCGAGCGCGGCGACGTGCAGGAGATCGGGCTGCGCGAAGCGCTGGAAGAGCGTTATCTCGCCTACGCGCTCTCCACCATCATGCACCGCGCGCTGCCGGACGCGCGCGACGGCCTGAAGCCGGTGCACCGGCGCATCCTCTACGGCATGCGGCTCCTGCGTCTCGATCCGGGCGCCGCGTTCAAGAAATCCGCCAAGATCGTCGGCGACGTGATGGGCAATTTCCATCCGCACGGCGACCAGGCGATCTACGACGCGCTGGTGCGGCTGGCGCAGGATTTCTCCTCGCGCTACCCGCTGATCGACGGGCAGGGGAATTTCGGCAATATCGACGGCGATAACGCCGCCGCCTACCGCTACACCGAAGCGCGCATGACGGAAGTCGCGCGGCTGCTGCTCGACGGCATCGACGAGGACGCGGTCGACTTCCGGCCGAATTACGACGGGCTGACCGAGGAGCCCGTGGTGCTGCCCGGCGCCTTCCCGAACATGCTCGCCAACGGTGCGCAGGGCATTGCGGTGGGCATGGCGACCTCGATCCCGCCGCACAACGCCGCCGAGCTCTGCGACGCCGCTCTGCATCTGATCGAGCGGCCGAATGCGCGCACCAAGAGCCTGCTCAAATACGTCCCGGGTCCGGATTTTCCGACCGGCGGAATCGTGGTCGACAGCGCCGACGGCATCGCGGAGGCCTACGAGAGCGGCCGCGGCTCGTTCCGCGTGCGGGCGCGCTGGCACAAGGAGGAGGGCGGCCGCGGCACGTACGCGGTCGTGATCACGGAAATCCCGTGGCTGGTGCAGAAGTCGCGCCTGGTGGAGAAGATCGCCGAACTGATGAACGAGCGGAAGCTGCCGCTGGTGGCCGACATCCGCGACGAATCCGCCGAGGACATCCGGCTCGTGATCGAGCCGCGCTCGCGTGCGGTCGATCCGGCGATCCTGATGGAATCGCTGTTCAAGCTGACCGAGCTGGAAAGCCGCATCCCGCTCAACATGAACGTGCTGGTGAAGGGCCGCATCCCGAAAGTGGTGGGGCTCGCCGAGGCGCTGCGGGAATGGCTCGACCACCGCCGCGACGTGCTGGTGCGGCGCTCAAAATATCGGCTGAACGCCATCGAGCACCGGCTGGAGGTATTGGGCGGCTATCTCGTCGCCTATCTGAACCTCGACAAGGTCATCAAGATCATCCGCACCGAGGACGAGCCCAAGCCCGTCCTGATGAAGACCTTCAAGCTGACCGAGGTGCAGGCCGACGCCATCCTGAACATGCGGCTGCGCAATCTGCGCAAGCTCGAGGAGATGGAAATCCGCGGCGAGGACAAGGCGCTGCGGGACGAGCGCAAGCGGCTCAAGGCGCTGCTCGGCTCCGTGGATTCGCAGTGGAAGTCGGTCGCCGCCGAGATCAAGAAGGTGCGCGACACGTTCGGGCCCAAGACCGCGCTCGGCAAGCGCCG
>JBFWWQ010000229.1:0-5821 GCA_050246095.1 Pseudorhodoplanes sp.
TCAGGCAGAGCGTGATCATGGCGCGCGTCAAGCAGAAGCGGCAGATCCTGTCGAAGATGCTGGCCGATCCGGCGATGGCGTCGGTGCTGGTCTTCTCGCGCACCAAGCACGGCGCCGACCGCATCACCCGCGACCTCGAGCGCGACGGCTTCCCGGCCGCGGTGATCCACGGCAACAAGTCGCAGAACGCGCGCCAGAACGCGCTGAACGGCTTCCGCGACGGTTCCGCGCGGATCCTCGTGGCGACCGACATCGCGGCGCGCGGCATCGACGTGCCCGGCATCAGCCACGTGGTGAACTTCGACCTGCCGGACGAGCCGGAAAGCTACGTGCACCGCATCGGCCGCACCGGCCGCAACGGCGCCGATGGCATCGCGGTGACGCTGTGCGATCCGGCCGAGGCATCGAAGCTGCGCGCGGTCGAGCGCGTCATCCGCATGAAGCTGCCGGTCGTGGCCGACCACACCGGCCAGCCCGATCCGGCGCGCACCGCGGCCGACCGTGAACCGGTGCGTTCGGAGACGGCCGGCGAGCGCGGCGGGCGGCGCGAGCACAATCGCGGCGGCGAGCGCCACCAGAACGGCCAGCGCAACCAGGGCAACCGCGGCCATCCGGGAGCGAAACCGAACGGCCACAAGCCGCACCGCAATGGCGAGCAGCAGCATGGCGGCCGTCACGGCGGCCAGCAGTTCGCCGAAAAGCGCGACGGCAACCATCCGCGCCAGCGGCCGCAGGGCGACGAGAAGGGCGGCTTCAAGGGGCTGCCGGGCTCGGGCGCCGGCGCGCCGGGTGAGCGCAAGCCGTTCCGCGGCAAGCGCCGCGGCTTCGGCAAGCGTCCCGCGATCCGCGCCGCCTGAAGACGGTCCGCGCTGGCCCAAGACCGTGCGTTTTGGGCCAATTGCGTGTAGCAAGACGCTGCGTTAGGGCGGCCGGAGCCTGGCTTCGGCCGCTTCTTTCTGGACGGGGGCACGAAAGGACATGGCCGGGATCGCCGCGCTGGCGGTAGCCTACGTGCTGTCGCAGTTCTACCGCTCCTTCCTGGCGGTGCTGACGCCGGCGCTGACCGCCGAGCTTGGCGCTTCCAAGACCGACCTCTCGCTCGCCTCCGGCGCTTTCTTCATCGCCTTCGCTCTGGCGCAGTTCGCCGTCGGCGTGGCGCTCGACCGTTATGGGCCGAAGCGGACCGCGGCGATCATGCTGGCCTTCGGCGCCGGCGGAGGGGCTATCGTCTTCGCATCCGCCGGCACGTCGGCGATGGTCGTCGCCGCGATGGCGCTGATCGGGATCGGCTGCGCGCCGATCCTCATGGCGTCGTATTTCATCTTCGCACGCGTCTACCCGCCGGCGCGTTTCGCCATGCTCGCCTCGTGGATCGTCGCCTTCGGCACCGCCGGCAACGTCATCGGCGCGGCCCCGCTGGCCAATGCGGCGGAGGCGTTCGGCTGGCGTCCGGTGATGCTGGGACTGGGCGGCGTGACCGTGGCGGTCGCGGCGCTGCTGCTGGCGCTGGTGCGCGATCCGCCGCCGCCGGAGCACGCGGCGGCCGATACGCGGCCGGGCCTCGCCGGCTACCTCGACCTGCTCAAGCTGCGCGTGCTGTGGCCGATCATTCCGATCACGGCGCTGAACTACGCGCCGCCGGCCGGCATACGCGGCCTCTGGGCCGGGCCGTATTTGACCGACGTCTATGGCGCGGATGCCATCGCGATCGGGACGGCGACGTTCTTCATGGCGCTGGCCATGATCGCAGGGTCGTTCCTCTACGGTCCACTCGACCGCCTGTTCGGCACGCGCAAATGGGTGGCGTTCGGCGGCAACGGCGTCTGCGTCGCGGCGCTGCTCGTCCTTGCGCTGCATCCGATGATGGGCGTCGGCGCGAGCACGGCGCTGTTCGTGGCCATCGGCCTGTTCGGCGCGTCGTTCGCGCTGGTGATCGCGCATGCGCGCGCGTTCCTGCCGCCGCATTTGACCGGTCGCGGCGTGACGCTGTTGAACTTCTTCTCGATCGGCGCCACCGGGCTGATGCTGTTCGCCACCGGCGGCGTGGTCACGGCCGCCACGACGCCGGACGACCCGGCCGCCGCGTACTCGTCGCTGTTCCTGTTCTATGCCGGCACGCTGGGCCTGGCGCTGCTCGTCTATCTGCTGGCGCGCGACGCGCCGCCGGAGAAGGCCGCTAGGTGAGGTGTCGGCCTTCGGCGAGGATGCGCCGCACCGTTTCCGTGACCCCCAGCTGCCAGTCCGGCAGGGCGATGCCGTAGCCGTCCGCGAGGCGTGTGCCGCCAAGGCGCGAGTCCCGCGGGCGCGCCGCGCGGGTCGGATACTCGGCGGTGGCGATCTCGCGCACCCGCGCGGCCGGACCGCCGAGCGCCGCGCTCGTCTCGAACACGAAAGCCGCCAGCCCGGCCCAGCTCGTCCAGCCCTGCGAGGTCAGGTGGAAGATGCCGGCCAGCGTCGGGTCGTCCGGCGCGGCGGCGATTGCCCGCGCCATCGCGAGCAGCGCGTCGGCGATGTCGAGCGCGGCGGTCGGCGTGCCGAACTGGTCGGCGACGATTCCGAGTTCGGGTCGGGTCCGCGCCAGCCGCAGCATGGTGAGGACGAAGTTCGGGCCGAACGGACTGTGCACCCAGGCCGTGCGAAAGATCGCGTGGCGCGGGTTGGCCGCAACGGCCCGCTCGCCCGCGAGCTTGCTGCGGCCATAGACATTGGCCGGGGCAGGGGCGTCGTCTTCGGCATAGGGGCCGGCGCGCCCGTCGAAGACATAATCGGTCGAGATGTGGAACAGCGGCACGCCGAGTTCGGCGGCCGCCCGCGCGACCGCGCCGGCGCCGTCGGCATTGACCGCCTGCGCCATGGCCGCGTCGTCCTCCGCCTTGTCGACGGCGGTGTAGGCTGCGGCGTTGATGACGAGGTCCGGCCGCGCCGCACGGATCGCGCGGGTCACCGATGCGGGATCGGCAAGGTCCATCTCGGGGCGGCCAAGCGTGACGATCTCGATGCCGTGCACGGGCGCGCGCTCGCTCAGCGCCGAGGCGACCTGTCCGGTCCTGCCGGTGACGGCGACGCGCATCAGCGCGGTGCGCCCAGCCGCTCGCCGGCGTAGCGGCGTTCGCGCAGCGGCCGCCACCACGCCTCGTTGGCGAGGAACCAGCCGACCGTGCCGGCAAGCCCGCTCTCGAAGGTTTCGCGCGCGCGCCAGCCGAGGTCCGTCTCGGTCCGACCGGGATCGATGGCGTAGCGCCGGTCGTGGCCGGGCCGGTCGGTGACGAAGGTCACCAGTTCGCGCCGCGCCTTTCCGCCGGGCAGCGCGCCGCGCGCGTCGAGCAGGTCGCAGATGGCGTGCACGACATCGAGGTTGGTGCGTTCGGCGCGCCCGCCGATCAGATAGGTCTCGCCCGGCCGGCCGGCGGTGAGCGCCAGCCGCAGCGCCCGTGCGTGGTCCTCGACATGCAGCCAGTCGCGCACATTGGCGCCCGTGCCGTAGACGGGCAGGGGCTTGCCCTCGAGCGCGTTGAGGATGGTGAGCGGGATCAGCTTTTCCGGGAAGTGATACGGCCCGTAATTGTTGGAGCAGTTGGTGACGATCGTAGGCAGGCCGTAGGTGTGCCACCAGGCGCGCACGAAATGGTCCGAGGCCGCCTTCGAGGCCGAATAGGGCGAGGACGGACGGTACGGCGTGGCCGCATCGAAGCGCGTGTCGTCGAAGGGCAGGTCGCCGAACACCTCGTCGGTCGAGACATGCAGGAAGCGGAAGCGATCGCGCCTTTCGCCCGCGAGTTCGCCGAAATAGGTGCGCGCCGCCTCCAGCATGCGGAAGGTGCCGGTGACGTTGGTTTCGAGAAAGGCGGCCGGACCGTCGATGGAGCGGTCGACATGGCTTTCGGCCGCGAGATGCATGACCGCGTCGACCGCGTGTGTCCGCATCAAATCGAGCACGGCCGGTCCGTCGCAAATGTCGAGCCGGACGAAATGGTGGTTGGGGTTCTCGGCGATGGGCGCGAGCGAGGCGAGATTGCCGGCATAGGTCAGCTTGTCGACATTGACGACCGTATCGCCGCACTCGCCGACGAGGTGGCGGCAAACGGCCGAACCGATGAAGCCGGCGCCGCCGGTCACCAGCACCTTCATCGCGCGGACCCTTCGTAGACAAAGCCGTTCTCGGCGTCGCGCAGCAGCGGCGCGTTGCGGTCCTTGTCGGAGAGCACCGGCGTCAGCCCTGCGAACGGCCAGGCCACGCCGATGTCGGGATCGTCGAAGCGCACGCCCCGGTCATGCGCCGGCGAATAGGGCGCGGTGACCTTGTAGAGCACTTCGGTTTCGGGCTCGAGAGTGACGTAGCCGTGCAGGAAGCCCTTCGGCACGAAAAGCTGGTTCCAGCGCCCGGCCGAGAGTTCGATCCCGACCCACTGGCCATAGCGTGGCGAGCCTCTGCGGATGTCCACCGCCACGTCGAAAATGCGCCCGCGCGCCACCCGCACCAGCTTGTCCTGCGCCGCTGGCGGCAACTGATAGTGCAGCGCGCGCACCACGCCGGCCGGGCTGGAGAGCGCGTGATTGTCCTGCACCCATGCGAGGTCGATTCCCGCCTCGCGGAAGCGCGCGGCGTTGTAGACCTCGGAGAAGAAGCCGCGTGCGTCGCCGTGCTTCTTCGGCACGATCTCCAGCACCTCGGGCAGCGCGGTCGGCAGCACCTGCATGGCGTTCAGCGCTCGCCGATCTCTGCGACGCGCCGCTTCAGATACGCGGCGTATTCGGTCTTTCCCAGCGCCTCGGCGCGCGCCAGCACCTGGTCGGCGGTGAGGAAACCGCGCTCCAGCGCGATCTCCTCCGGGCAGGCCACCTTGATGCCCTGCCGGTTCTCGATGGTGCGCACGAAGGAGGCCGCCTCGTGCAGGCTGTCATGCGTGCCGGTGTCGAGCCAGGCGTTGCCGCGCCCCAGCATCTCCACCGACAGTGCGCCGCGCCGCATGTATTCGAGATTGACGTCGGTGATCTCCAGTTCGCCGCGCGCCGACGGCTTCAGCCCGCGCGCGATGTCGACGACGCTGGAATCGTAGAAATAGAGGCCGGTCACCGCCCAGTGCGACTTCGGCTGCGCCGGCTTCTCCTCGATCGAGGTGGCGCGGCCGGTGGCGGGGTCGATGGTCACGACGCCGTAGCGTTCCGGGTCGGCGACATAATAGGCGAAGATGGTGGCGCCGCTGTCGCGCGCGGCGGCTTCCGCGCAGCGGGCAGGCAGATTGTCGCCGTAGAACAGATTGTCGCCGAGGATCATCGTCACCGGGTCGGCGCCGATGAAATCCGCGCCGATGATGAATGCCTCGGCCAGCCCGTTCGGCTGCGCCTGCTCGGCATAGGACAGGGTGATGCCGAAATTGCCGCCGTCGCCGAGCAGCCGCTGGAAATGCGGCAGATCATGCGGCGTCGAGATCAGCAGGATGTCGCGGATGCCGGCGAGCATGAGCACGCTCAGCGGATAGTACACCATCGGCTTGTCGTAGATCGGCAGGAGCTGCTTGGAGATGGCGATGGTCGCCGGAAACAGGCGCGAGCCCGTCCCGCCCGCGAGGATGATGCCTTTTCTGCGCGCGCCCTTCATGCGCGCACTGATGCCACCGGAACCGCCGCAAAGCCATACCCCTGCGCGCAGTCGGGCGCGGTTGCTAGCGGCCGGCGTCGGTCAGGGTCCGCAGGTCTTCGCAGTTGAGGGACAGGCGCGCGCCGCGCGCCAGGCTGGCGAGCTGCCCGACCGAGGTGGCCGAGGCGATCGGCGCGGCGAGAATGCGCTCGCACTTGGCGTCGAGGTATTCCCTGCCGCGAC
>JBFWWQ010000230.1:0-5803 GCA_050246095.1 Pseudorhodoplanes sp.
CCACCTGCGCGAATTTCCCCGGCGCATCCTGATCCAGGGCGGCGGCTATATCGCCGTGGAATTCGCCGGGGTGTTCAATGGGCTCGGCGCCGAGGTCACGCTGGTCTATCGCGGCGACAACATCCTGCGCGGCTTCGACGACGACCTGCGCGCGCATCTGCGCACCGAGATGGAGAAGCGCGGCATCAGGATCGTCACCCGCCAGACCGTCACGGCGGTCGAGCGCATGGAAGGCGGGCTATGCGTGCGGCTCTCCGACAACGCGCAGGTCACGGTCGACCAGGCTTTGTTCGCCACCGGCCGCAAGCCCAACAGCCACGACCTCGGCCTCGAGGCGGCGGGCGTGAAGCTCGCCCCCGACGGCGCCGTCGTGGTCGACGGCTATTCGCAGACCTCGGTGCCGCACATCTACGCCATCGGCGACGTGACCGACCGCGTCAACCTCACTCCCGTCGCGATCCGCGAAGGGCATGCCTTCGCCGATACGGTGTTCGGCGGCAGGAAGATCAAGGTTGATCACACCGACGTGCCGTCGGCGGTGTTTTCCGAGCCGGAATGCGGGGTCATCGGATTGACCGAGACGCAGGCGCGGGCGGAATTCAACCGCGTCGACGTCTACAAGACGAGCTTCCGCCCGATGAAGGCGACGCTGTCCGGCCGCGACACGCGGTCCTTCTTCAAGCTGCTCGTCGACGGCTCGACCGATCGCGTGATCGGCTGCCATATCGTCGGCCCCGACGCCGGGGAAATGATCCAGCTCGTCGGCATCGCGGTCAAGATGGGAGCCACCAAGGCGGATTTCGACCGCGTCATGGCCGTACACCCGACCGCGGCGGAGGAACTCGTCACCATGCGCGAGAAGGCGGCGAGCTATGGGCGCGAGGCGGCGGAGTAGGGCGATGGCCGATGCGTCCCGGCCCGGGCTGGCGCGGCTTTGCGGCTTGGCGGGCTTTTTCGCGGTGCTGCTGCTGGCCTTTGCCGCATCCGCCCAGGGCCCCGTCGCGCCGGCCGCCGATGCCGCTTCACGCGAACTCGTGGTCGGCACCAAGGAGGCGCCGCCCTTCGCGATGAAGCTGAGCGACGGGAGCTGGACCGGCATCAGCATCGATCTGTGGCGGCGGATCGCGCAGGAGCAGAAGCTGCGCTTCCGTTTTGCCGAGGAGCAGACGGTTCAGGGGCTGATCGACGGCGTCGCCGCGCGCCGATACGACATCGCGGTCGCGGCGCTGACCGTCACTGCCGGGCGCGAGGAGGTGGTGGACTTCTCGGCGCCCTTCTATGCGACCGGTCTCGGGATCGCGATCGCCGCGACCGGCACGCCGACCTGGACGCCGGTCATCCGCGCGCTCACCTCGTTCGGCTTCATGCAGGCGGTGCTGGCGCTGATCGGCCTCGCGCTGCTGGTCGGCGTCGTGGTCTGGTTTTTCGAGCGGCGTCACAACGAGGAGTTCGGCGGCGGCGTCGCCAAGGGCCTGAGTTCCAGCGTGTGGTGGACGACGGTCGCCATGACCCAGCGCGGGATCGGCAATTTCGGGCCGCGCACCATGCCCGGGCGCCTGGTCGCGATGCTCTGGATGGTCGGCTCGATCATCGCGATCGCGGTCTTCACGGCCGGCATCACCTCGGCGCTGACGGTGCGTTCCCTGCAGAGCAGCGTGCAGGGGGTGACCGACCTTTCGGCCGTGCGCGTCGGCGCGGTCAGCGGATCCTCGACGGAGGAATCGCTCGCGCGCATCCGCACGAAATTCACCGGCTTCCCGAACGCCCATGCCGGCTTGCAGGCGCTGCGCGCCCACGAGATCGACGCCTTCGTGTATGACCGGCCGCTGATGGCCTGGATCGTCAATCACGAATTCCGCACGTCGGTGCAACTGCTCGATGCCAGCTTCGAGCCCCAGTTCTACGCCTTCGCCCTGCCGCCCGGCAGCGCGCTGCGCAAGCCGGTTAACCTTTCGATCCTGCAGGCCACGCAGAGCACCTGGTGGGACGAGACGCTGTTTCGCTATCTCGGCAATTGAAGCGGCCGGCCGGGGAGCGGCCCGCGGCAGTGGCCGTGGCGCCCAAGTGCCGCTATAAGGCCGCCAGTCGAAAGCGGCGGAGGCCGCAGGAGTAACAGCCGTGCCCGAGCGTTGGACCCCCGAAAGCTGGCGTAAAAAGCCGATCGCCCAGATGCCCGACTATCCGGACAAGCAGGCCCTGTCCGCGGTGGAGAAGCAGCTCGCGAGCTTTCCGCCGCTGGTTTTTGCCGGCGAGGCCCGGAACCTGAAGAAGGCGCTGGCGCGTGTGGCCAAGGGCGAGGCCTTCCTGCTGCAGGGCGGAGACTGCGCCGAAAGCTTCGCCGAACACGGGCCGAACAACATCCGCGACTTCTTCCGCGTCTTCCTGCAGATGGCGGTCGTGCTCACCTATTCCGGCGGCTCGCCGGTGGTGAAGATCGGGCGCATCGCGGGCCAGTTCGCCAAGCCGCGCTCCTCGCCGACGGAGAAGCGCGACGGCAAGGAACTGCCGAGCTATCGCGGCGACATCGTCAACGACATCGCCTTTACCGAAGACGCACGCCGGCCGGACCCGCGCCGCCAGATCGAGGCCTACCGCCAGTCCGCGGCGACGCTCAATCTGCTGCGCGCCTTCGCGCATGGCGGCTACGCCAATCTGGCGACCGTGCATCAATGGATGCTCGGCTTCGTGAAGGACTCGCCGCAATCGCGCCGCTACATGGAGCTCGCCGACCGCATTTCCGAGGCGCTCGACTTCATGCGCGCCTGCGGCCTCGACCTGGAAAGCCATCCGGAACTGCGCTCGACCGACCTCTATACCAGCCACGAGGCGCTGCTGCTCGGCTTCGAGGAGGCGATGACGCGCGTCGATTCCACATCCGGCGACTGGTACTGCACGTCCGGCCACATGGTCTGGATCGGCGACCGCACCCGCCAGCCCGATCACGGGCATGTGGAATTCTGCCGCGGCATCAAGAACCCGATCGGCCTGAAATGCGGACCCTCGCTGAAGGCCGACGAATTGTTGCGGCTGACCGATGTGCTCAATCCCGACAACGAGCCCGGCCGGCTGACGCTGATCGGCCGCTACGGCTCCGAGAAGGTCGGCGAATTCCTGCCCGCGCTGGTGCGCGCGACGCGGCGCGAGGGACGCAGCATCGTGTGGTCGTGCGATCCCATGCACGGCAACACCATCACCTCGGCCAACGGCTACAAGACGCGGCCGTTCGAGCGCATCCTGTCGGAAGTGCGCGACTTCTTCGCGATCCATAACGCCGAGAACAGCTATGCCGGCGGCGTGCACCTGGAAATGACCGGCCAGAACGTCACCGAATGCACCGGCGGCGCGCGCGCGATCAGCGACGCCGATCTGAACGACCGCTACCACACCTTCTGCGATCCGCGGCTGAATGCCGAGCAGTCGATCGAGCTCGCTTTCCTGCTGGCCGAGCTGTTGAAGAAGGAGCGCGCGTCGCAGGTCAAGCCGCTGCCGGCGGCGGCAGGGCTTTGAGCGAGAATGCAGGGGAGCGTGCGCGCTCGCCGGGCGGTCACTGGATCGTCCGCCAGGTGCGGGGCGCGAGCGCGAATAGCTGGAACGGCCTGCGCGCGGTGTTCCGCAGCGAGGCGGCGTTCCGGCTCGAATTGCTGATCCTGGCGATCGCCATCCCGCTGGCTTTCGTCGTTGGGGCGGGCGGCTGGCAGCGTCTGCTGCTGATCGCCTGCGTGGTCATGGTGCTCGTGGTCGAGCTGCTCAACACGGCCATCGAGAAAGTGGCCGACCGGGTCACGCTGCAGCAGGATCCCGCGATCCGCATCGCCAAGGACGCCGGCTCCGCGGCGGTCGGCCTGTCGCTCGCGCTGGCCGGCGCCATCTGGCTGTTCGCGCTGGCGGAGCGCCTGCTCGGGTTTTGAGCGAAATCCTGCCTGATTGCGGCGCGCTGCCGCGCACGCTAGACAAAATCGCATGAACGCGAAGCCGGCCGATCGCCTGGCCATCGCCGTGGCGCAGCTCAATCCGGTTGTCGGGGATGTCGCCGGCAATGCGGACAAGGTGCGCCATGCGCGTAAGCAAGCCGCCGCCCGCGGCGCCGACCTGATCGTCTTCCCGGAATTGTTCGTCTCCGGCTATCCGCCCGAGGATCTGGTGCTGAAGCCGGCTTTCCAGGCGGCCTGCGCGAGCGCCGTCGCGGCGCTGGCGCGCGAGACCGGGGAAGCCGGTCCCGCCATCCTGGTCGGGACGCCCTGGGTCGAGGCCGGCAAGCTCTACAACGCGGTCGCGCTGCTGGAAGGCGGGCGCATCGCCGGCCTGCGCTACAAGGTGGACCTGCCGAATTACGGCGTGTTCGACGAGAAGCGCGTATTCGCGCCGGGGCCGCTGCCCGGACCGGTCGGCTTCAAGGGCGTGCGGTTGGGCGTTCCGATCTGCGAGGACATCTGGGGGCCGGAGCCGGCGGAATGCATCGCCGAGACCGGCGGCGAAATACTCCTGGTGCCGAACGGCTCGCCCTATCGCCGCCACGTGGTCGACGAAAGGCTGAACGTCGCGGTGGCGCGCGTGAAGGAAACCAGCCTGCCGCTGCTCTACGTCAACCAGGTGGGCGGGCAGGACGAACTCGTCTTCGACGGCGCCTCCTTCGCGCTGAACGGCGACGGCTCGCTCGCCATGCAATTGCCGATGCTGGCGGAGACGGTCGCGCTCACCCGCTGGGAGCGGGGCGCCGCCGGCTGGCGCTGCGTGGAGGCGCCGATCGCGCCGCTGGAGGAAGGCGACCGCGCCGATTACGCGATCTGCGTCGCGGGCCTGCGCGACTATGTCGACAAGAACGGCTTCAAGGGCATCGTGCTCGGATTGTCCGGCGGCATCGATTCCGCCCTCTGCGCGGTCATGGGGGTCGATGCGCTCGGTGCGGAGCGGGTGCGCGCGGTGATGATGCCCTACCGCTTCACCGCGCAGGCCTCGCGCGACGACGCGGCGAAGATCGCAGCGGCCCTCGGCATCCGCTACGACGTGCTGCCGATCGAGGCGGCGGTGCAGGGGCTGGAGGCCTCGCTGAAGCCGCTGTTCGAAGGATTGCCGCGCGACGTCACGGAGGAAAATCTGCAGGCGCGCGCCCGCGGCACCATCCTGATGGCGCTGTCCAACAAGTTCGGGTTGATGGTGGTCACGACCGGCAACAAGTCGGAAATGTCGGTCGGCTATGCCACGCTCTACGGCGACATGAATGGCGGCTTCAATCCGGTGAAGGACCTGTACAAGACCGAGGTGTTCAGGCTGTCGCGCCTGCGCAACGGCTGGAAGCCGGACGGTGCGCTCGGTCCTGCGGGCGCGGTCATTCCCGATTACGTCATCACGCGGCCGCCGAGCGCGGAATTGCGCGAGAACCAGATTGACCAGGATTCGCTGCCGCCCTACGAAGAGCTGGACGCGATCCTGGAGCGGCTGGTCGAGCGCGAGCAGCCGATCGCCGGCATCGTGGCGGCGGGCTTCGACCGCGAGACGGTGATGAAGGTCGACCGCCTGCTCAACGTCGCCGAATACAAGCGGCGGCAGGCGGCGCCGGGCGTGAAGGTGACGCTGCGCCATTTCGGCCGCGACCGGCGCTACCCGATCACCAACCGCTATCGCGATCCGGGCGAGGCGGTCACAGCGCCCGACAACGTCCCGGTGAGCGGGGTCGCGGCGCGCAGCGAAGCGCTCGATTTCTGAGTCTAGAGTCTTTCCTATTTAGGTAGAAGCGTATCCTGCATTGACGAAGTAGTTTTGGCATTCTGCTGGCTGGATGGCGCGAACGAGTTCACCGATGGTA
>JBFWWQ010000231.1:0-5777 GCA_050246095.1 Pseudorhodoplanes sp.
GCTCGCGACCCATCTGGCGGCGTGGCTCCTGCGCCGTCGCAAGGTCCCGCTCTGGGGCCTCACGGTGCTCGGCGTGCTGGCGGCTTCGCTCGCGCTCGTGCCGTATATCCAGGCGGTCAACATGGCCTTCGTCGCGCGCAGCAGCGGCGCACTCGTGCCTTTGTCCTGGCCGTTGACGCCGGGCGGCCTCGCCGACATCGCGCTCGGCGCCGGCCGGGCGGCGGTGCTCTGGACCGCGTTCGTCTACATATTCACGGTCAATCTCGACTGGCAGCGTTATTGCACACCTGTGGCGGTGGCGGAACGGACGGCGGCCTGGAACGCGCCGGCCATCAGCAACAATGGCACAAGCTGGTCGCAGGAGGACGATGCAACGCTCACGGCCTTCGTGGCGAGCGGCATGCCGCCTAAGGAGATCGCGCGGCGCATGCAGCGCACCATCGCAGCGGTGCGCGCGCGCATCCAGAAGCTCAATCTGCGCAAGAACGACCGCTGACGGCCGGCGATATCGGGGCAAACAAAACCGGGCGCCGCGGGATGCGCGACGCCCGGTTCTGCTTCGTAAAAAGTCGGCCTGCGCTTACGAGGTGTATTTCACCACGCAGCCATAAGCGCGGGTCGTGGTGGTCGACACCGCCTTGCCGGCTTTGATCTCGGCGAGCGCCTGATCGACATAGTTCTTCGCGCCTTCGACATCGGCCGGACGGCTGGTCGGCTTGTCGTCGATCGCGCCCATATAGGCGAACTTGCCGTCGCCGTTGATGACATACATCGTCGGCGTCGCCATTGCGCCGTAAGCGCGCGCGACCTGCTGCTTGGGATCGAGCAACACGGCGGTGGGAGAAGCCTTGCGCTCGGCCGTCAGTTGGTTGGCGCGCGGGCCTTCCGCATAGCCCTGCTCGCCGGGCGGCGAGGAGATGACGGACAGCCACACCACGCCCTGATCCGTCCATTTCTTCTGCAGCGCCTGCATGTTGCCGGTGCCATAATGCTTGCGCACATACGGGCAGCCGTCATTGGTCCATTCCAGCACGACCGTCTTGCCGCGGAAATCGGACAGTTTCACGGGTTTGTTGTCGCTGTTGACGATCGTAAAGTCCGGCGACGTGTCGCCGATCTTCAGTTCGGCGGCGTGGCCCACCGCGCCGGTCGCCACGAAGGCCAAGGCGGAAGCGAAGGCGATGCCGAAAGTCCGTCTGTGCATGGTCTGCTCCTCTATGGGTTGGTGGTGGTTCATTTTACCTCAGAACACGGTCAAAGCCGTTTCACATGATCGAGAACGAGGGATTCGGTCAGGATCTGGGGTAGGATCGCCGGTTCCTTGCCCGGCGGATAGAAGACGTAGAGCGGCACGCCGCTGCGCCCGTAGCGCTGCAACAGCCGGGTGATCTCGGGATTGCGGTTGGTCCAGTCGCCCTTCAGATAGGCGACGCCATTCTTCTCGAATGCCGCCCGCACATTCTCCGTCGAGAGCGCGGTGCGCTCGTTGACGAGGCAGGTGATGCACCAGGCCGCCGTCATGTTGATGAAGACCGGACGCTGCTCGGCGAGCAACGTGTCGAAGCGCGCCTGGGTGAACGGTTCGGCGCCGCCGTTCGTCTCTGCGGCCGCCGTCGCGGTTGCGGCCGAGGCCGTATCCGTCACGCGGTCCGCATGCACGGCGATCACGATCGCAACAATGCCCGCGACGGCCGCGGCTGCGCTCGCGCGCCAGGCGATGCGCGAACCGGCCTTGGCCTGCCGCGCCGCGCGCAGCGTGAAGGCCGCGAACGCGATCAGCACAAGCCCGAACAGCGCCATCAACAAGCCGCTCGGACCCACCTCGAAGCTCAGCACCCAGACAAGCCAGGCCACTGTCGCGTAAAGCGGGAAGGCGAGAAGCGATTTGAGCGTCTCCATCCATGCGCCGGGGCGGGGCAGCAGGCGCTGCAAGCCAGGCAGGAAACTGAGCACGAGGAAGGGCAAAGCAAGCCCAAGCCCAAGCGCGAGGAACACCGCCATTCCGGTGGCGACACTTTGCGTCAGCGCGAATCCGATGCTCGCGCCCATGAAGGGCGCGGTGCAGGGTGTCGCGACGAGCGTCGCGAGCGTGCCCGCGAAGAATGAGCCGGACAATCCGCCCCGTTGCATCAGGCGGCTGCCGCCAATGCGGGTCAGCGAAGCGCCGATATCGAGGACGCCCGAAAGGCTGAGCGCGAACGCGAACAGGATGAAGGCCAGCGTGGCCACGACCACCGGCGATTGCAGTTGGAATCCCCAGCCGACTTCCGCACCGGCCGCGCGCGCCGCATAGAGCGCGCCCGCGAGCAAGGCGAAGCTTACGAGGATTCCCGCCGTATAGGCGAGACCATGCATCCGCACACGCGCGGGCGGCTCGCCCGCATGCTGGGTCAGATGCAGGATCTTGATCGAGAGGACCGGGAACACGCAGGGCATCAGGTTGAGGATGACGCCTGCGATCAGCGCGAGCGCGACCGCCTGCATCAGCGTGATGCTGCCGATCGCAGGCACGGTGGGGATCGTACGAAGGGCATTGCCGGCACTGGCATCGGCGCCCGCTCCGGGGCCGCTGGCGCTGACCGTGAACGCATTGCGTATGGTCGATCCGCCGACATCTTCCTCCAGCACCAGCACGCCGTCGATGCGGGAGGGGATCGCGGTCGCCGCGGCGATCTGGCTGCGTTCGAGCGATAATTTCGCGCCGCTTTCCGTCACCGTGAAGGTCTGGTTCGCGCCGTTCAGGATCAGGTCGTTGCTGTGGGGAAAGAAGGTCGCGCTGCGGATCGCGTCGCCGCGGAGCGAGGCCGCATCGAGTCCGATGGTGATCGTCTTGGCGTCGGCGGAATATTGCGCGGTCCAGGGCGAAGGCTGGGGCAACGTCCGGCGCGCCGCGTCGAACAGGGCATTCGCGGGCGGCGTGCCCGCGTCCTTGGTGCTCGGCACGGTGAGCGAAACCGAGGCGTCGCCCGGAATGCAGATCTTCTCGCAGACGAGGAACGACACGTCGGCATCGAGCTTCACGTCCGCCGGCAGGCTTTGCGGCGGCGTGATGCGGACGAGCAGCATCGCCTCGCCTTCGTAGCCGAAGCTCACCGCCGGGCCGACGCGGATCAGCGACGGCGTCGGCCACACGATCTCCTCGGCCTTGAATCCCGCCGGCAGCTTCCAGGCGATTTCCGTCGGCGTCCCGGCGTCGCCCGGATTGCGCCAGTAAGTGTGCCAATGCTCCTTCATGGTCAGGCGGATCGCCGCCCAGAAGGGCTGTCCCGGCGCGATCGCGGACGGCTCGACCAGCAATTCGGTGCGCACGAGGTCGGCGACGTCCGGCTGGTTGGATTGCGCCGCCGCCGGTTGCGTAACGGCCAGCGCCAGCAGGGCGGTCGCCAGCAGGACCAGCGCCCGCAAAGCCGGCATCGGACGCCGATGTCTCAATCGGAGAAAAAGCGCGGCCATGAATTCCCTGCGAAGCATTTGCAGGGCGCAGCGTTACCATGCCGCAATGCACACAACCAAGGCGGAGACCCCCTTAAATCGTTGCAGAATGTCGCACTTCGCGATGTTGTGATCGCGAAAGCGGAGCCGGCGCAAAGGGGCGACCACCGGCCAGCGTCAGCGAATGAGCGTTTTCACATAATCGTCGCCAAGGCCGATCGCGCGGTAATGCCTCTGCGCGGCTTCGAGCTTGGTGAAGACGTCCTCGTAGCCGGTCGCGACCCCTTGTGGATCCACGTACGTGTAGCCGCCCGTGACATGGAACCAGGTGATCATCTCGTCGACGCCTTCGGGCACATAGAGCGTGTGCGTCTCGCCTGCCGGCTCGTAGGCGTAAGAGCCTTGCTCGGCCACCCAGTCGTGTTCGAGGTAATACCAGCGTCCCCTCAGCACGAGCGCATGAACCGGGCCGCTATGCCGGTGTCGCGACAGCACGCCGGCCTGCCGCACGCGCAGGAGGTTCACATAATAGCCGCCAGAGGTGCAGAGCAGCAGCGGCTTGAACGATACCTTCTGCGTCACCGGCACCCAGAGCCTGTCGTCTTCGAGCCATGTGTCGAGGACGCCGAGATGTACGAGGTCGGGCGACATGTGCGGCGCCTGCGGCCGCGCATAGGGGATGGCGTCCTCATCGGGCTTGCGGGGAACGAGGGTGTGCATGTCAGGGACTCCCGTAATCGACCGGCGTCGCGTGCCAGCCCGCGCGGCGCTTCTCCCAGAACAGGTCGTGCAGGCGCATCGAGAGCGGTCCCGGCCGGTCGTTGCCGAGAATGCGCCCGTCGATCCGCGACACCGGCATGATGCCGCCCGCCGTCGTCGCCATGAAGATCTCGTCGGCGTCGCGCAATTCCGGCGCGGGCAGGGGGCGCACTTCGTAAGGTAGCTTAAGCTCGTCGCATAATTCAAAGACCGATTGCCGCGTCAGGCCCTCGAACACGCCTGCGTCGGGCGTCACCAGCCTGCCGCCCGTGATGGCGAAGATGTTGAATCCCGCGCCTTCCGTTACGTTGCCGTCGCGGTCGGGCAGCACGCAGAAATCCGCGCCATGATCGTGCGCCTCGAACTGGCCGCGCGTCAGGTCTGCCCAGTGGAAGTTCTTGGCGCGGGGATCGACCGAATCCGGCGGGATGCGCAGCGGGCTTGCGACATAAAGATGCGCGCCGCGGGTCTGCATTTCCGCTGTCGTCAGCGATATCCACGGAATCGCGAAGGCCGCGATGTAGTTGCGCGCATGAACGGGATGATAGGGCTTGCCGGGGGCAGGGCGTCCACGCAGGCAATCCATCGCCACGTAAGCGTCGCGCAGCCCGCTGCGCCGCACGCATTCGTGCAGGATGGTCTTGATTTCGCCGTCGGTCTCGCGCGGGTTGAAACGGAACGCGTTCATCGACGCGCGGAAGCGGCGGATATGGTCGTCGAGCCGGAAGAAAGCGCCGTCGCGGACGCCGACCACGTCGTAGGTCGCGTCAGAGCGGCGATAGCCCCAGTCCGTGATCGGGATGGAGGCCTCGCCGATCGGCATGAAGCGTCCGTCGATATACGCGATGCCGGAACCCGGCACCGGTGAAGATGCGCTGTTCATCATTGTCCCCGGAAGAGGCACATTAGCTGACCCGGCGCCGGACGCAAAAATCCCGCCGTTTTTTTCTGTTCAGCGGCGTCGTTCATGCGGGTTCCGGTTGTCGTGAAAACGCAGAGATGCTTATTTGCAAGCCATCTGGAAGCGAAGGGGTGGAAGCATGGCAGCGGCGCAACGGGCAGGCTACGCGCAGACGGTCACCGGACTGGTGAAGGGCGACGATCTGGGGGTCACCCTGCCGCACGAGCATCTCATCATCGATTCCACCTGCTATTATAAGGAGCCGCTTGACCCGGATGAAAAGCATCTCGGTCGCGAGAAGGTCGCGCTCGGCAACCTGGCCTGGATGCGCCGCAACTACATTTCCAATATCGACAACCTCCTGCTGCAGGACCCGGTCGTCGCCGCGGAAGAAGCGGCTTTGTTCAAGAAGCGCGGGGGTGGAACCATCATCGATGTCGGCTGCGTTGGGCTCGGCCGCAACCCCAAGGCGCTGCGCCAGATCTCCGAGGCCACGGGCCTGCACGTGATCATGGGCGCGGGCTATTATGTCGAGCCCTCCCATCCGAAGGACATGGGTTCCAAGACAGTCGAATCCATTGCCGCCGAGATCGTGAACGATATCGAGGTCGGCGTGGACGGCACCGGCATCCGCGCCGGCGTCATCGGGGAGGTCGGCGCATCCTGGCCGCTGACGCCCAATGAA
>JBFWWQ010000232.1:0-5755 GCA_050246095.1 Pseudorhodoplanes sp.
CCGCGGATCTCGGAGACGACGGCGGGATACCTGTCCTTGATTTCCGCAAGCCGCTGCTTCAGCAGCAGCGAGCTCCTGCGCACGTTGTCGAGGAATCCGGGCGCCAGCACCACATCGAGCACTGCCAGCCCGACCGTGGTGGCGAGCGGGTTGCCGCCGAAGGTCGAGCCATGCGTGCCGGCGGTCATGCCCTTGGCCGCTTCCGCGGTCGCGAGGCAGGCGCCGATCGGAAAGCCGCCGCCCAGCGCCTTGGCCAGGCCCATGATGTCGGGCGTCACGCCGGTGCGCTGATAGGCGAAGAGTTCGCCGCTGCGCCCGATTCCGGTCTGCACCTCGTCGAACACCAGCAGCAGGTTGTGCCGGTCGCAGAGCTCGCGCAACGCCTTCAGGAAGGCGTTCGGAACCACGCGCACGCCGCCCTCGCCCATGATCGGCTCGATCAGGATGGCGGCGGTGGCGTCGTTGATGGCGGCCTTGGTCGCCTCGAGGTCGCCGAACGCGACCTGGTCGAAGCCCTCGACCACCGGGCCGAAGCCTTCCAGGTATTTCTTCTGTCCGCCGGCGGCGAGCGTCGCCAGGGTGCGGCCGTGGAAGGCGCCCTCGAAGGTGACGATGCGGTAGCGGCCGGGCTGGCCGTTGGCCGCGTGGAACTTGCGCGCGGTCTTGATGCAGCATTCCATCGCCTCGGCGCCGGAATTGGCGAAAAAGACCGTGTCGGCGAAGCTCTGCGCGCAAAGCCGCGCCGCCAGCGCCTCGGCTTCCGGGATCTGGAACAGGTTGGAGACGTGCCAGAGCTTCTGCGCCTGCGCGGTCAGCGCCTCGACCAGCTTCGGGTGGGCGTGGCCGAGCCCGTTCACCGCGACGCCGGCCGCGAAGTCGAGATAGCGCCGCCCGTTCGTCGCCTGCAGCCAGGCGCCCTCGCCCCGCTCGAAGGCGAGGTCGGCACGGGCATAGGTCGGCAATAGATGCGAGGTCACGGGCAGTCCGGCACGAACGCGGCGAGGAAATGAAATGTGCCGCCTCTTCCGGGCGGCACCTGGCGGGCATCATAGGTCCGGGGGGAGGCGCTGTCTATGTGGACAGGCGGCCGAGCATCGGCCGGCAGGCCGCGAGCAGCGCCCGAGCATCTCCCGAACAGGCAAAGAACAGTGGACAGGTCGCTCCCATCAACAGCTTTGTCGGGGGCGGGTCCGGGCCGGACTCTTGCGCGCGAGTCACGGCATATTGTAGCGTCCGCTCTGTCAGATACGACATCTCGTGCGGCGGACCTAAATCTTAACAGCACCTCGGTGCCATGCGTCACGCCGGGCGGCCCTGCGGCCTCCCGGCGCCGGAGGCGGATTCTGCGGCGCGGCAGCGGGGATTGGGGGATCCTTGGGAGACGGGGAAATGATGATCGGGTGGACCGACGAACGGGTGGAACAGCTGAAAAAGCTCTGGGCGGACGGGCTTTCCGCCAGCCAGATCGCCGCGGAACTCGGCGGCATCACGCGCAACGCGGTGATCGGCAAGGTGCACCGCCTCGGCCTGTCCGGCCGCGCGAAAACCGCCTCCCCCGCCGCGCCGCGGCCGCGCAAGGTGCGCCAGCCGCACATGCTGCGGGTCGCGCGCCCGGCGAGCCGCGGCAACACCGCGCTGGCCCGCGCCTATGCCTATGAATACGAAGCGGAACCCGAGGCGGTCGCGGTCGAGAACGTGATCCCGCTCGGGCAGCGGCGGACCCTGCTGGAATTGAACGAGGATACCTGCCGCTGGCCAATAGGCGATCCGGCCAATGCGGATTTCTATTTCTGCGGCGGCAAGCCGGTGATTGGGCATCCCTATTGCGGCTACCACGCCCGCGTCGCCTACCAGCCGCCGGCCAGCCGGCGCGACCGCCGCCCGGCCCGCGATTAAGCTCTAAGAACGGCGCTTGCTCGCCCCCGAGCACGGCGATGCTCGGGCGCGCTCAGTGGGTTTTCCCGAAACGGTCGTCGATGGAATAGCCGGAGCCGCGCACGGTGCGGATCGGGTCGGGTTCGCGCCCGCGGTTGAGCGCCTTGCGCAGCCGCCCGACATGCACGTCGACGGTGCGCTCGTCGATGAAGACGTCGTTGCCCCAGACGCCGTTGAGCAATTGTTCGCGGCTGAACACGCGGCCGGGCCGCTCCATCAGGAATTCCAGCAGCCGGTATTCGGTCGGCCCGAGATCGATGTCGCGGCCGGACCGCGTCACGCGCTTGCGCACGCGGTCGAGCTCGATCTCGCCGAGCGCCAGCACGTCCGCCATGCGCTCGGGCTTGGCCCGCCGCAGCAGCGCGCGCACCCGCGCCAGCAATTCCGGCACCGAGAACGGCTTGACGATATAGTCGTCGGCGCCGGTCGCCAGGCCGCGCACGCGCTCGCTTTCCTCGCCGCGCGCCGTCAGCATGATGATCGGCAGCGCCTTCGTCTCCGGCCGCGTGCGCAGGCGCCGGCACAATTCGATGCCGGACAATCCCGGCAGCATCCAGTCGAGCACGACGAGATCGGGAAGGCCCTCGCGCAGGCGCGTATCGGCGTCGTCGCCGCGCGCGACCACGTCGACATCGTATCCTTCCGCCTCCAGGTTGTAGCGCAGGAGCAGCGTCAGCGGCTCCTCGTCCTCGACGATCAGGATGCGCGCAGGATGGCCGTTCATGGCGCCGCTTCCGTCAGCCCTGCGCCGGGGCCGGGGCGAAGGCGGTGGTGTCCCCCTTCGGGCGGGTGCCGCCGATCGGGCGCCCTTCGATCATGTAATAGATGGTCTCGGCGATATTGGTGGCGTGGTCGCCCATCCGCTCGATGTTCTTGGCGCAGAACAGCAGATGGATGCAGAAGCTGATATTGCGCGGATCCTCCATCATATAGGTCAGCAACTCGCGGAACAGCGAGGTGCACAGCGCATCGATTTCCTCGTCGTTCTTCCAGACCTCCAGCGCATTGCCGACGTCGCGCGCGGCATAGCTGTCGAGCGCCTGCTTGAGCTGCGCCTGCACCAGGGTCGCCATGTGCTCGACCCCGCGGATCACCTTCTGCGAGGGAAATTCGCCCTGCAGCGCGATGGTGCGCTTGGCGATGTTCTTGGCCAGATCGCCGATGCGCTCGAGATCGTTGGCGACGCGCAGCGAGGCGACGATCTCGCGCAAGTCCACCGCCATCGGCTGGCGCCGCGCGATCGTCAGCACCGCCTTCTCCTCGATTTCCGATTGCAGCACGTCGACCGCCGCGTCGCTTGCGATCACCTTGCGCGCGAGTTCGCTGTCGCGACGCGCCAGTGCCGCCACCGAATCCGCAATCCCCTTCTCGGCGATACCGCCCATCTCGGAGACCTTGCGTTGCAGCTCTTCGAGGTCTGCATCGAAGGCCTTGGCCGTGTGTTGTGCCACCATCTTGGTTCCTCGCAAATGTCCTGCCGGCGCCAAAGCACGTTCGTTTTACATGGAATCGGAACGTGCTTTAGATTCCTTTGTTTGATCGCATTTTCTTGACGCGAACCGGTACCCACTTCGCTCGAAAATGCTCTAGCCAAAGCGCCCGGTAATGTAGTCCTGCGTCCGCCGGTCCTTCGGAGTGGTGAAAATCGTTTCCGTCGCGCCTTCCTCCACCAGGATGCCGAGATGGAAGAACGCCGTGCGCTGCGACACGCGCGCCGCCTGCTGCATGGAATGGGTCACGATCACGATGGTGAAGTTCTTGCGCAGCTCGTCCATCAGTTCCTCGATGCGCGCGGTCGCGATCGGGTCCAGCGCCGAACACGGCTCGTCCATGAGGATGACTTCCGGGCTCACCGCGATCGCGCGCGCGATGCACAGGCGCTGCTGCTGGCCGCCCGAGAGGCTGGTGCCGGTATCGCCGAGCCGGTCCTTGACCTCCTCCCAGAGCCCTGCCCGTTTCAAACTGGAACTGACGATCTCGTCGAGGTCCGTCTTCGATGCGGCGAGGCCGTGGATGCGCGGCCCGTAGGCGACATTCTCGTAGATCGACTTGGGAAACGGATTGGGCTTCTGGAACACCATGCCCACGCGCGCGCGAAGCTGCACGACATCGAGCGACTTGTCGTAGATGTCCTTCCCGTCGATCTCGATCAGGCCGGTCACGCGCGCAATCGGGATCGTGTCGTTCATGCGGTTGATGCAGCGCAGGAAAGTCGACTTGCCGCAGCCCGACGGCCCGATAAAGGCGGTGACCGAGCGTTCGGCGATGTCGATCGAGACGTCCTTCAGCGCGTGCTTCTCGCCGTAATAGACGTTGACGTCGCGCGCCCTGACCTTGACGTCGTCCCGCGCGGCCGCGGGCATGGGCATCCTCGCCCTCGCCTCGGTGTGAACCATCGCATCCATCACTCTGTCTCCCTCAACCCTGGCCTACCAACGCCGCTCGAAGCGCTTGCGCAGAAAGATCGCCATGCCGTTCATCACGAACAGAAACAGCAGCAGCACGACGATGGCGGCCGCGGTCTTCGCCTGGAACGCGATTTCCGGAAGATCCGACCACAGGAAAATCTGCACCGGCAGCACGGTGGCGGCGTCGGTGATGCTGACCGCAGGCTCGACGATGAACGCGACCATGCCGATCATCAGCAGCGGCGCGGTCTCGCCCAGCGCATGCGCCATGCCGATAATGGTGCCGGTCATGATGCCGGGCATCGCCAGCGGCAGCACGTGGTGGAACACCGCCTGCTGGTGCGAGGCGCCGACACCGAGCGCGGCCTCCTTGATCGAGGGCGGCACCGCCTTGATCGCGGCGCGCGAGGCGATGATGATGGTGGGCAGGACCAGCAGCGCGAGAACCAGGCCGCCGACCAGCGGCGCCGAACGCGGCAATCCGAAGAAATTCAGGAACACGGCGAGGCCGAGCAGGCCGAACACGATGGACGGCACGGCCGCGAGATTGTTGATGTTGACCTCGATGATCTCGGTCAGGCGATTCTTCGGCGCGAATTCCTCGAGATAGATCGCCCCCGCCACGCCCAGCGGCAGGCAGAGGACCAGCGTGACCAGAAGCGTCAGCGCGGAGCCGACCAGCGCGCCGCGGATGCCGGCAAGCTCGGGCTCGCGGCTGTCGCCGGAAGTGAAGAAATGCCAGTTGAAGCGCCGTTCGACCTCCCCGCGCTCGCGCAGGCTTTCCAGCCAGACGACCTCGCGGTCGCCGAGACGGCGGTTGGATTCCGGCGTTTCCAGGGTGACGACCTGCCAGCTTCCGGGCCGCGCCTCCGCTTCCGACTTCAGCGGCAGCAGAACCGTGCCGCGGATTTCGGATTCGCCGATCGCTTCGCCTTTGACGATCCCGCCATTGATCGCGACCAGGATGCTCGGCAGCTGGTCGGTCAGCGCCTCGGTTCCGGACTTGTCGTCGAAGCGCGCCTGCATCTCCGCCGCGCTCTTCTGCAGATCGGCGGCCTTCTGGTTGAGGCTTTGCGCCTCCTCGGTCGCGGCATTGAACTGCGCCTGCAGCGAAGCGGTCTTCTGCGCATCGGCGGCAATGCGGGCGGCGGCGAGAAGCGGCTCGATCTCCTTCGCGCGCGCCAGCGAACGCGCGGCGATCTGCCGGAGCCGTTCCGCTTCGGCACGGTCGGCGCGGGCCCGCTCGGACAGGACGCGCTTGACCCCGATCAGGCCCGCGGAGAAAACGTCGCCGGTGGTCTTCACCGTGACCTCGCCGGAGGTGCCGCTGACGCCCGCCGTGCCGCGGCCGGCGGTGCGCACGATCTTGCCGGCGGCGCCCTTGAAATACAGGTCGGCATCGTCGGACATCA
>JBFWWQ010000233.1:0-5753 GCA_050246095.1 Pseudorhodoplanes sp.
CGGGTATGAAAGACTCCAAGATCATCGTCGCGATCAACAAAGACGAGGAAGCGCCGATCTTCCAGGTCGCCGATTACGGGCTGGTCGCCGATCTCTACCAGGCCTTGCCCGAACTCGACGCGGAACTCGGCAAGCTGAAGAAATAGCCGGGTGACCGGCCGCGGGTACACGAAGTCACAGGGACGGACACGATGGCGCAGGCAATTCGCAAGGTGGGCATCATCGGCGCGGGCCAGATGGGCAACGGCATCGCGCATGTCTGCGCGCTCGCCAATTACGACGTGCTGTTGAACGACATCACGCCCGACCGCATCAAGGAAGGCATGGCGACCATCAACGGCAACATGACGCGCCAGGTGACCCGCAAGGTGATCAGCGAGGAGGACCGCAAGGCGGCGCTGGCGCGCATCAGCGCGGCGGAGACGCTGGAGGCTCTGGGAAGCTGCGACATCGTGATCGAGGTCGCTGCCGAGAAGGAAGAGATCAAGCGACGCATCTTCACCGATCTCTGCCCGCACCTGAAGCCGGAAGCGATCCTCGCCACCAACACCTCCTCGATCTCGATCACGCGCCTGGCTGCCGCGACCGACCGGCCGGAAAAATTCATCGGCATCCATTTCATGAATCCGGTGCCGCTGATGGAGCTGGTCGAATTGATCCGCGGCATCGCGACCGGCGATCCCACCTTCGAGGCGAGCAAGGCTTTCATCGCCTCGCTCGGCAAGCAGATCGCCGTGGCGGAGGATTTCCCCGCCTTCATCGTCAATCGCATCCTGCTGCCGATGATCAACGAGGCGATCTATACGCTTTACGAAGGCGTCGGGAATGTGGAAGCGATCGACACCGCCATGAAGCTCGGCGCGCACCATCCCATGGGGCCGCTCGAACTCGCCGACTTTATCGGTCTGGATATCTGCCTGTCGGTGATGCAGGTGCTGCATGACGGGCTTGCCGATTCGAAATACCGGCCGTGCCCGCTGCTGGTGAAGTATGTCGAGGCCGGCTGGCTCGGCCGCAAGACCAAGCGCGGCTTCTACGACTATCGCGGCGAGAAGCCGGTCCCGACACGCTAGGCGCCGTCCCGGACGGCCGTCGTCTCAGGCCGCATCGTCCTGCGGGAACATGTGCAGATAGGGCTTCGCCTCCGCTAGCACGCGCGCATAGGAGGGACGCTGCATGAGGCGCTGCAGATAGGCGTGCGTTTGCGGATGGCTTTCCGCGAACGGCGCGATCTTGTCGGCGTAGAAAAGCGCGGGCGCCGCCGCGCAATCCGCCATCGAAAAATCCTCGCCCACGATCCAGGTCTTGCCGGCGATCTGCGTTTCGGCGACGCCGAGCGCCTTCCCGAGCATGGCCCTGGCTTCGTCGTCGCCCAGCGGATCCCTGGCTTCGGCCGGGCGCAGGCGATTGAACACGATTTTCTGCACCTGCAGATTGACGTAGAGGTCGAACAGCCGGTCGAACACGCGCATCTGCGAGGCGATGTCGTCATCGGTGGGGATGAAGCGCGTGCAGCCGGGATAGTGCCGGTCGAGATACTCGACGATGACGCTGGTTTCCGGCACCAGCCGGTTGCGGCGCTCGTCGCGCAGCACCGGAAACTTCCCGATCGGCCAGATTGCCCGGAACTCCGCTGCGGACTTCTCGTCCATCAGGTCCACGAGATGCGGCGTGAACGGCGTGTCGTTCTCGTACAGCGCGATCAGCGCCTTCTGACAGAAGGAGGAGAGCGGGTGAAAATAGAGGGTGAGCGACATGAAGCGGCCTCGGCGTTGACGGGAAAGGATCGCTAAAGCACGTTCGTTTTATATGGAATCGGAACGTGCTTTAGAGTCCTTTGCTTGATCGCATGGGTGACGCTTCGTTCGGCCATCTGACGTTACTCCTTCGACGGGTTTTCTTCCGTTTGCCCGGCGAGGTAGGTCCCCAGCCGGTCTAGGCGCCGCTCCCAGAACGAGCGCCGCTGGGCAATCCATTGCTCGGCGCTGCGGAGCGCTTTCGCCTCGATGTGGCAGGTCCGCACCCGCCCCACCTTCTCGGACTTCACGAGGCCGCTCGTCTCCAGCACGGCGAGGTGCTGCACCACCGCCGACAAGGTCATGTCGAGCGGCTTCGCCAGTTCCGACACCGAGGCCGGTCCGCGCGTCAGCCGCTCCACCATCACGCGCCGGGCGGGGTCCGCCAGCGCCTGGAACACCTGATCGAGCGCTCCCTGATTATTAAGCATTCACTTAAGTATTGCGGCAACCCGTATTTGTCAAGCGCCGGTGCGCGCGCGATAAGCGGCGAAATCGAAGCGAGCGGGAGGTTGCGGGTGTCATCGGGAGAAGCCAAGGTCGCGCTGGTGACCGGCGCCGGACGCGGGATCGGGCTTGCCGCCGCGAAGCGTTTCCTGGGCGACGGATGGCGCGTCGGCCTGCTCGACATCGACCGCGATACGCTGGCCGCCAGCATGGCCGCGATCGCGCGTCCCGAACACACTCTGGCACTGCCCTGCGATGTGGCGGAGCCGGCGCAGGTGACGCACGCATTCTCGGCGCTCGCCGCGCGCTTCGGCCGGCTCGATGCGCTGGTCAACAATGCCGGGGTCGCGATTTTCAAGCCGGTGCTGGAGACGACGCCGGAGGAATGGGCGCGCGTGCTGGCGGTGAACCTTACCGGTCCGTTCCTGTGCGCGCAGGCGGCGGCGGCGCTGATGCGCGACAATGGCGGCGGCAGCATCGTCAACATCACCTCGATTTCCGGCCTGCGCGCCTCCACGTTGCGCGCCGCCTACGGCACCAGCAAGGCGGCGCTGGCGCATTTGACCAAGCAGCAGGCGGTGGAACTCGCCGCGCTCGGCATCCGCGTCAACGCCGTCGCGCCCGGGCCGGTCGATACCGCGATGGCCAAGGCCGTGCATTCGCCGGCGATCCGCGCCGATTATCACGATGCCATTCCGCTCAACCGCTACGGCCTCGAGGAAGAGCTCGCCGAGGCGATCTTCTTCCTGTGCGGCGCGCATGCGAGCTACATCACCGGGCAGACGCTCGCGGTCGACGGCGGCTTCGATGCGGCGGGCATCGGCCTGCCTACCTTGCGCGGCGAACGGCGCGACGGGTGAGCGGCCAACCGCTCACACGCCTCCCGGCACGCTGCGGGGCGGCAAGTCCGCCGGCGCTGAAGCCGTCATTGGTACCGCCCGGCCCGTCACTTGCGCCGGTAATTCGCGCTCATGAACGGCGTCCATTTCCCGTCATCGCCGAGAATGCGCGAAGTCAGCGTGCGGTGATCGCTGCTCCTGAACGAGATGATGTCTTGGTACTTCGTCATCTTGCCGGGCTCGGCGCCGAAGACCGGACCCGTGGTGTCGAGGGTCAGGGTCTCGCCCGCGAGCGTCCCCTCGTACAACCACATATGCGTCATCATCGAGGCGATGAAGCTGCCGACGAAGCGCTTTTTCTGCGGATCGTAGCCGAGCGTCATGATGCTGACGACCGCCGTGCCGTCCGGCGAATCGCCCTTGCCTTCGCCGATGGTCCACAGGCCGCCGATCGAGCACACGCTCTCCGTGCCCTTCGACTGCATCGGCGGCTGGCCCGGGCCCATGACGCATTCCATCTCGGATTCCCAGTTGCCGACGAGCTTCTGCAGCCATGCGTGTTCCTTGGCCGGCTTCGGCGTCATGTCGGGGATATCGTTCATGCCGTTGTCTCTCCTTGATCGTCGCTCGCGGAAAAGCGGGTTTCGGGATCAGCGTTCCGCCGTTCGTTTCAGGTCGGCGAGCCCGGCTTCGAAGTCGGTGCCGACCATCCTGTCGAAATCGAGGAACACCTGCATCACCTTGCCGAGGAACAGGTTGGGTCCGTACATCGCCCAGGTCACGTCGGTGGTGTCGCCTTTTGGCTGCAGGGTGAATTCGGCGGTATTGCTGGCCTTGAACGGCCGGAAGAAGTCGAGCTTGATCCGCACGCGGTTCGGCGCCGACACGTCCACGATCTCCATGCGCCCGGCGCCGATATTGCGGTCGCCGTCCCAGGCATAGATCGCACCTTTGCCGCTGCGCGGTCCCTCGAAAGTGCGTTTCATGGCGGGGTCCTTCTTCTCGTAGGGCGACCAGGCGCCCCATTGCGAGAAGTCCTCGATCAGCGGGTAGATCTTCTCGGGCGGCGCCTTCACGCCGATCTTGCGCTCGACGCGAAAGCTATCCGGCTTGGTCGCCGCATAGGCGAGGATACCGCCGATGCCGATGGCGAGTGCCAGCGCTATCAGTCCGACGATCTTGAGCATGCGCTACTCCCTGCTTTGCCGCCGTCATGCGGCCCGGGCTGCGGCCAGATAGGTCTCCAGCTGGTCGAACGTACCGCCGAAACCCTGACGCATCGAATCGAAGAAGCCCGCGAATGTGGCGATCTCCTGCTCGTTCGCGTTGATGGGATGGCCGCGCAGTGCCAGCGTTGTGCGTCCGGCGCGCTCGGTGAAGGTGACGGTGTTGAGCACCTCCAGCGGCCAGCGTTCCTGCATCTGCGGGAACGACGCGCGCGTGATGCCGCCGCTTGCGTCGGAGAACGAGGTGACGAAGACGATCCGCTGCGGCGCCTCGATCTCGCGGTAGATGAAGCGTCCGTACATGGGATGGCCGGGCTGATATTCCATCGAATAATGGAACATCCCGCCGGGACGCAGATCGAGGTTGAGCACCTTGAAGGTCGAGCCTTTCGGTCGCCACCAATGCGCGAGGCCCTCGGCGGTCGTGAAGGCCGCCCATACGCGCTCGCGTGGGGCGTCGTAGGTGCGCTCGATGCAGAATTCGGCGTTCGTGTCGTTTGCAGGCATGTTCGGAAAACCCTCTGCATTGCGGGGTCGGGATGGGCGGGCAGGCGCGGCGGCTCAAGGCTCGACGATGACCATCCAGCTCACGCCGAACCTGTCGGAAACGATCCCGAAGCTCTTGGCGAAAAACGTCTTCATCAGCGGCATTTCGATCTTGCCGCCGTCGGCGAGCGCCGCGAAGAAACGTTCCGCCTCCGGCTCGTCCTTGGCGGAGACGGTGAGCGAGAAGCCCTCGAATTTCGGCGGCGTGCTGGCCATTCCGTCGGAAGCCATCACGGTCGTGCCTTTCACCTGAAAGGCCGAATGCATGATCTTGTCGCCGTCGATCTGGCCGGGCGCGCAGCCGGGCTCGCCGGCATTGTCTTCCTGCGGCGCTTCCTTGAAGCGCATCATCATGCCGATCTCGGCGCCGAGCGCCTTCTTGTAGAAGCCGAGCGCTTCCTCGCAGCGTCCGTTGAACATCAGATAGGGAACGGGCATGGCCGTAATCCTTACGTTCGATGGTTGGCTAGAATGCGACGATGTCAGCAGATGTCAGCAGTGCGCGGGTTCGGGTGCGCCGTTTGCGCCGCGTCCCGCCGGGCCGCCGAATTTCAGAGATCGACGATGGTCTTGAAGCCGCCCCAGAACATGCGCCTGGCGTCGAACGGCATGCTCTTGGGGTCCATCATGGCGGCGATGCGCTTGTCCTTCATCACCTTCGCCAGCACGCGGTCGCGATGCGGGCGCGACTTGTAGACGATGTAGGAGAACACGACGGTTTCGCTCGGCTTCATCTTCACGCTGCGCGGAAACGAGGTCCACTTGCCCTTCTTCACGTCGTCGGCGACGCACTCCATGTATTCCAGCGCGCCGTGCTCGCGCCAGACCTTGCCGGCCTTCTGCGCCATCTTGCGATAGGCGTCGACGCTCTTCTTCGGGACCGGCACGACAAATCCGTC
>JBFWWQ010000234.1:0-5715 GCA_050246095.1 Pseudorhodoplanes sp.
TCAAGGTGGTCAAGAACAAGCTGGCGCCGCCCTTCAAGCAGGTCGAGTTCGACATCATGTATGGCGAGGGCGTCTCCAAGACCGGCGAACTGATCGATCTCGGGGTCAAGGCCGGGGTGGTGGAGAAGTCGGGCGCCTGGTTCTCCTTCGACAGCCAGCGGATCGGGCAGGGGCGGGAAAACGCCAAGACCTTCCTGAAGACCAATCCCGACATCGCCGCCCGCATCGAAGCGGCGGTGCGGCAGAATTCCGGGCTGATCGCCGAGCAGATCCTGAAGGGCGAGCCGGAAAGCGGCGAAGCCGAAGCCGACGAATAGCCGAAGGACAATAGGCGCCGCCAAGTAGCGTTTTCAGGCATCGTCGTCCAAGCGGCGTCTCCTCCGATCCGGCCGCCAGTCCCCCTCGCGGCCGCACGCGCGGTCCGGTTCCGTCGCCGCCCGGCCCGGACCGCGCGATCCTCTACGGCCCGCCGCCGGGCCCGACAATGCGCCGCCGCGGCCGGACCGGTGTTCATTCGGGCGCAGGTCCGGTCAGCGGTGCCGGCATGGTGCCGGCTTGTCGCGGGGCGCCGGCACGGTTCCGGTGTGTGGCGTTGCGTCGCGTGGCCGCAATATGGTTGCGTCGGTACGGCCCGCGCTCTCCCCGGGTCTGGCCGCGCGCCGGCGCGGCCCCCGGGGAATCTTTTTCCGGCCGGCCCGCGCGGACCGCGCGACGGCGTGGACAGGGCGCAGGGGCGCCGCTACAAGCGCCTTGAAACCACAGGCAAACCGCAGGATTTTGACCTCGTCTGGCAGGTCCGGGCCGGCGGGGCGTCTCTATTGCGGGCTGAAAGCGGTCGATGAGCGGCGTCAACGAGATCAGGAAGGGCTTTCTGGATTATTTCGCGCGCAACGGGCACGAGGTCGTCGCCTCCTCGCCGCTGGTGCCGCGCAACGATCCGACCCTGATGTTCACCAATGCCGGAATGGTGCAGTTCAAGAACGTCTTCACCGGTCTGGAGAAGCGGCCCTACCGGCGCGCGGTGACCTCGCAGAAATGCGTGCGCGCGGGCGGCAAGCATAACGACCTGGACAATGTCGGCTATACCGCGCGGCATCACACCTTCTTCGAGATGCTGGGCAATTTCTCCTTCGGCGACTATTTCAAGGACCGCGCGATCGAGCTCGCCTGGAACCTGGTGACCAGGGATTTCGGGCTGCCCAAGGACCGTCTGATGGCGACGGTCTATGTCGAGGACGACGAGGCCTTCGGGCTGTGGAAGAAGATCGCCGGCCTGCCCGAATCGCGCATCGTGCGCATCGCCGGCGCCGACAATTTCTGGGCGATGGGCGACACCGGTCCGTGCGGGCCGTGCTCGGAAATCTTCTTCGATCACGGCGACAAGATTCCGGGCGGGCCGCCCGGATCGCCCGACGCCGACGGCGACCGTTTCATCGAAATCTGGAATCTCGTCTTCATGCAGTTCGAGCAGCTCGCCTCCGGCGAGCGCGTCGCGCTGCCCAAGCCCTCGATCGACACCGGCATGGGGCTCGAGCGCATCGCCGCCGTGATGCAGGGCACGCACGACAATTACGCGACCGACATGATGCGCGCGCTGATCCGCGCCGTCGCCGAATCGACCGCGGTGGATCCCGACGGGCCGCAGCGCGTCTCGCATCGGGTGATCGCCGACCATCTGCGCGCCGCTTCCTTCCTGATCGCCGACGGCGTGCTGCCCTCCAACGAAGGCCGCGGCTATGTGCTCCGCCGCATCATGCGCCGCGCCATGCGGCATGCCGAGCTGCTCGGCGCCAAGGAGCCGCTGATGTGGAAGCTCGTTCCCGCGCTCGCGCGCGAGATGGGCCAGGCCTATCCCGAATTGCTGCGCGCCGAGCCGCTGATCGCCGAGACGCTGAAGCTCGAAGAGACGCGCTTCCGCAAGACGCTGGAACGCGGGCTCTCGATCCTGGACGCGGAATCGGCGAGCCTGAAATCCGGCGACAAGCTGAAGGGCGAGACCGCCTTCACGCTCTACGACACCTACGGCTTTCCGCTCGATCTGACGCAGGACGCGCTGCGTCCGCGCGGCATCGGCGTCGATCTGCAGGCCTTCGACGCGGCGATGGCGCGCCAGCGCGAAAAGGCGCGCGCCTCCTGGGCCGGCTCCGGCGAGGCGGCGACCGAGACGATCTGGTTCGGCCTGCGCGAGAAGCTCGGCGCCACCGAGTTTCTCGGCTACGAGACCGAGGGCGCGGAAGGCGTGGTGTCGGCGCTGGTGCGCGACGGCAAGGAAGTCGGCGAGCTGAAGCAGGGCGAGACCGGCTTCGTCGTGGTCAACCAGACGCCGTTCTACGGCGAATCCGGCGGCCAGGTCGGCGATACCGGCCTCCTGACCGGCGAAGGCGTGCGCTTTCGCGTCAGCGACACGCAGAAGAAGGCCGGCGACCTGTTCGTGCATGCCGGCACGGTCGAACAGGGCACCCTGAAGGCGGGGGCCTCGCTTGCGCTCGATGTCGACCATGCCCGCCGCTCCGCGATCCGCGCCAACCATTCCGCGACGCATCTGCTGCACGAGGCGTTGCGCCAGGTGCTCGGCGATCACGTGGCGCAGAAGGGCTCGCTGGTGGCGCCCGACCGCCTGCGCTTCGATTTCTCGCATCCCAAGCCGATGACCGCGCAGGAGATCGAGAAGGTCGAGGACATCGCCAACGAATTCGTGCTGCAGAATGCGCCGGTGACCACCCGCCTGATGGCGATCGACGACGCGCGGGCCTCGGGGGCGCGCGCGCTGTTCGGCGAGAAATACGGCGACGAGGTGCGCGTGGTGGCGATGGGCGAGGGGGGCGGCAATGCGCTCGGCTGGTCGGTCGAATTGTGCGGCGGCACGCATGTGAAGCGCACCGGCGATATCGGCCTGATTTCCGGGGTCACCGATTCGGCGGTGGCGGCGGGCGTGCGCCGGGTCGAGGCGCTCACCGGGAAGGCCGCGCGCAAGGCCGCCAATGCCGCGATCGCGCTCGCCAAGGCGGCGTCGGCGGAGATCCGCGTGCCGCTCGAGGAAATGCCGGCGCGGCTGGCGCAGATCATGGACGAGCGCAGGAAGCTCGAGCGCGAACTTGGCGAGGCGAAGAAGAAGCTCGCCATGGGCGGCGACGGCGCCAAGACCGGGGCAGAGGCGGTGCGCGCGGTCGGCGACGTCAAGCTGCTGGCGCGCGCGGTCGAGGGCATCGACCTGAAGGACCTGCGCAGCCTTGCCGACGAAGGCAAGAAGCAGGTCGGTTCCGGCATCGTCGCGATCGTCGGCGTCAGTGAGGACGGCAAGGCCGGAATCGTGGTCGGCGTCACGCCCGACCTGACCAAGCGCTTCAATGCGGTGGAGCTTGTGCGCCACGGTGCCGAGGCGCTCGGCGGCAAGGGCGGCGGCGGCCGGCCGGACATGGCGCAGGCCGGCGGTCCCGACGGCAGCAAGGCGAAGGCGGCGCTCGCCGCGATCGAGGCTGCGCTCGGTGCTGCGTGAGGGCAGAGCGTGCATTTTGCGGTTTAACCGGCCGGTGCGAGTCGGCTAGAGCACGTTCGTTTCACATGGAATCGGAGCGTGCTTTAGATTCCTTTGTTCGATCGCATTTTCTGGACGCGAACCGGTACCCGCTTCGCTCGAAAATGCTCTAGATGCATCGGGCGCGGCTGCACGGCGCAGCCTGCCGTAATTGAGGGAACGGGCGCGTGCTGCACGCGGAAGGCTTGAAGGGATTCCTGCTTTTCCTGATCGCAGCGGGCATTTTCATCCCGCTCTTCCACCGCGCCCGCATCGGAGCGGTCCTCGGCTTTCTGCTGGTGGGCCTCGCCTTCGGTCCGCACGGGCTCGGGCAATTCGCCGGGGCGCATCCCTGGATCCAGTACATCACTTTCGACCATCCGGAGCGCGCCGAAGCGCTGGCCGAACTCGGCGTGATCTTCCTGCTGTTCCTGCTCGGGCTGGAATTGTCGATCGAGCGGCTGTGGCAGTTGCGGCGATATGTGTTCGGCGTCGGCCTGCTGCAGGTCGGGGTTTCGGTCGTGGCGATCGGGACGGTGGTGCGCTTCTTCGGCCTGCCGCCGCCCTCCGGCGTCATCCTCGGCATGTGCTTCGCCCTGTCCTCCACGGCGATCGTGATGCAGATCCTGACGCACCAGCATCGCGCCGCGACGCCGGTCGGCCGCATCGCGCTTTCGGTTCTGCTGTTCCAGGACCTGATGGTGGTGCCGATCCTGGTGGTGCTCGGCGTCCTCTCGGGCGGGCGGGAAGGGGCGGTGGAGGCGCTGGCGATCGCCTTCGGCCAGGCCATCGTCGCGGTCGGCGGCATCATGGTGATCGGGCGCTTCGTGGTGCGTCCGCTGCTGCATTCGGCGGCCGGCACCGGCAGCCGCGAGATCATGATGGCGATCACGCTGCTGATCGTGATCGGGCTTTCGACCATTACCGGGATGAGCGGGCTGTCGATGGTGCTCGGCGCGTTCCTCGCCGGCCTGCTGCTCAGCGAAACCGAGTTCAAGCACCAGATCGAAGTCGACTTCGATCCGTTCAAGGGCCTGCTGCTCGGTATTTTCTTCGTCTATGTCGGCGCCAATATCGATCTTCGCGTGGTGGCCGCGCATGCCTTGTGGATTCTGGCCGCCGTGCTCGGGCTCATGGCCGCCAAGACGGTCATTCTCTACGTCGCGGCGCGCCTGTTCCGCTGCTCGCGCGCGCATGCCATCGAGGTGGCGATCCTGCTGTCGCAGGCCGGCGAGTTCGCCTTCGTCGTGCTCGGGCTCGCGCGCAACCAGAATCTGATCTCGCCCTCGCTCGCCAGCGCCGGCATCGCCGTTGCCGGCCTGTCCATGCTGGCGACGCCGGTCCTGGCGCTGCTGGCGCGCAAGGCGGCGGAGCGGATGGAGCCGGAGGATCATGCCGGCGACGCGCCGGAGCCGGAGGCGAAGGGGCTCGACCACCACGTGGTGATCTGCGGCTTCGGCCGCGTCGGCCAGACCGTGGCGCGCACGCTGGAAGCCGAGAACGTGCCCTACGTCGCCTTCGATCTCAACGGCGAACTGGTTTCCGAACATCGCGCCGCCGGCCGCCGCGTCTATTTCGGCGACGGCAGCCGCGTCGAAATTCTCAAGCTCGCCGGCGCCCGCCGCGCCCGCGCCTTCGTGGTGACGCTGGACGGGCGCGACGCGGCCGAACACGCGGTGCGCTCGATCCGCAGCCTGCGCAAGCGCGCGCGCATTCTCGCCCGCGCGCGCGATCCGCTGCATGCCAAGCGCCTGTCCGAGCTGGGCGCGGCCGGCCCGGTGCCGGAGACGATCGAGGCGAGCCTGATCCTGGCCGCGCGCCTGTTGCAGGTGCTCGACCTGCCGGAGGAGCACATCTCCAAGCGCATTGCCGCCGTCCGCACCGAATTCGTCGCCGCGAACGAAGACGCGGTGGAGCCGATCGAACTGAACGCGGCCGACCCGGACGATATCGACGAGGCGGACGAGGCGCCGAGCGCGGCACGCGGCTGACCCCGTCGCGGCGTCGCCGGGGAAACGCAAAAACGGAAGGGAAACGCCAAAAAGCAAACGGCGCGGGTTCGCCGCGCCGTCGGGCTAGAGCGATTTCCGTTTAGGCGGAATCGGATTTTGATTTTCAAATCAGGCGTCTTCTGATTCAAGATTCTTGCTGGATTGGAGGCCGGCAAGGATGGGACGACCTCTTTCTAACGATCTTCGGCG
>JBFWWQ010000235.1:0-5713 GCA_050246095.1 Pseudorhodoplanes sp.
GGGGGCGGCGGCGGGCCCGCGGCCCCTTCGGTCCGCGTCATGGGAGCCACGCGCCTCCCGCACTTGCCAAGGCGGGCGAAGCCATTACGAATCGGGACATCGCTTCGAGACATTCCCGCCGCCATGACCGCGCCCATCCTGATCGTCCTGCACCAGGAACATTCGACGCCGGGGCGCGTCGGCCATTATCTGCGCCGGAGCGGACACACCCTCGACATACGGCGGCCGCGTTTCGGCGATCCGCTGCCGGAGACGATGGCCGGGCATGCCGGGGCGGTGATTTTCGGCGGGCCGCAGAGCGCCAACGACGCCGACGACTATGTCCGGCGCGAGATCGACTGGATCAATGTGCCGCTGAAGGAGAACAGCCCGTTCCTCGGCATCTGCCTCGGCGCCCAGATGATGGCGCTGACGCTCGGCGGGCGCGTCGACTTCCATCCCGAAGGCCAGGTCGAGGTCGGCTATTATCCGATCCGCCCGACCCAGGCCGGGCTCGGTGTCTGCGCGATGTGGCCCGACCACGTCTATCAGTGGCACCGCGAGGGTTTCGACCTGCCGCCGGGATCGGCGCTGCTGGCGGAGGGGGATGCATTCCCCTGCCAGGCCTTCCGCCACGGCGAGCGCGCCTTCGGCATCCAGTTCCACCCGGAAGTGACGCACAAGATGATGTGCAAGTGGACCATCAGCGGCGCCCACCGCATGGAATTGCCGGGCGCCAAGCAGCGCGCCGCGCATTTCGAGGACCGCTGGGTCTACGATTACGGCATGCAGACCTGGCTGACGCATTTCCTCGATCACTGGCTGCGCAAGGCCGACGAGGCCGAAGCCGAGCAGCGGCGGACCGCATAGAGTGTGATGACTTCGGTTTGAAGCGCCGCCGCGCGCTTCAACCTGAACGCATCGCACGCTAGAGCATTTTCGAGCGAAGTGGGTACCGGTTCGCGTCAAGAAAATGCGATCAAATAAAGGAATCTAAAGCACGTTCCGATTCCATGTAAAACGAACGTGCTTTAAGGCGCATCGGGCGGCGGTGCGCCGCGACGAGTCAGCGCACGACCGCGAACACCTCGACCTCGACCCGCGCGCCGAAGGCGAGACCGGTCGCGCCGAAGGCCGAGCGCGCGGGATGCGCCTCGGGGAAATATTCCAGATAGACGGCATTGAAGCGCGGCCATTCGGCCATGTCGGCGAGCATGACCTGCACGCGCACGACATCCTTCAGCGACAATCCGTGCGCGCCGAGCTGCAGCTTCACGTTCTCGAAGGTGCGCCGCGTCTCCGCCTCGACCCCGCCCGGCGCAAGCTCGCGCGTACCCGGCACGATCCCGATCTGGCCGGACATGAAGACGAGATTGCCGACGCGCACGCCGTCGGGGAACGGCAGGCCCTTCGGCAGCACCGCCTCCGAGCGCAGCACCTCGATCGAAACTTCCGGACTTGTCGCGGTCATGCGTGCAGATCCTCCAGCCGGTCGGCGTTGAACAATTGCGGAAACAGCTTGATCCAGAGTCCGACGATCAGCAGCGTGCCGGCGCCGCCCACCACCACGGCCGGCACCGCCCCGATCAGTGCCGCCAGCACGCCGGATTCGAATTCGCCGAGCTGGTTGGAGGTGCCGATGAACAGCGTGTTGACCGCGGTGACGCGCCCGCGCATTTCGTCCGGCGTCTGCATCTGCACGATGGTCTGGCGCACGACCACGCTGACCACGTCGGAAGCGCCGAGCACGGCCAAAGCCGCGAGCGAGAGCAGGAAGGAGGTGGACAGCCCGAACACGACGGTGGCGCAGCCGAACACCGCGACCGCCGCATACATCTTGCGCCCGGCGCCGGACCCGAGCGGCATCCGCGCCAGGATCAGCGCCATGCAGAGCGCGCCGACGGCCGGCGCCGCGCGCAGGATACCGAGTCCCCAGGGACCGGTCTGCAGCACGTCCTTGGCGAAAATCGGCAGCAGGGCGGTGGCGCCGCCGAGCAGCACGGCGAACATGTCGAGCGAGATGGAGCCGAGGATCAGCGGCCTGCCGCGGATGAACCCGATGCCGGCGAAGATCGAGGCGAGGTCGGCGGGCCTGCGCTGCGGCTCCGGACGGTGCGCGCGGATCAGGGTGATGAGCACCGGCGACAGCAGGAACAGGGCCGTGCAGAGCACATAGGCGAGCGTCGGGCTGAAGGCGAAGACCAGTCCGCCGATCGCCGGGCCGCAGATGGTCGCGACCTGGTTGGCCGAGGACGAGCCGGCGATGGCGCGCGGCAGCAGCCTCGGCGGCACCAGCGAGGGCAGGAAGGCCTGCAGCGTCGGCGCCTCGAAGGCGCGCCCGGTGCCGATGATGAAAACCAGCAGGAAGATGATTTCGCGCGTCAGCGTGCCGGTGAACGTACCGATCGCCAGCGCCGCGGTCGCGCAGGCTTCCAGGACTTGCGACAGCCGCAGCAGCACGCTGCGGTCGTAGCGGTCGGCGGCGTGGCCGGCGAGCAGCATGAACAGCGCGGCGGGGACGAATTGCGCGAGCCCGACCAGCCCGAGATCGAGCGCGCTGCCGGTCAGCGCATAGATCTGCCAGCCGACGGCGACCGCCTGCATCTGCAGCGCGGCGGTGGCGAGGATCCGCGCCAGCCAGAACAGAACGAAGGGCCGGTGGCGGAGGAGCGAGACGGATTTTTCGGGAGCGTCCATTCCACCTTCCGCGCGCCGAAGCGCAGCGTCCGTCCGGGTCCCGACATGCGGCCCCGCAGGGCATTGTTTCTTTATTTTATTTCAATTGCTTGCGGGGCTGATTGGTGGAGCCGAGGGGAATCGAACCCCTGACCTCCTCATTGCGAACGAGGCGCTCTCCCAGCTGAGCTACGGCCCCCGCCAAGCGGCAAAAGCGGCACGAGGCCGCCGATTGCACGGATTTCAGCGAGTGCGGCCATTTAGGGCCGGGCCCGGTGGGTGTCAAGATTGCGGGCCGGGACGGCGCCGCCGCGGGTCCGCGCTTGTTCCGCCAAGGTCGAATCGCTACATCATGCGCGGGTCCAACTGGGGCGAATCCTCCGATGAAGTCCGTCCTCGATATCATCCTGCTGGTTCTGCAGCTCTATGTCTGGTTGCTGATCGCGGCGGCGATCCTGTCCTGGCTGATCGCCTTCAATGTCGTGAACACCCATAACCAGGTGGTCGCGATGATCGCGGACTTCCTGTACCGGATCACCGAGCCGGTGCTGCGCCCGATCCGCTCGGTGCTGCCCAATCTCGGCGGCATCGACATTTCGCCGATCATCGTGATCCTGATCATCTTCTTCATCCAGAACGTGATCGCGCGCTACATCTATCCCAACGTGTTCTGAGCGGCGTCCGCTCGCCCGCGTGGCCGTTCCCTGGAGCCGCAGCGCTTCCGGCCTCGTGCTGGCGGTGCGGCTGACGCCCCGCGGCGGACGCGACGCGATCGAGGGCATCGAAACGATGTCCGACGGCCGCGCGGTGCTGAAGGCGCGCGTGCGCGCGGCGCCGAGCGAGGGCGAGGCCAATGCCGCGCTGGTGAAGCTTCTGGCACGGGCATTGGACATCCCACAACGCAGCGTTGCCATCGCGGGCGGCGCGACCGCGCGGGTGAAGCGCGTCGCCATTGCCGGCGACGCGCCGGCGCTGGAATTGCGGCTTTCGGAAATTGCGAGGCCGGGCTAGGAATGATTCAGGCGTCATGGCCGGGCTCGTCCCGGCCATCCACGTCTTAGCCGTGCGGACGAACGTGGATGCCCGGCGCAAGGTTTACACTCGGGCCGGCCGAAGGCCGGTCCCGTGTGCCGGGCATGACGGAAGAGAGAGTTATGACTGCGACCATCATCGACGGAAAAGCCATCGCGCAGAATCTGCGTATGCGCATCGCGGAGCAGGCGGCGGCGCTTTCCAAGCAGCATGGCATCGTGCCGGGACTCGCGGTGGTGCTGGTCGGCGACGACCCCGCCAGCGAGGTCTATGTGCGCAGCAAGTCGAAGGCGGTGGTCGAGGCGGGCATGCGCTCGTTCGACCACAAGCTGGCGAGGGAGACCTCGCAGGAGAAATTGCTGGCGCTGGTGCAGGCGCTGAATGCCGATGCTTCCGTGCACGGCATCCTGGTGCAATTGCCGCTGCCGGCGCAGATCGATGCCAGCGTGATCCTGAACGCCATCGCACCGGGCAAGGATGTCGACGGCTTTCATCCCGTCAATGCCGGGCGGCTGGCGACCGGGTTGCCGGCGCTGGTGCCCTGCACGCCGTTCGGCTGCGTGCTGCTGGCCAAGACCGTGCATCCCTCGCTGGCCGGCATGGAGGCGGTGGTGATCGGGCGCTCCAACATCGTCGGCAAGCCGCTCGCGCAATTGCTGCTCGGCGAGAACGCCACGGTAACGGTGGCGCATTCCAGGACCCGCGACCTGCCCGACGTGTGCCGCCGCGCCGACCTGCTGTTCGCGGCGGTCGGGCGCCCGGAAATGGTGCGCGGCGACTGGATCAGGAAGGGCGCGACGGTGATCGATGTCGGGATCAACCGCGTGCCGGCGGACGGCGGCAAGACGCGGCTGGTCGGCGACGTCGCCTTCGCCGAAGCTGAAGCCGTGGCCGGCGCGATCACGCCGGTGCCCGGCGGCGTCGGGCCGATGACCATCGCCTGCGTGATCCTGAATACCTTGCGCGCGGCCTGCGCCGGCGCGGGACTGCCGGAGCCGAAGGTGGCGTAGCGCCAGGCCAGGTCGACAAGTGCCGAAAAAGACGTTCGATAAATCAGGTATTTTTGCTAATCCGTCATGCCCGCGCTTGTCGCGGGCATCCACGTCTTGAGGATCAGCATGAAAGACGTGGATGGCCGGGACTTCGCCCGGCCATGACGCAGATCGGAGCATTTCACCGGCAGATCCAATGGCTTGAAAAATCTGACATCATTTTCGGCCAGTCTCTCAGGGTGACGGCGATAGATATCGAACCCGCCTTGCGCGCGGCGCAACCAAGCGGGATGCTGCGCATGATGTTCAGGACGCTTGCCGCCGGCGGCCTTGTCGTCGCCATCGCCGTTGCCGGCCTATCGCCCGCCGCCGCGCAGGCGGTCGAATACGCCTACACGCAATTCGATGCCGACAAGTGCCGCCATACCCGCGGGCGCGACGTGGAGGATTACGGCTCCTGGCTCTGTCCCGGCTACGCCGACATTCCGGTGCGCCTCTCCGCGGGCGACCAGCGCATGTATGTCAGCTTCGGCCGGAATGCCGCCAAGGAGATCGCGGCCGGCGAGACCTTTCCGGGCTTCAACAACGCCTACAAGGGCACGATCGAATGGCGGCTGGAGCGCAGGCCGGACGGCAGCTTGCGGCCGTTCGCGACCATCCTGCGCTGGAACCTGATGAGCGAGGCCGACATGAAGCGCGGCGACGGCAAGGCCACCGGCCAGGTGCTGGTGGTGACGCGGCTCGCCCCCGGCGGGGTGTGCCATGTCGGCTATGTCGACGGCCGCATGCCCGGCGCCAACGACGCCGCGCGCAGGATCGCCGACGAGAAGGCGCGCGGCTTCCGATGCGGGAAAGACGATCCGCGGGAGTGAGCCGCGCGGCTTACTTCTTCGCCCGCGCGATCGCCTCGACGATCAGCCGGTGCGCTTCCTGCGACCCGCCCCAGCCCAGCACCTTCACCCATTTGCCGGGCTCGAGATCCTTGTAGTGCTCGAAGAAGTGCCGGATCTGCTGGATCGTGATGTCGGGCAGGT
>JBFWWQ010000236.1:0-5643 GCA_050246095.1 Pseudorhodoplanes sp.
GGTCAGGTCGCCGGCCACCAGCCGCTGATAGCCGGAATGCGGCGCATTCGCGACCGGTTCGCCGCGCGCATCGTCGTAGGCGAGGATGGTGGCGAGATGCCCCACCTCGGTCGGGCCCATGCCGTTGAACAGCGCGAAATTGCCGTCGCCGTGTCGGAAGAAACGCAGCATCGGCATCATGCGGTCGATGGCGTTGAGCAAGGCCGGCGGCGGCGCGACATTGCGCGCGGCGAAAGCCTGCCGCAGCGGCAGCAGATCGAGCAGGAGCTCGATCAGCATCCCCGGATTGCGGCTGACATGACCGCCATCGGGAAGGATCTGGGCGTCGAGTTCGTCGGAAAGCCGGCGCACTGCGCCGCGCAGATGCCGCGACTGGCCGGCCATGCAGAGCGCGGCATAGGTCAGCGCCACCACCGCCTGCAGGCGCTGCGCGCCGTCGCGGGCCTCGGCGACGGTGCGGCGCAGATAGCGCACCTGCTTGGTCAGGTTGCGCATGAAGCGGCGATAGAAGGGCAGCTCGGCGTCGTGCAGGATCAGCGGCGCCTGGCTCAGCCACGACACGATGCGCCGCGAGAGATTATCGCTGCGCCAGCCGAGCGGATGCCATCCGCCCTGCACCGCGATCCATTCGTCCACCAGCGCGCGCGCATTCGCGCGTGTGATGCCGGAATCGGCCGCCCGCAAATGCCGCAGCCAGCCGAAGCCGAGCAGGGCGCTCGCCCATTCGTCGGACGGCGGCACCATTTCGAAAGCGGAGCGGCCGTCGCAGATCACCACCTTGCCGGCAAAGGCAAAGCGGCCGCTGTAGATTTCACTGGCGCGGGTGGCGTCGGCGATGCGCAAATCCTGCGGCGCGATCAGCAGGCGGTCGGGGCGGGCGGCGAGAAAGCGCCAGCGCAGCAGCGGATGCGCGTTCAGCCGCGCCAGGCGGGCGCGCGCGCCGCGACGTGCCAGCAGCCACGAGAGCCTGGTTCGCTCCCGGATCGTGACGCCCGACATTCGGCGTGGCCTTTTCCTGCCGCGGGCACCCATCGCGCCCCGCGCCTGCGCCAGCATGGTATAGCGAAGCGGCGGAATTCGGCCAACACACCGAATTCCTTGAAAAAATAAGACGTTAATCGCCGTCAGGCGCGGATCAGGCGGGCGGCGTAGAAGCCGTCCAGGCCGGCCATGCGCGGTTCCGAATCGGGCCAGTGGCAGGGCAAGGTGCGCAGGTCGCCGTCCGGCGTGACGAAGGCGGCGACCCCGCCCACCTCGGTCGCCGCGACCGGCCGCCGCTGCCAGCGCGAATCGCGCGCCAGCAGGGCCGCCACCTGGATTTCGCCTTCCTCCGGTTCCAGAGAGCAGGTGCAATAGACCAGCATGCCGCCCGGCTTGACCAGCGTGGCCGCCTGTTCGAGCAGGCGCGTCTGCAGCGCCGCGAGCTTGGCCAGATCCGATTCATCCTTCAGCCAGGGTATGTCGGGATGGCGGCGGATGGTGCCGGTCGCGGTGCAGGGCGCATCGACCAGCGCGGCGTCGAACGGTCCGCCCGCATAGGCCGAGGCATCGGCGGCGACGATCTCCGCCGCCAGCTTCGTGCGTGCGAGGTTGTCGGCGAGGCGCGCGAGCCGGGCGGCGGAACGGTCGATTGCGGTCACCTGTGCGCCCGCAGCCGCCAGTTGCAGGGTCTTGCCGCCCGGCGCCGCGCACAGATCGACGATCTGCCGGCCGGCGACGTCGCCCAGCAGCCGCACCGGCAGCGCGGCCGCCGCATCCTGCACCCACCATGCGCCGTCCTCGTAGCCGGACAAGGCGGTCACCGGGCCGTGCGCCGCGAGCCGGACCGTGCCGGTCGGCAGCAGCCGGCCGCCGAGCGTCGCCGCCCAGGCCGCCGCATCGCCGCGCACGGTGAGATCGAGCGCGGGCTCCGTCGCATTCGCCTGCGCGATGGCGCGGGCGGTTTCCTCGCCATAGGCCCTGATCCAGCGCGCCAGCAGCCAGCCTGGCGTGTCGTGCGGAACGGGATCGAGACCGAGCAGCATGGCGCGGCCTTCGCGCGTCAGCCGCCGCAGCACGGCGTTGACGAGGCCGGTGAGATGCCGCGACGCGCGGTCGTCCTGCGCCAGCCGCACCGAGAGATCGACTGCGGCATGGTCGGGCACGTCGAGAAACAGGATCTGCGCCGCGCCGATCAGCAACGCGGTCTCGACGCGCGGCGCGTTCGGCGGCAGCCCGCGCTCGAGCAGCCGCCCGGTGAGATGGCGCAGCGTGCCGAGCCGCCGCAGCACCGTGAGCACGAGCATGCGCACCAGCGCGCGGTCGCGGTCCGGAACGTCGGCATGGCGGACGGCATCCGCCTCCAGCGCGTCGTCGAGCGCGCGGTTGCGGCGGAGTACCGCCTCGATGATCTCCGCCGCGGCCTGCCGTGCGGCAAAACCGGGCGGGGGCGTATTGTCAGCTTTGGGTCGGGGCGCGGGCATGGCGCATCGTTGGCACGAACGGCGCCGCAGCGCGAGCGTCTAGCGCGTGCTGCCCCAGGGGCCGGAAGGCCGGTTCGACCACGGCCCGGCGGCGGGCTGCGATCCGGCATAATGCGAGCCGGAGACGAAATCCGAGCCGCCGGACGAACGCCCGGCACCGTCGTCGAAGCCGCCCTGTCCCATCTCGCGCGCCAGCCTGTCGAGCGCGGCGATCCGGTTCTCGGTCGCCGGGTGCGTCGAGAACAGGTTGTCCATGCGCTGGCCGGACAGCGGGTTGATGATGAACATATGCGCGGTCGCGGGATTGCGCTCGGCCTCCTCGTTGGGAATGAGGTGCGCGGCGTTGGCGATCTTGGCAAGCGCGGAAGCGAGCGCGCGCGGACGGCCCACGATCTGCGCGCCGAGCTTGTCGGCGGAATATTCGCGGGTGCGGCTGATCGTCATCTGCACGATCATCGCGGCGACCGGCGCCAGGATCACCATGGCGAGCGTGCCGATCATGCCCATGCCGTTGTTGCTGCCGCGGTTGCCGCCGAAGAACATGCCGAACTGCGCTAGCATGGAGATCGCGCCGGCGATGGTCGCCGTGATCGTCATGATCAGCGTGTCGTGGTTCTTGATATGCGCGAGCTCGTGCGCGACCACGCCGGCCAGTTCCTCGCGGTTGAGGCTCTGCATCAGACCGGTGGTCACCGCGACCGCCGCGTTTTGCGGGTTGCGGCCGGTCGCGAAAGCGTTCGGCTGCGGGTTGTCCATGACATAGACCTTCGGCATCGGCAGCTGCGCGCGCTGCGCGAGGTCGTGCACCATGGCGTAGAGATCGGGCGCGCTGCGCGCGTCCACCTCCTGCGCGCCTTGCATGGACAGGACCATGCGGTCCGAATTCCAGTAGGCAAAGACGTTCATGCCCGCGGCGACGAGCAGTGCGATGACGGCGCCGCCGCCGCCGCCGACCAGGTAGCCGACGCCCATGAACAGCGCGGTCAGGCCTGCGAGCAGGATGGCCGTGCGGAAATAGTTCATCGTTCAACCCCTCTCAGCGCGGGATGCCGCCGGGGCGGGCCGCGCAATTCACGCATCAGATTGTAGATGCAGGCGGCTAGCGCAAGTGGCTGCGGCGCGGCGTCGCGTCGAACCGGCACCGGTCGGGTGATTTTTAGCTTTTCGATTCAACCAGGTAGCCCGGCCCAGCCGAGCGCCGGGCCGACGCCCGGCGAAGCTCCCCGCACGGGCGGCAGATGTGCAGCCCGCAGGCGTAGATTTTTGCCCCTGCGCATCTTGATTTGTGTCAACGGCATGGCGCCCGCGCGAGCGTTAGCTGCCCGCCTATGAAGAAAGGCTGGGGGCACCGGCTAAGTGAATCTCGATCCGTGGCTGATCGGAGCCGATGTCATCTACCGGGTCCGAGCAGGGGGCAAGTCGGATCGAGGGTCGTTCCGGGGCCGCGCGAGGCACGCGGGCCCGGATTCCATGATGGGGTTGTCGATCATGGGTTCCGGAAGCCGTTCCTGTCGCGGCTTCCGGAATGACCGCCTGAAAAGGCAGCCGCGGAAGATTTATCGCAGCACCACGACCGGCGTGCCGACGCGCACGCGGCTGAACAGATCGCTGATGTCCGTATTGTGCATGCGGATGCAGCCATAGGACACGAAACCGCCGATCGAGGACGGCGCGTTGGTGCCGTGGATCGCGTATTCGCCGCCCGACAGCGTCAGCGCCGCGACGCCCATCGGATTGCTGGGCGAGCCCCCGGGGATGACCGCCGGCAGTCCCGGCTTGTCGCGCCGCACGATCGCCGGCGGCGCCCAGGCCGGATTGCGGTGCATGCCGTCGACATAGGTTTCGCCTTCCCAGGCCATGCCGCGCCGGCCGACGCCGACCGGGTAACGCAAGGCCTGGCCGCCGCCGGTTACCAGATAGAGCCTGCGCTCGCCGGTCTTCACCACGATGGTGCCGGGCGCATAGCCGTCGTTGAAGCTGACGGTTTCGCGCGCCTGCGCGGCGCCGGCGGAAATGACGAACGCGGCGACGAAAGCCGCAAGCAACGCAACACGATGCATGGTTTCAAGCCCCGATGGCGGCCGCGGATGCGGCCGGTTTGCCCGGATGCGGATTATTCACGTGTGTCGCGACGGGGAAAGCGATGGTTCGAAAGAGCGTAAAAGGCGAACCAAACGCCATGCGCGAATAGGGCGCGCGATGTTAACCCTCCCGTCATTCCGGGGCCGGTGCGGCCTTCCGGAACGAGCGGGCGGCGGGAGAGGCGGCGGTCCGCTACTGGGTGCGGTTCTGGCGGTTATTGACCAGATCGTCCACCACGGTCGGGTCGGCGAGCGTCGAGATGTCGCCGAGATTGCCGTATTCGTCTTCGGCGATCTTGCGCAGGATGCGGCGCATGATCTTGCCGGAGCGCGTCTTCGGCAGGCCGGGCGCGAACTGGATCAGGTCGGGAGAGGCGATCGGCCCGATCTCCTTGCGCACCCAGGCGACCAGCTCCTTGCGCAGGTCCTCGCTCGGCTTCTCGCCCGCCATCAGGGTGACATAGGCATAGATGCCCTGGCCCTTGATGTTGTGCGGATAGCCGACGACGGCGGCCTCGGAAACCTTCTCGTGCGCGACCAGCGCGCTTTCGACTTCCGCGGTGCCCATGCGGTGCCCGGAGACGTTGATGACGTCGTCGACGCGGCCGGTGATCCAGTAATAGCCGTCGGCATCGCGCCGGCAGCCGTCGCCGGTGAAATACTTGCCCGGATAGGTCTTGAAATAGGTGTCGACGAAGCGCTGGTGGTCGCCGAACACGGTGCGCATCTGGCCGGGCCAGGAATCGGCGATGCAGAGATTGCCGGTGCAGGCGCCTTCCAGCACCTTGCCCTCGGCGTCGACGATTTCCGGCTTCACGCCGAAGAACGGCAGCGTCGCGGAGCCGGGCTTGAGCCCGATCGCGCCGGGCAGCGGCGTGATCAGGATGCCGCCGGTCTCGGTCTGCCACCAGGTATCGACGATCGGGCAGCGGTCGTCGCCGACCACGCGGTGATACCATTCCCACGCTTCCGGATTGATCGGCTCGCCGACCGAGCCGAGCAGGCGCAGCGACTTGCGGCTGGTCTTCTTCACCGGATCGTCGCCCGCCTGCATCAGCGCGCGGATCGCGGTCGGGGCGGTGTAGAAGGTGTTGACCTTG
>JBFWWQ010000237.1:0-5640 GCA_050246095.1 Pseudorhodoplanes sp.
AGGAGCTGAACGGCGTGGCCGTTCCCATCGCGCGCGTCACCGGTCTGGCGCTGATCGGGCTTGGAATCGCGTGCTGGCCCGGCATGCTGCTCGCCGGCATCCTGACATACAGCGCGACGGTCACTCTCTATTTGAGCTATGCCGGCATCGTCGGCGGGTTCACCGGCATTCTGCTGTGGCCGGCCATCCTCGTTCACGCGGTTCTGTCGGTCCTGCTCGCGCGCGAATGGTGGTTCCGAAGCTCCCGCTGATTGCGGGAACGGCGCCTTCCGGCATCGCCGGACGAAGATCGAGGGCAGGCTGTCGAAGGATTTGGCGCGCCCTACGGGAATCGAACCCGTGTTTCAGCCGTGAAAGGGCCGCGTCCTGGACCGCTAGACGAAGGGCGCACAAGCGTCGCGGCGGGCATTCCGGGCAGGCCGGGTTGCCGCGAGCGGGCGAGGTATAAAGAGCGCTGCCGCGCCGCGCAAGTTTTTCGGGCGCGGCGGGGCCCTCTCACCAATGCCCGGTATTGGGCATGGATTTCCAGGGCTCGGCCGGGGGCAGGGCGTCGCCCTTCTGCAGCAATTCGACCGACTGGCGGTCCGGCGAGCGCACGAAGGCCATGCGGCCGTCGCGCGGCGGGCGGTTGATGGTGATGCCGGCCTTCATCAGCTTGTCGCAGAGCGCATAAATGTCGTCGACCTCGAAGGCGAGATGGCCGAAATGGCGCGCCTCGCCGTAATCCTCCGGGTCCCAGTTATGCGTCAGTTCCAGCACCGGCGCATGCCGGCCGCCGTTCTTGCCGCTCGACGACACCAGCGGCGCGTCGTCCGGCGCGCCCAGGAACACGTTGGTGAAGCGGCCCTTCTCGTCGCTGTAGCGGCGCACTTCCTTCATGCCGAGCATGGTGCAGTAGAAGTTGAGCGCGGCGTCGAGGTCGCGCACGCGCAGCATGGTATGCAGATATCGCATTCGATGGCTCCCTGGCCGCCGCCCGCGGAGGCGGCGCAGCCAGGGTCATATAGGCCGAAGCCGGCCGCGCGGGAAGCCGCTACGCCGCCTTCTTGCTGCCGTCGTCGTTGGCGCCGGCGCGATAATAGTAATTCGCGTTCTTGCCGAAGGCGATGCTGCGCAAGAGCCGCCGCATGGTTTCGCTCCGGCGCAGCGGCTCGACCGCACTGGTCGCGGTGCGAAACAGCGCGAGCTTCACCATGTCCAGGGCGGCGTTGGTGCCGGGCGCGGCCTGCGGCAGGCCCAGCCCGCGCAGCATCGCATTGACCACATGCAGGTCGTTTTGCCGCCGCACCTCCGCGCTCTTCCAGGTGACCGACAGCGAGATCGAATAGCCGTCGGCGGTCTTCACGTAATGCGGCCACTGATAGGGAACGAAAATGCCGTCGCCCGGGAACAGGTTGTAGGCGGTCTGGCGCGCGTCGAATTTCGCGTCGTAGGGCAGGTTCCGGTGCTTGGCGACGACGCCCTCCAGCGCCGCGTCGCTGGCGATCCAGCGGTCGCCATTGTCGTAGACGTAGAACAGCTTCTCGCCATGAATCTGGAAGAAGAAATTCTCGTCGCTGTCGGCGTGGAAGGGCGTGGTGGAATGCGGCGAGGATACGAAGATGAAGCCCTCGATGTCGCCGAAGCCCGCGGCTTCCAGGCTGTCATGGCCGCGCGCGCGCGCGACCGTCAGCAGCACCTCCTCGACCAGCGCGCGATAGGCCGGAATATCCTCGATCTGCTTGAGCACCATCCAGGCGCCGCAGGTTTCGATCTGGCGCACGATCTCGACCGGGTCGAGATCGATCAGCGGCGTGGCGTTGGGATCCTGGTTGATCGCCGCCTTGCCGGAATTGAATTCCAGCCGGTCGCGCGGCAATTCGCGCACCGCCTCGACGATGCGCGGCAGCATCAGCAGCTTGTTGCCCGCGAGCGTGTGGCGCAGCGCGAAGGTCCTGTGCGGAAAGTCGTCGGTGAGCGCGTCGGCGGCGGTGGTGAGCAGGGTCATCGGCGTTTCTCCGTCAGGGCGCGAAGGGCGTGGTAGCAGGTGCGGGCGCCGCTGCGGGCGGCGGCGCGCAGCACGACCAGGTTGCGGATCAGCACGGCCTTGCGGCTGCGCGGGGCGAGCGGCACGAACAGGTCGGCGATGGCGAGCCGGCCGCGCCAGACATGGTCGATCATCGGGTGATTGGCGTCGGCCGTGGAATCGGCCTCGCGGATCGCAGGGTCCGCGCACAAGGCGCGCGTCAGGTCGAGCGTGAGCTGCACGCCGGGCGAGGTGCGCGCTTCGTTCTCCTCGATCGCGATCTTGAAGAAGAAGGCGCGCTGCCCCTGGCGCAGCACGATGCCGGCGGCGACCGGGACGCCGCCATGCGCGAGGGTGACGATCTCACAGCGTCCCTGCGCGGCGAGCGCGGGCACGGCGGCGCGGATGAAGGCAGCGTCGCCCGCCTTCTGCAGCAGGGCGGTGCCGCGCCGCGCCTTCCAGCCGCGCGCCTCCAGCGCCAGGAAGGTTTCGAGCGCCGCCGCCGCGGCCTGCGGCTCGCGCGCGATGTCGAACGTGACCGGACCGCTATCGGCGAGCCGGTGCCGCTGCCGGCGCAGCTCCTTCAGCTTCTTGGCGCCGAGCGCATCGCGCAGCAGCGTATCCGCGTCGGCGGCGGCATCGAGGCTGGCGCGCGCGATCGGCGCCATAGCGTGCGGGATGAGGTGGCGCTGGGCGAGCGCGCGCTCGAGCGCCTGCGCCGCCGGACCTTGCGCGGAAAACCCGGGCAGCAGCAGCGCCTGCGCGCCGGATGCGGCGGCGGCGTCGAGCAGACCGTGCCAGGCGATCTCGGCGGCATCCGCCGCGAGCAGCGGCGTCACCAGCGGCGCGTAGGCCTGCCACCCGACCAGCAGCGGAAGCGGAAGTTTCAGCGCATGCCATGCCGGCACCACCGGCAAAAGGCCGAGCAGTTGCGAGCGGGAGCGACCGTCCCAGGCGGCGAGCAGGCGCAAGGGCGTGGCTGCGGCGGCGTGGGCCCGCATCGCCCCGATCCAGGCCGGCTCGTAGAAGGCGTTGGGCTCCGCCGCGCGGTCCGCAAGCGCGGCCCAGGCGGCCTCGGGCATAGCCGCGACCGCCACGGCTTCGCCCCAGGCGCTGCGGCGGGCGGGAGACAAGGCAGACGGGAGATCGCGCGCCGCATTGTGCGCCTTGTTCTCGGTGCGCGGCGCGGCCGGCACGGTCAACCCGGTTTCGATCTGCAGCATCGCTTGGTCCGCGTGGTCTGGCACGCATGGATGTAGCGCCGCACACGCCAATCGCGGGTTAAATGCTGCGTGAAAGCCGTCAATTCGAAGCAATACGGTTACCGGGCCGGCAAGCCGGTCGATAAAATTGTCGGCATTAACTTTAGCGCCTGCGACACGTGGCAGCGCATACCTGTTGGCAAGGACTTCCGTGCCATAGATGCCGCCCACATTCCGGAAAGCCAGATGTCAGCGCCCGTTCCCGCCGTCAGCGTCGTCGTGCCGTGCTACAACGGTGCGCGCTTCATCGAGCAGCTTGTCGCCACGCTCGCGGCGCAGACCTTCCGCGACTTCGAAATCATCATCGTCGACGACGGCTCCAACGCGGAGACGAAGAACAAGCTCGCCTCGCTCGACCCGGCGATCGCGGTGCTGCACCAGCGCAACCAGGGGCCGGGCGCGGCGCGCAATACCGGCTTCCGCGCCGCGCGTGCCGCCATCGTGCTGCCGCTCGACTGCGACGACACGCTGGAGCCGACGCATCTGGAGGAGACGGTGGCGGTGCTGCGCGCGGCGGGGCCGGAGGTCGGCTTCGTGTTCACGCAATTGCGCGCCGTCGGCGCCATCGAGAAGGTGTTCCCGCGCAAGTTCAACCGCTTCGAAATCCTGTTCTCCAACAAGCTCCCGTCCTGCATCCTGATGCGCAAGTCGGTATGGGAGCGGCTCGGCGGCTACGACGAATCCATGCGCGACGGCTACGAGGACTGGGACTTCAACATCCGCATGGCCGCCGCCGGCTATCGCGCGGTCGAGATCGCCAAGCCGCTCTATGTCTACCGCGTCAGCAACGAGGGCATGCTGCTCAGCCATTGTTCCAGCCGCCACGCGGCGATCTGGCGCGGCATCCGCGAGAAGCATCGCGCGCTGTACCGGTTGCCGGCGCTGCTGCGATCCTGGTGGCAGGCGCGCGGGACCGACCACATGCCGCTGCCGGTGGCGCTCGGCATCCTGGCGCTCGCGCAATTGCCGGACCGGCTGTTCACCTCGGTGATGGGGCTGTACCGCTACGGCCGGCTGTTCCTGCAGGGATGGCGCGACGCGCTGCGGGGACTGCAAACGCACCCGTGACCCCATATATTGCCGGTCTCGTTGCTGACGGGGATTCGGCATGCTTGCTCCCGACCTTCCGGCCGACATCGCCTCGCTGCGCGCGATGATCGCGGATGCCGGTGCCATTGTGCCGTTCACCGGTGCGGGCATATCCACCGAATGCGGGATACCGGATTTCCGCTCGCCGGGCGGGTTGTGGAGCAAGGCGACGCCGATCGAGTTTTCCGATTTCCTGTCGAGCGCCGAGATGCGCGACGAGGCCTGGCGCCGGCGCTTCCTCATGCAGGAGCGGTTCGGCGGCGCCAAACCCGGCCGTGGGCATCGCGCTCTGGCGAGTCTCTACCGGGCCGGCAAAGTGCCGGCCGTCATCACGCAGAATATCGACAACCTGCACCAGGATTCCGGTGTTCCCGCCGGCAGCGTGATCGAGCTGCACGGCAACACCACTTTTGCGACATGCCTGGATTGCGCGGAACGCTACGAACTCGATTGGGTGAGGGCGCGTTTCGACGCCGCGGGCGGCCGTGCGCCGGATTGCGCGTGCGGCGGCTTCATAAAAACCGCGACTGTGTCTTTTGGGCAATCGATGCCCGAAGATGCCATGCGGCGGGCGGCCGAGCATGCGCAGTCCTGCGATCTGTTCATGGCCATCGGCTCCTCGCTGGTGGTGTGGCCGGCCGCCGGATTTCCTTTGCGCGCCAAGCAAGCAGGCGCCCAATTGGTGATTTTGAACCGCGAACCGACCGATTTCGACGACATCGCCGACCTGGTGATCCGCCAGGACATCGGCGATGCGCTCGCGCCCTTCGTCACACACTGATTCGGTCAAGAACTTTTGCACAGGGGTCCACGGTTGCCCTTGAAGGCGCGCACTTTGTTCTTTTCGATCCGATTCCCAGTGTTATGTTTGAGGCAACACAGATTCGTCGAAGCGCCCGCGAAGAGGCGCCAGAGAAGCGGCGGCTCGCGACGTCATGTCGTCGGACGGGATTGGCCCGAAGGGGTCGGGCATCGATTACGGTCAGGGTTTCGACCGCGACGTGGGGGTGTCGGATCATGCCGCGCCGAACGTCACCGAAATGTCCGGCGTCATAAAGTGGTTCGATGTGTCCAAGGGTTTCGGATTCATTGTTCCCGACAATGGCGGTCCGGACGTGCTGCTGCATGTTACCTGCCTGCGCCGCGACGGGTTCCAGACCGCCTATGAGGGCGCCCGCAACGTCTGCGAGGTGCTGCACCGGCCCAAGGGCCTGCAGGCCTTCCGCGTGCTCACGATGGATGAATCTACCGCGATCCATCCGGCGCAATTGCCGCCGGCGCGCA
>JBFWWQ010000238.1:0-5631 GCA_050246095.1 Pseudorhodoplanes sp.
CAACCCGGACTGGCGCGACCTGTCCGATGAAATTCCGATCTAGATCAAGTGCGTGCCCCGGACGCAATGCAGCGCGCTGCGGTGCATTGCCGATCCGGGGCCGTTACGCACTCCGGCGGGAATTGCATCCGGAACGGTCCCGGGTCTGCGGCGCACCACTGCGTGCTGCACCGCGCCCGGGACACGCTGCGCCGAGGACAAACGGACCGCTCTCGCGCCGCCATCCTCGGCGCACGGCCCAGATTGGCGCAGGCGGCGCTTGCCCCAACATGCACTATCGTGCATTTTTGTCGGCCGGAGAGGTTCGCCCGTGACCACCGACCGCCTCACGTCAAAGGAAAAGGAAACGCCCGGCGCGGGCAACGCCCCTGCCCGCAGCGCGGCCTTCGTGAACGAAATCGGACAGCTGGTGCGGCGCGGCCGCGCCAAGCGCGGGCTGACCCGCCGGCAGCTCGCGCAGGATTCGGGGATTTCCGAACGCTATCTCGCGCAGATCGAAAGCGGCCAGGGCAACCCTTCCGTGATCGTGCTGAAGGCGATCGCGGACGTGTTCGAGGTGCCGGTCTACGACCTGGTGCCGCTCGGCGCCGACGGCAACGCGGCGGTCACCGAGATATTCGACCTGCTGTCGCGCGTGCCGGCCAAGGATCTCCCCGACATCGCCGCGACCATCCGCGCGCGCGTGCGCGAAAGCGCGGTGTCGGACCGCGCGCACCGCATCGCGCTGGTCGGCCTGCGCGGGGCCGGCAAGTCGACGCTCGGCAAGAAGCTCGCGCAGCGCCTGAAATGCCCGTTCGTCGAGCTGAACCGCGTGGTCGAGCAGGAATACGGCGCCAGCGTCCCGATGCTGATCGAGATGTCGGGCGTGGCGACCTTCCGCCGCTACGAACGCGCCTGCCTGGAAAAGGTCATCAACGCCAACGACGCCGTGGTCATCGCGACCGCGGGCGGCATCGTGTCGAGCGCGCAGACCTATGCGCTGCTGCTCCGCCGCACGCATACGGTCTGGGTGAAGGCCGCGCCGCAGGACCATATGGGCCGCGTCATCGAGCAGGGGGATTTCCGCCCGATGGCGCAGAACCGCGAGGCGATGAGCGATCTCGTCGCGATCCTGGAGGCGCGCCGTGCCGACTACGCGCAGGCCGAGGCGCAGCTCGAAACCTCCGGCGACGCGCCCGAGGAAAGCGCGCGGAAACTGGAAAAGCTGGTGAAGGAGTGGACGGCATGACGGCGCTGGCGGATCAGGGCTTTATCGACGTAGCAGGCCAGCGGCTCGAATACCGCATGATCGGCCCGCGGCCGGACCGGGCGCCGACGCTGGTCGTGCTGCATGAGGGCCTGGGCTGCGTCGGGCTGTGGGGCGATTTCCCCGACCGGCTCGCGCAGGCAACCGGCGCCGGCGTGTTCGTGTATTCGCGCGCCGGCTACGGCCGCTCCAGCCCGGTGCCGCTGCCGCGCCCGCTCGACTACATGCGCGAGGAGGCGACGCGCGTTCTGCCGCCGCTGCTCGAGGCGATCGGATTCCAGCGCGGGCTGCTGGTCGGCCACAGCGACGGCGCCTCGATCGCGGCGATCTATGCCGGCAGCATCCAGGACCACCGCGTGCGCGGGCTGGTGCTGATCGCGCCGCATTTCTTCACCGAGGACATGGGCGTCGCCTCGATCGCCGAGGCCAAGGTTGCCTACGAGACCTCCGACCTGCGCGGCAAGCTCGCGCGCTGGCATGCCGATCCCGACAATGCGTTCCGCGGCTGGAACGGCGCCTGGCTCGATCCGAAATTCCGCGAATGGGACATCACCGCGGAGCTCGCCTATATCCGCGTCCCGATCCTGATCGTGCAGGGCAAGGACGACCAGTACGGCACCCTGAAGCAGCTCGAGACCGCGCAGGAGGAATGCTACTGCCCGGTCGAGGTGGAGATCCTGCCGGCGAGACATTCGCCGCACCGCGAGGCGCCGCAGGAAACGCTGAAGGCCGTATCCGCGTTTGCCAACCGGCTGCTGCGCGATCACGATGAGGGCCGCCTGTCCACCGCCGCCTGAGCGGCAACCGGCCGCGCCCGGCCGCTCTGCAGGCGCCCGATAAACATGGAAGAATGGAAGAAGAATGGAAGATGCGGCCGTTCGGCCGTGGGGGCTGTCTAAGCCCCTGACCGACATGAATTATAATTCCTAGTTTGACCAAAATCAAAAATGCACTATAGTGCATTCCACGACAGGGACGGAACGACAGGGACGGAACGTCATGGCCGATACAGCGCGCAAACTCGCGAATGGCAGGCAATTCATCGATTTCGCCACCGATCCCTCCCGCTACCGCCACTGGAAGCTGGCGGCGGACGGGCCGGTCGCGACCCTCACGATGGATGTCGACGAGAAGGGCGGCCTGTACGAGGGCTACGAGCTGAAGCTCAATTCCTACGACCTCGGCGTCGATATCGAACTCGCCGACGCGCTGCAGCGGCTGCGCTTCGAGCACCCGGCGGTGAAGGTCGTCCTGCTGCGCTCAGGCAAGCCGCGGGTGTTCTGCGCCGGCGCCAATATCCGCATGCTGGCCGGCGCGACCCATGCCGACAAGGTGAATTTCTGCAAGTTCACCAACGAGACGCGCAACGGCATCGAAGATTCCAGCGAGAATTCCGGCATCAAGACCATCGCGGTGGTGACCGGATCCTGCGCCGGCGGCGGCTACGAGCTCGCGCTCGCCGCCGACCACATCATGCTGGTGGATGACGGTTCCTCGACCGTTTCCCTGCCCGAGCTGCCGCTGCTCGCCGTTCTTCCCGGCACCGGCGGGCTGACGCGCGTCACCGACAAGCGCAAGGTGCGCCGCGACCATGCCGACGTGTTCTGCACCACCGAGGAAGGCATCAAGGGCAAGCGCGCGGTGGACTGGCGGCTGGTCGACGAGATCGTGCCCAATACCAAGCGCGAGGAGATCGTGAAGGCGCGCGCGGCGGAATTCGCGAACAAATCCGACCGTCCTTCCGGCGCCAAGGGCGTTGCGCTGACGCCGCTGAAACGCACGATCGACGGCGATAACATCGAATACGAGAATCTGACGCTGGCGATCGACCGGTCGGGGCGGCGCGCCACAATCACGCTGCGCGGACCGGAATCGAACCCGCCCGCCAATGCCGAGGCGATGGCGGCGCAGGGGGCGGATTTCTGGCCGCTCAAGCTCGCGCGCGAGCTCGACGACGCGATCCTGCACCTGCGCAGCAACGAACTGGAAATCGCGCTGGTCGTATTCAAGTCGTCCGGCGAGAGCGAGAAGGTGCTCGCCTATGACGCCTTCCTGGAGGCCAACAAGGCGAACTGGCTGGCGCGCGAAATCAGGAATTACTGGAAGCGCGTGCTCAAGCGCGTCGACCTCACCTCGCGCTCGCTGGTGGCGGTGATCGAGCCCGGCTCGTGCTTCGCCGGCACGCTGGCCGAGATCGTGCTGGCGGCCGACCGCTCCTACATGCTGATCGGCCAGATCAACGGCAGCAACCTGCCGCCCGCAACGCTGACGCTGTCGGAGGCGAATTTCGGCCCCTACCCGATGCCGAACGGCATCACGCGGCTGGAAAGCCGCTTCCTCGACGATGCCGACGCGCTCAAGGGCGCGCGCGCGAAGATCGGCACGGCGCTCGACGCGGAAGCCGCGGAGGAAGCCGGCCTCGTCACCTTCGCCTATGACGACATCGACTGGGACGACGAGATCCGCATCTTCCTGGAAGAGCGCGCGAGCTTCTCGCCCGACGGCCTCACCGGCCTGGAAGCGAACCTGCGCTTCGGCGGCCCGGAGACTATGGAATCGAAAATCTTCGCGCGCCTGACCGCCTGGCAGAACTGGATCTTCCAGCGCCCCAACGCGGTCGGCGAGGAAGGCGCGCTGCGCCGCTACGGGACCGGCCGGAAGGCCGCGTTCGATATGCGGCGGGTGTGAGTTTTTGCGCGCGCGAGGCAACATGCGGTCATTCCGGGGCGCCGCGCAGCGGCGAGCCCGGAATCCATATCCACGGTCGTGATTATGGATTCCGGGCTCCCTCGCTTCGCTCGGGCCCCGGAATGACATCGAAGAGAAAAACGAACAGGAGCGTCCCATGAACATCATGAATGTCGACTACAGCACCCGCATCCCGAACAACGTGGGACTGACCGAGGACCCGCGCGTGCTGAAGGCGCTGGAGACCTGGCATCCCGGCTATCTCGACTGGTGGCAGGACATGGGACCGGAAGGCTTCCAGGAATCGCTGGTCTATCTGCGCACCGCCGTCTCCGTCGATCCGAAGGGCTGGGCCAAGTTCGACTATGTGAGAATGCCGGAATACCGCTGGGGCATCCTGCTCGCCCCCGCCGAGCAGGAGCGCAAGGTGCCGTTCGGCCAGCATTACGGCGAGACCGCCTGGCAGGAAGTGCCGGGCGAGCACCGCGCCATGCTGCGCCGCCTGATCGTGATCCAGGGCGACACCGAGCCGGCCTCGGTCGAGCAGCAGCGCCACCTCGGCAAGACCGCGCCCTCGCTCTACGACATGCGCAACCTGTTCCAGGTCAATGTCGAGGAGGGCCGGCATCTCTGGGCGATGGTCTACCTGCTGCAGAAATATTTCGGCCGCGACGGCCGCGAGGAGGCCGACGAATTGCTGCGCCGCCGCTCCGGCAGCGAGGATTCCCCGCGCATGCTCGGCGCCTTCAACGAGGCGACGCCGGACTGGCTGTCGTTCTTCATGTTCACCTTCTTCACCGACCGCGACGGCAAGATGCAGCTCGAATCGCTGGCGCAGTCCGGCTTCGACCCGCTCTCGCGCACCTGCCGCTTCATGCTGACCGAGGAAGCCCACCACATGTTCGTCGGCGAGACCGGCATCGGGCGCACCATCCAGCGCACCTGCGAGGCGATGAAGGCGGCCGGGATCGAGGACCCGACCGACGTGGCGAAAATCCGCGCGCTCGGCGTCATCGACCTGCCGACCGTGCAGAAGAAGCTGAACCTGCATTATTCGCTGTCGCTCGACCTGTTCGGCTCGGAGGTCTCGACCAACGCGGCGAATGCCTTCAATGCCGGCATCAAGGGCCGCTTCCAGGAGACCAAGATCGAGGACGACCACCGGCTCACCAGCTCGACCTATCCGGTGCTGAAGCTGGTCGACGGCGCGATCAAGCGCGTGGACGAGCCGGCGCTGACCGCGCTCAACATGCGCCTGCGCGACGACTACACCCACGATTGCGGCAAGGGCGTCGAGCGCTGGAACAAGGTGATCGAGAAGACCGGCGTGCAGTTCAAGCTGGAGCTGCCGCATGTCGCCTTCCACCGCCAGATCGGCGAGTTCAGGGACGTCAACGCGACGCCGTCCGGCGTGCTGCTCGACGAGGCCGCCTGGACGAAGCACCGGGACGATTATCTGCCGTCGAAGGCGGACGGCGACTTCATCGCCGAGCTGATGCAGCCGGAGATGGAGAGCGGCAGGTTCGCCGGCTGGATCGCCGCGCCCAAGGTGGGTATCGACAATAAGCCCGGCGACTTCGAATATGTGAAGATCGCGGCGTAAGCCGCGCCTTCACCTCTCCCCGCTAGCGGGGAGAGGTCGGCGCGCAAAAGCGCGCCGGGTGAGGGGCTTCTCCACGAACTCGTCTACGGAGAGG
>JBFWWQ010000239.1:0-5603 GCA_050246095.1 Pseudorhodoplanes sp.
ACGCTCTTCCGATCTGAGTTCGCCAAGCGCTCGCAGGACTACAATTTCGAGGGCGTGCAGAAGGACATCTACGGGCAGTTTGAAAACACCTTCATGATGTATCTGCCGCGGCTGTGCGAGCATTGCCTCAACCCGGCCTGCGTCGCGGCCTGTCCGTCGGGCGCCATCTACAAGCGCGAGGAGGACGGCATCGTCCTGATCGACCAGGACAAGTGCCGCGGCTGGCGCATGTGCGTCTCCGGCTGCCCCTACAAGAAAATCTACTACAACTGGCAGAGCGGAAAATCCGAGAAATGCATCTTCTGCTTCCCGCGCATCGAGGCCGGCCAGCCGACGGTTTGCTCGGAAACCTGCGTCGGACGCATCCGCTATCTCGGCGTCGTGCTGTATGACGCCGATCGCATCGAGGAGGCGGCCAGCGTTCCCGACGAACGCGATCTCTACGAGGCGCAGCTCAAGATTTTCCTCGATCCCAACGACCCGCGCGTGATCGAACAGGCGCGCGCGGACGGCATCCCGGAATCCTGGCTCGAGGGCGCGCGGCGCTCGCCGATCTGGAAGATGGCGATGGAATGGAAGGTGGCGTTCCCGCTGCATCCGGAATACCGCACTTTGCCGATGGTCTGGTACGTGCCGCCGCTCTCGCCGATCCAGTCGGCCGCGGCCGCCGGCAAGATCGGCCATGACGGCGAGATGCCGGACGTGCGCTCGCTGCGCATCCCGTTGAAATACCTTGCCAATCTGCTGACCGCCGGGAAGGAGGAGCCGGTCGCGCTCGGGCTCGAGCGGATGCTGGCCATGCGCGCCTATATGCGCGCCAAGACCGTCGACGGCGTGATCGACGAAAGCATCGCCAAGCGCGTCGGCCTCACCGGCCTGCAGATCGACGAAATGTACCACGTGATGGCGATCGCCAATTACGAGGACCGCTTCGTCATCCCGACCGCGCATCGCGAGCTTGGCGAGGACGCCTACGACCTGCGCGGCTCCTGCGGCTTCTCCTTCGGGAATGGCTGCTCGGACGGCACCAGCGAGGCCAGCCTGTTCGGGACGCCGAAGCGCGCCCGCACGCCGTTCGAGGTGGCGTGATGACCAGGACGTTCAAGGTTCTGTCGGCGCTGCTGACCTATCCGACCGCGGAATTGCAGGCCGCGGTCGCCGAGATGCAGGAGGCGGTGCGCTCCGAAGCCGTGCTCGGCGGCCCGCCGCTGAAGGCGCTGGATGCGCTGTTTACGGAATTCGCGCAGGGCGATCTCTACGACCTGCAGGAACGCTACGTCCTGCTGTTCGACCGTACCCGCTCGCTGTCGCTGCACCTGTTCGAGCACGTGCATGGCGAAAGCCGCGACCGCGGGCAGGCGATGATCGACCTGCAGAACCTGTATGCCGGAAAGGGCCTGGCGATCGGCACGACCGAACTGCCGGATTTCGTGCCGCTGTTCCTGGAATTCCTCTCCACGCAGCCGCGCGCGGAGGCCTACGACCTGCTCGGGCAGCCGGCGCATATCTTCGCGGCCTTGGCCGAACGCCTGCGCAAGCGCAAGTCCTCCTACGAGGCCGTGTTCCGGGCGCTGGTTTCGCTCGCCAAGGACAAGCCCAAGGGAGAGACCGTCGCCGCCATGCTGCAGGGGCCGGACCCCGATGCCGACGATCTCGCGGCGCTGGATGCGGCCTGGGAGGACGAGCCGGTCCGGTTCGGCCCTTCCGCCGGCGACAATTGCAAGGACAGCCTGATCGAGCGTATCCGCGCCGGCCGTCGCCCGGCACCCGGGCTGGATACGCCGGGTCAGCGACCCATTCTGCCGACACGATAGGGAGACGACCGTGCGTGAATTCATCAACAATCTGGTGTTCGGCTGGTATCCCTATCTGTGCCTGACGGTCTTCCTGATCGGCAGCTGGCTGCGTTTCGACCGCGAGCAATACACCTGGAAAACGGGATCGAGCCAGCTGCTGCGCCGTCGCCAGCTGATGTGGGGCTCGAACCTGTTCCATGTCGGGATTCTGGTGATCTTCTTCGGGCATTTCGTCGGACTGGAGACCCCGATCTGGGTGTTCGACTACATCGGCATTTCCCACACCGCCAAGCAGTGGATGGCCATCATCGTCGGCGGCGTTGCGGGCGTCATGTGCTTCATCGGGATGACGTTGCTGCTGCACCGGCGCCTGTTCGATCCGCGCATCCGCAACACGTCCTCCTTCGGCGATATCGCGATCCTGCTTCTGCTTTATGTGCAGCTGATCTTCGGGCTGGCCACGATTCCCGTTTCGCTCGGTCATCTCGACGGGCACGAGATGGTGAAGTTCATGACCTGGGCGCAGGGGATCGTCACGCTGCAGCCGGGGGTGGCGGCGCTGATCGCCGACACCAGCCCGATCTTCAAACTGCATCTGTTCCTCGGCATGACCATCTTCCTGGTCTTCCCCTTCACCCGGCTGGTGCATGTCTGGAGCGCCCCGATCTGGTATCTCGGACGTTCCGGCTATCAGGTGGTGCGTTCGTCGCGGCCGGCGCGATCCGACATGGCGGCGCGCAACCTCCCGAACGGCAGCGTGATCCAGGCGCGCTCGCCGTCGGTGCGCCCGCGCGTGGCGGCGGAGTGACGGCCATGAGCTGCTCGGTCCGCGACGGCGCCTTGCCGCGCCGCGACAATGTCGCCGTCAACGGCGTGCGCATCCCGCGCGATTTGATCGCGCGGGAAATCCAGAACCATCCGGCGGCGTCGCCGGTGCATGCCTGGACCGCGGCGGCGCGCTCGCTGGTGGTGCGCGAATTGCTGCTGCAGGAGGCGCGGCAGCGCGGGATCGACGCGGTCGCGCGCGAGGACGGCGAAGGGCGACGCGAAACCGAGGAGGAGGCGCTGGTCCGCACTTTGGTCGAGCGCGAGGTCACGACGCCGGAGCCCGACGACGCCGCCTGCCGGCGCTATTTTGAGATGAACCGCAAGCGCTTCCGCTCTTCGGACCTGTTCGAGGCCGCGCATATCCTGATCTCGGCCTTCGCCGGGGATGCGGCGGGCTATGGCGCGGCGCGCGCGCGCGCGAATGCCTTGCTCGCGGAGCTGCGCGCGCATCCGGAGCGGTTCGAGGCGCTCGCCCGCGCGCATTCGGCCTGTCCGTCGGCGGCGGAAGGCGGTCATCTCGGCCAGCTCACGGAAGGCCAGACCACGGCCGAATTCGAACGGGCGCTCCTGGCGCTGGCGCCGGGAGAAATGTCCGCGGAGCCGGTCGCGACCCGCTACGGCTTCCACATCATCCGGCTCGACCGCCGCGTCGAAGGCCGCGAATTGCCCTACGAGATCGTGGCCGGCCGGATCGCGAACTATCTCGTCGAATCGGTGCGGCATCGCGCCATCGCCCAGTACATCGCGCGGCTTGCGTCGCGCGCCACGATCACCGGCGTCGAGATGGCGGGCGCCGAGGCGCACCGCGTGCATTGAGGAACGGCGCCGATGCTGCTCGGAGACCTGCTCGCGCGCTTTGACGACGAGGCCGTTGCCGCCGAGGCCCTGGCCTCGCTCGACGACCTGCCGCTGGTCGCGCGCGTGCGCGAGGCCGCGGCGGCAGAGAGCGTCACCGCCGGCGAATTCGCAGCCGTCGCGGTGCAGCGCTTTTCGACCGAAGCCGACGACGAGGCCTGGGTGACGACGATCGGACAGATCGGACAGTCGAAACAGCCCGGGCTCGTGCTCCTGCGCCGCGCGCTGGCCTGGGCGCTGGGCCCGCAGCCCGCAAGCGAAGCGCGGCGCTAAAGCACGTTCGTTTTACATGGTATCGGAACGTGCTTTAGATTCCTTTGTTTGATCGCATTTTCTTGACGCGAACCGGTACCCACTTCGCTCGAAAATGCTCTAACCGGGTTTGCCCGTCCCCGCCGTGCTTGCCGCTCAGCGGCCGGCGATTGTGCGCAGCTTCTCGATCACGTTGGGCGCGGCCTCGATGCTGCCCTTCTGCAGATGCCGCCGCCGCTCGGCGGCCGAGCGGTCGAACGGCATGCGCACGGGTTTCGAAGGATCGGCGGGCTTCGCCGCCCGCACGGCCTTGGCATAGCTCGACGTGTTATGCTTGAACTTCTCGACCGGCATGAACAGACCCGGGCTCATGGCCAGAAAGAGGAACCCGCAGCCCTCGACCAGCGGCGGGAAGGGGAGCGTGTTGCTCATCATGCCGAGCAATTGCACGCACAGGGCCAGGCCCGATCCCTTGTGCCCGCCCCAGGAGGCATAGGCGCCTTCGCCGGCCGCCTTGGGATCGCGCGTCGGATGGCCGTCGCGGTCGAACGCGGTGCCCTCGGGCAGCTGCGTGCCCATGCGCAGCGCCAGCGCCACCTCGCCCGCCATGATGGCGGAGGTGCCGATATCCCAGATCACCGGGTCTTCGCGGGTGGGGAAGCCGAAGGCGATCGGGTTGGTTCCGAAACGTCCCTGCGTGCTGCCGAAGGGCGCGACGCGCGGCGAGGCATTGCCGATCGCCATCGAGACCAGGTCGGCCTTCGCCGCCATCTCCATGTAGTAGGAGAACATGCCCGTGTACCAGGTGTCGTTCGCGCCGACGATGCCGATGCCGTGCTGCTTCGCCTTGTCGATGGCGAGGCTTACGGCCTTGTACGCGACGAGATACCCGACCTGGTCGCCGCCCTCGACGAAAGCGGAGACCGGGGTTTCATGCGTGACCTTGAGCGGCACGCGCCGGTCGGGACGGCCCTGGATGCGCTCGATGATGGAGAGGGCGCGCGGCAGGCCGCCGAACTGGACACCGCGCAGCTCGCAATCCATCAGGTGATCGGCAATGATCCGCGCGTCGGCGGCGGAATGGCCGACCGTCGCCATCGCGGCTTCGAGCAGGCTTCGCGCCTCGGCGATTGCAATCTGCATGTCGTTTTCCTTCGCTGTGCGCCGCCTCAGCCGGCGAAATACGGTTCCGGCAATCCCTTGACGCCGGGATGCGCGACGAACAGCCGCCCGGCCAGCGGCTGCGCGGCGAGATCTCCCGGCGGCAGGTTGTAGCGCATGGTGGTGATGAACAGCGTGTCCATGCCGGCGCCGCCGAACATGACGCTGGAGACGCGCTTGGTCGGCAGATCGATTCCGCTCACCCGCTGCCCGTTCGGCGCGTAGCGGCCGACGCGGCCGGAATTGACCTCGGCGATCCAGAGACAGCCTTCGGCATCGACCGTGCAGCCGTCCGGATGATAGCCCGCGGACGAAAGGTCGATATGGACGCGGCGGTTGCTCGGGGTGCCGGTGTCGATGTCGTAGTCGTAGGCGTAGACCAGACCGGGCCGCGAATCGCAGTGATACAGGATGCGGTTGTCCGGGCTCCAGCCGATGCCGTTGGAAAGCAGGATGCCGCCGGCGACCTTGCTGACGCTGCGGTCGGTCTCGACGCGATACAGTCCGCCGACCGTCTCCTTCATCATCTTGTCCATCGTGCCGGCGAAGAAGCGCCCGCGCCGGTCGCATTTGCCGTCGTTGAAGCGCTCGATGCCGAAATCGATGGGACTTGAAAGCTTCGTCTCCTGTCCGCTTTCCAGCGATACCAGCGCGAGCCCGGTGCGATACGCCGCCAGGATGCTGCCGTCCTGGCGCAGCGCAATCGATCCC
>JBFWWQ010000240.1:0-5602 GCA_050246095.1 Pseudorhodoplanes sp.
CCGCTACACGCTCCTCAGCACGACCGCCTCGTTCGGCTATGCTGACGGTGCGCATGCCGGCATCGGCATCGCCCCGGTTCCGGTTCCGGCCGCCGGCGAGCTGCTTCTCGGCGGTCTTGCCGGGCTCGGTGCCCTGCGCCGCCGCCGCAAGTCGGCCTGAAGCGAACCACGGAAATGACGAAGGCCGGGCGATTGCCCGGCCTTTTTCTTTTCTGCCAGCGCCTGCGCGATGCTGGCGCGCGTCCGGCGGGCGGTGACGCTCAGGCGTAGGAGCCGTAGGCATAGCCGACGGAATCGTCCTGGTAGCGGCACTTGTTCAAAACCACCCCCAGCACGTTCGTAAGCTGCGCCAGCTCCTTCTCGCACAGGTCGATGTTCGACAGCGTGGTGCTCTCTGCCGCCGCGATCAGAAGCGCGCAATCGACGTTGCCGAGGAAGCCGACGTTGTCGTCGCTCGCAAGCATCGGCGACATGTCGAACAGCATGATGTCCGGCTGCCAGCGACGCTCGATCGAATCCAGCGTCTCGCGCGTCGCCGCGCTTTGCAGAAGTTCCGCCGGGTGACGGGCGGGGCCGGCGTTCATTGCAAGGATGAGATTCGTGCCCATCCGGACGGCGACATCCTCGAAGCCTGCCGCGCCTTCCAGAACCTCGTGCATCGAGCGCACCGGCATGTGGCCGATGGTCCTGTGCAGCGACGGCCGCCGGAGGTCGAGGTCGATCAGCATGACCTTCAGGTCCTTCTGACGCGACAGGCTGAGGGCGAGGTTGATTGCAACCGTCGTCTTGCCGCAGGCCGCGCCCGGCGAGGTGACGGCAAGCCGCGTCCAGCCCTTGTCCTTCATCAGGCGGATCGTGCGCGAGCGCAGCATGTCATAGGGTGTCGCGTCCTTGTTGCCGGCCAGCGCGGTGATGCGATTGCGCAGCGCCTTCATCGGCGACAGCTGGACCTCCGGCAGCGAGGTCCAGATGCCGGCCGCCTGTCCGCTGCCGGGGGTGACCTTTTCGCGCACCACTTCCGGCGCACCAAGCGCGGCACGGCGCATCTCTCGCGCCTTCGCCAATGCGGCTTCCAGTTTTTCCATTCGCGTCGCTACTCCTGCCCGCTCGGGCCACGGACACCGGGTGTCCCCGGCCCGTCACATGTTGATGCCGATCTTCTCCGCGACCTTGCCCACGAGCACATCCAGCGGCTGATAGTAGACGTGGACCGCGTAGATGATGGCCGGGATGCCGATGACCGCGACCAGCAGCATCGCGGCGAAACCGGAACGGCGCATCATCGTCTCGGACGGGGTCCGCATGTAGGGGATGGTCGCGATCGGCGTGATTCCGAAGGCCTTGATCAGATCCTTCGGCCGCCGCACGGCGCGGTTCAGAAGCTCAAGCAGCATGATCACGGCGACGCCAAGCCCGGCACCCGCGAGGAGGCCGCCGCCGGCGATGAGGACGCGGTTCGGCTTGACCGGCCGGTCGGGCACCGTCGCCGCATCGACGACCGAGATGCGTTCACCCTTCGAGCGGACCTCCATCTGCACGCCGGCGTCCGCCTGGGCCTGCTTGGCCACGGCGGTGTTATACTGCTGCTGGATGTTCTGGTAGTCGCGGTTCAGCGCGTCGAGCGCGACCTGGTTCGCAGGCGTCCTGTCGATCGAATCCTTCAGGACGGCCAACTGGTCGAGAAGTTGCTGGCGTTGCGTTTCCAGCGACTTGATCTGCGTGTCGAGGGTCGCGAGCTGGATGTCGAGCGGCGACATCTGCGCCGTGGCTGCGCCCGGCGGAAGCTGCTGCGCCTTCACGATCTCTTCGAGCTGGTCGATCTGCGCCTGAAGCTGCTTCACCTTCGGGTTGGTCGGCGAATAGGTCGCCACGTAGGTGTTCATCTGCTGGCGAAGCTGGTCGAGCTGGCGCGCCTCGGGCGTCTGGCTTGCCGTGGTGCCGGTGACCTGGCCCGTCGCGTTGAAGAGCGCGATCATCTGCTGCTTCTGGTCCTTGTTGCGCGCAATGTCGCTTTCCACCGTGGCCAGATTGTTCTGCAGCAGCGTCTGCTGGCCGAGGCGATATTGCAGCGTGTTCGGCAGCGCATCGGCGTTCTTGTTCTGGAAGTCGAGGATCTTGGCGCTCATCGTGTCAAGCTCGCCCGAAAGGCGATCAACCTCGCGGTTGAAGAACTCGACGGTGCTCTCGGCGCGTTCGGTCCGCGTCGCCGCGTCCTCCTTCAGGATCAGGGTGACATATTCGTTCACCACGCCGGCGACGACGGGGCCGCTTTCGCCCTCAAACTCCACCGTCATGATCGTCGCCTGGCCGCGGCCGGCGCTGTTGCTGATCGTGGTCTGCTGGCGCATCGCCTCGACGATCGCGTCCGGCGTCATCCTGCCCATGTCCTTGAAGACCTTGAGCCTCTGGGCGATTTCCAGAAGGTTCGTCCGCGTCATCAGGCGGTTCTGGATGGTCTGGAGCTTTTCCAGCGCCTGCGCCTGGACGGTCGCCGGGGCCAGAGCGCCGGGGATCTGCGAGCTTTCGACGAGAAGGACCGAGTTCGCCCGGTAGACCGGCGGCAACAGGAAGGCCGCCGCGATCGCCGCCGCCGTGACCAGCGCGAAGATGATGACGAAGTAGTGCAGCCGCCTCAGGAAGACCGCGAGGTAGAAGGACAGGTCCAGATTCATTTGCGTTTCTCTTCCTCGGCCGCGATCTGCGCGGCAAAGAATACTCCATCATCCAGCACGGATTGAACCACGTGTTCGTCAACATGGTGGTTATCCATGCTCCAGGCATAGAGCAATGCCATGTCGCAAAGCTGGTTGACCAGACGGGGAACGCCGTGGGTGGTGCGATAGATCATCTGTGCGGCCGCCTCGGTCACCTCCTCGCCCGTCCCGCCCGCGGCCTTCAGCCGGTGACGGATCAGTTCGACCACGGCGTTCTCGTCGAGCGGCATCAGGTGGAAGCTGGCCGCAATCCGCTGGGCAAGCTGGCGCAGCGAAGGATCGAGCACCATTTCGCGCAGCTCGGGCTGGCCGACGAGCACGAGCTGGATCACCTCGTCCTTGCCGGAGTTGATGTTGGTCAGCATCCGCAATTCTTCGAGGCTCTCGGGCGAGAGGTTCTGCGCCTCGTCGAAAATCAGCACCACGCGGCGGCCCGAGGCGTATTCGTCGATCAGGTAGTCCTGCAGCTTCTGGAAAAGCTGGACATAGCCGACGTTGGGGTCGAATTCGACGCCAAGCGAGTTCAGCACCCACTGGATCAGCTCGCCCCGCCCGCCCTGCGCGTTCGAGATGAGGCCCACGGTGACCTTGTTGCCGAACTGGCGCAGGAGCTCGCGCAGGAGCGTCGTCTTGCCGCAGCCGACACCGCCGGTGACCAGCGTGATCGGCGCCCGGCTGAGGATGCCGAACTCGAGCACCGAATAGGCGCGCCGGTGTTGCGGCGACCAGAACAGGAAATCCGGGTCCGGCACGAGCGTGAAGGGACGCTCGCGGAACCCGAAGAAGTCCATGTAGAAGCCGACGCTGTTCCCTTCGTCCGTTGTGGGCTCCACAACCTTGTTCATCCGTAATCCATTTCTCGGGCGGCCGGACCTGCTCGGACCCCGTCCGCCTTGGACTTGTTACCCCGGGGCGCCCCGGAACTCACGGGGCAAATGCCCACACAACTTCGTCAACTTGATGGCGCCGCGCGGGCAGGCACCGGCAAGCTCACCGGAGCCTTTTACATGGTGTTCGAATCAATGTCTTGCCTGATCGTCCCCGACAATGCTGCGGGCGCACAAATTCCCGATCGGCGGCGACTGTTGAGCATTGGGATACAATGACCGGCTCATCCGCACCGGGATGGGGGAATCTTCACCACAAACAGCGGAAGGGCGACTGGAAAGGCGCGAAAAAGCAATGGCGTAGCCAAATCTCCGTTCCGCTGGGCCGGCGAAGGTGATATGAATTCGTGTCGGGTGCTGCTGCATTCTTGGAATCGCATCTTGTCGCGGCGGGCCGGAACCGGCGACCTTGCGGGTGCTTTTGGTGTGAGTGGGTGCGGTCGTGACCGGAACCAGGGTATGACGCTACAAATCCATGACCCTTCCGAAGACTTTGGCATGGCCAGCGCTTCCATGGGCCTCGTGAACGTCCCCAGGCGGGGCGGCCTTTATCGCAATTTCGGCAAGCGGGCGCTTGATATCACGGCCGTCGTCCTGACGGGCATCATCGTCGTCCCGCTGATCTTCCTCTTCGCGCTCGCCGTCGCGCTGGACGGGTCGTCGCCGTTCTACTGGAACGACCGCGTGGGCCGGGGCGGGCGGACGTTCCGGATGCTGAAGCTTCGGACGATGGTGCCGGATGCGGACCGGATGCTGGAGCAGTTCCTGGACCGCAACCCCGAAGCGCGGCTCGAATGGAACAGCACGCAGAAGCTGAAGGCGGACCCGCGCATCACCCCGGTGGGGCGCCTGCTGCGCAAGACCTCGATGGATGAGCTGCCGCAGTTGTGGAACGTCCTCGTGGGCGACATGTCCCTTGTCGGCCCGCGGCCGATGATGCCGTCGCAGCGTTCGCTTTACAGCGGGGTGGCCTACTACGCGCTCCGCCCCGGCATTACCGGGCCCTGGCAGGTCTCCGACCGCAACGAGGTCGAGTTCTCGAAACGTGCCGAATTCGATCGTGAGTATGAGGAAGACATATCATTGTTGACCGATCTCAGGCTTCTCCTCGCCACGATGCGAGTGGTGATCAAGGGGACGGGATATTGATTTGACGCGCCCGGCACGGTCGGGCAAAAGGCTCCGGAACAGGAACGTGGGGGCGTTTGCCGGCCAGAGACCCGCAGGGGGGCGGGATGACGGGCCGGCGCATCGAGGAATTGGGATGGCTCTTCGCAAGATCCTGACGACAGTCGCGCTTACCGCCGGGCTGATGCTTCTATCGGCCTGCGATTCCGCGAAGGAAAGGGCCGAGAAGCATTACCAGGCCGGGCTTTCCTACCTTCAGTCGGGCGATATAGAGCGCGCGCTGGTGGAGTTCCGAAACGTCTTCCAGCTTGACGGAACCCACAAGGAAGCGCGCCGTTCCTATGCCGAGGCGGAGCGCGGCCGCGGCAACCTGCGCGAAGCGTTCTCGCAGTACCTGCGGCTGGTCGAGCAATACCCCGACGACCATGAGGCGCAGAAGGCGCTCGCCGCGGTCGCCGCCGACGCCGGAGACTGGAAGACCGCCCAGCGCTATGCCGGCGAGGCACTGAAGCAGAGCGCCGAAGACGCCGATCTCAAGGCGATCAAGGTTGCGGCCGACTATGCCATCGCCGCCGAGGCGAACGACGCCGGCGCCATCGTCGCGACATCGCAACAGGCGCGCGACCTGCTGGAGACGGCGCCGGCGAACCTTCTTCTGCACCGCGTGGTGATCGACGACCTGATCCGCTCGCAGAACTTCGAAAAGGCGCTCCTGGCGATCGACGAGGCGCTCCGCCTCGCGCCCGAGGACCGCGCCCTCTACGCCCAGCGGCTTTCGGTCAATGCCGCGCTCGGCGATGACGCCGCGGTCGAGGCCGGGCTCATCGACATGGTCGACCGCTTCGCGGACGCCCCCGAGATGGCCGAGGCGCT